>NZ_JBHSZV010000025.1:0-246000 GCF_042663045.1 Halobacillus seohaensis | reverse complement strand
AGGTAAGAGTGATAAATGTTAGTAGTTTTTTTCAAAGTGTCCTTGACATAGGGTCCACTTTAAAAGGAGCGGCTGTTTTTTCTATCAACTATTAAAAAATAATGTGAGCAATGCCTGCTATAATTGGTAAAGTGATCAGGGTACGTAGAAGGAAAATAATAAATAAATCTTTCATATTTACAGGTACCTTCGAACCCAGTAATAATCCACCAACTTCAGACATGTAAATCAGCTGGGTTACTGACAGAGTGGCAATGACAAAACGGGTCATTTCACTTTCAATTCCTGCCCCGATAATCGCAGGTAAGAACATGTCAGCAAATCCGACAAGAATCGTTTCGGACGCGGCTTGGGCATAAGGGACTTGCAATAGTTCAAGTAAGGGTATGAACGGATAGCCGAGCCAAGTAAATACTGGCGTGAACTCCGCAATAATGAGCGCGATTGTACCAAGAGCCATTACGATCGGAGCAACTCCCATCCACATATCTAGAATGTTCTGGCCACCTTGTTTAAAAAATTGCTTAGGTCCTTTTGCTTTGCTCCCACGTTCTACGGCTTGAGAATATGCATACGTAAGGGTATTATGCTCGGAAGGAATTTCTTCCCCAATTTCATTCGCCTCTTCTGTAACGTATGTGTTTGCTTTACGAGACAGAGGTGGAATGCGTGGCATAATTAATGCTGCGATAAATCCAGCAATAGCAACGGTTATATAGAAAGGAATGAACATATGCTCAAGGTCCACTTCCGAGATGACAACGAGACTAAATGTGATCGAAACTACCGAAAATGTTGTACCAATAACTGCTGCTTCACGCTTAGTGTAATGTCCTTCTTCATACTGTTTACTCGTAAGCAACACGCCAATTGTCCCGTCTCCTAACCAAGAAGCTAAGGAATCAATGGAAGAACGACCAGGGAGTTTGAAAAGAGGTCGCATAATTTTCGTTAGCAATACACCGAACAATTCTAGAAGTCCAAAGTTCAGTAGCAAAGGTAAGAACAAACCTGCAAAAAGAAAGACAGCGAATAAAACGTGAAGAAGATCATCTAAGAGAAGCGCACCTGTATTTGCAGATGTGACAGCTGTTGGCCCCACTTGGAAATAGACCATCATAGCAAAAATCATTCCTAATATTCGTGTAATGACCCAAATTGTCGGGACATTAAAAAGGGACTTGAAGAATGGAGTGCGATCTAATTTATCGGGTCCAATTATTTTCACTATCAGTGTAATGATCGCTGTTATTGAAATAATGACCATCATAATAAGTGATAAATAGTTTGTTAAAATATCTTGAAGCCACGTCGCTAGTATTGCGATTAAAATCGTGACTGATTCGTCTTCTGCATTATAAAAGGGCACCATGAATAAGATAATGCCTAATAATGAAGGAATAATAAACTTCAAATGAGAAGAAGCATTAAATTGCCTTGCTTTCATAAAGTAGCTCTCCCGTCTAAAAATTAAATGTAAGAATAAATATACAGCGTTATTTATTTTAATACGAATTCACAAAAAAGCCAATAGAAAATATTAGAAGTAAAGACAATTATATGATTATCCCACATACCTTTTTAAAATGCGGTCAACTGGAGGTCCATAACTTTCACCAAATATATTCAAATGAACAAGTAAATAGAAAAGCTGATATAATGGCTTCATTTCTTCATAGGTTTTAGGTAGAGGAGAGATTTCTTCATAAGCCTCATAAAAGGATGACTGAAACCCTCCGAATAATTCAGTAAATGCTAGCTCAAATGCAGAATCTCCATATACGATGGATGGGTCAACTAAGAATGGCTCGCCCTCTAGACCAGCTATAAAGTTTCCGCCCCATAAATCCCCATGTAGGAGAGAAGGTGCGGGGGATGAGGGGATCCACTGTTCAAGATTAAGTATAAGTTTTTCAAGTCTGATTTTCCTTTTCTCAGGTAGTCGTCCTTTTTCAAGAGCGATGTTAAATTGGTGGTTCAATCGAAAATCTTGATAATAGTCTAGCCATGAATCCCTCCAGTCATTAGGCTGGTCCAGTTCGCCGACAAAAGTAGGGTCACTAAAACCGTAACGATCAGAAATTTGTTGGTGCATAAGTGCTAAATTTCTTCCTAACTTCTCTTGGGTATGAGTTTTTTCCTGTCCATCGATCCACTCCATTGCTAACATTCCAATTTCGCCTTGTTGAGGTTCATCATAGTAATAAACTCTTGGAACAGAGATGGTATGAGAGTCACGAATGAGTTGTAAACCAGATGACTCGGCTTTGAAAAAATGAGAGGGAACACCACTATTCCCTTTTATAAAGTACTGCTCTTCTTTTGTACGAACATAAAAAGCTTCGTTAATATCTCCCCCAACAACTTGACGAATTTCTTCTATAGTAGATAAATCATTCATTTTTCTTAAGACACGTTCAATCTCTTGTTTCATGTTTTACCTCCATTCAAAATAACTACTCGTTCTCTTTTCCCTTTTCATAAAAAAACAATCGCTAAAATAACTAAGAACCAGAGCGAAATGCTCTGGTTCAGTGATAAATTGTATTTGAAGATGTATCTTTAGCTTCCCTTTCATAAGCGTATATCGTATGAATTTCTTTAAAACCTAAACTTTCATATAACTGCTCTGCTACATCATTATTCGTTCGAACAGAGATTGTTACAACTTGAACATCAAAAACATAGAACGCATATTGCAAAGCATGGTCAATTAAAGCTGAACCAATTCCACTGCTACGGACCGAGGGGTGTACATTAACAAAACAGATTTCTCCTTCTTCTGGGGTGATCCATTCAAAGTAGAGGTAACCTGCTAATTCGCCATCCTGTTTATACCCCCATAATTTATTCGTCTCCTGTGAGGAAAGTTCAATCATTTCTTTCGTTGTATAGTAAGCTCCAGCAGGGTGAAGTTCATGTAATTGAGTGTGGTCATTATCTTGTACTTCTTCAATAGTCGGATACTTTTCAGACGAAGGTGAATAATGTGATTGATGAAGGGCTAAAGTTTTCTCCGTATTATACAAGTGGAAATGATGGCGCTCTGCAAAGGAGACAAGATCGCTATTTTCCTTGAAACAAGCAACCTTTACAGCATCAAAGTGGAGTTGAATGGTTAGTGAAGCCTTGTCCCATAAACTTTCGATTACTTCTGTTCCCTTGTGAATAGAAAAAGGTCCGAGTAGTCGACACATTTTTTGCTCGAAGAAAGGAAGGATGCCGATAAAACCTATAATTTCTTCACCATCCCAAGCCACATAGGCCAGCGGCTCCTTGAATTGGGTAAGTGTCCAGATTTGTTCGAAAATCTCATTTGGATCTGACGCTAGCCAGGCCACATAATGTTTATCCTGTTCATTCATGCCATGCAGCCATTCCGCTACTGTATGTAGTTGTTTTACTTCTAATTCACGGATATGCAAATTAATCACCTTTTTCCTTTTGATAAAAGCATGACACAAGAGGGGAGGGAAGCGCAAGCATATGAAAAAGGAAGTTAATGTTCAACTGGTCCTCAAACTATGGATGAAAAAAAGCCAGCCAGTGCGGGGTTAAGTAGTTCAGTTTTGAGGTGTAAACGTTAAAAATGTAAGATGAATTGAGCATCAGCAATTTGGTGTTCTTTTTGTTGATATCTAAGGAGTTATTCAACTAACAAGCAGGATTGTTAAAGACCCGATTCTGAGATAATGGTGTAGAGAAAGGTGCGGTGGGGAAGGAGTCGCTTTCCGTCGGCGTGCGCTGAGCCTCCTCAGGCTGGCGCCTTCCGGGGTCTCATCTAACCCGCGTATCCCACTGGAGTCTCCCCCTTTCCCATCCCCCATTCTCCGATGAAAAGCAACGGAACCTCCACACTTTTATTAAACAATCTGGGGCTTTAGTTGAAGAACAGGCATTTTGTTACAATTTCATTTTCAAATTCATATAAAAAAGTAGTCCAATTAAGGAGGGAAATAGTTACTCCAAAACTGAACTACTCAGTGCGGGGCTGGTTGTCTTTATTTCTATTATTTCTGCTTCTTAGGACCTTTTTCTTTATAAGTCACTTCATATTCAAATTCTACAGGATTGAGTTCATCCTGTGGCGCTGCATAGTAAGTGGTCATATATGTTTTTCCAGGTCGGAAAGTTTTTTGGATGTTTAAAGCATCTTCTTTTGTAATATTAAAAGGATCAACTTCAATCACTTGTTGTTTTCCAGCTTTATTTTCTTTAATGAATGTTACACCATAATTTACGTATCTTTCTTTTAATTCATTTTCATTAACAAAATCTTCAACTATATCGCTGCTCCCGTCAAAAGAAATGCTAGCTTCAGGGATTTCAATATTTTTAATGAACCATCCTAAATCATTAAATCCCCAGTCAGTAAGATAGCGGAAGGAGACTAATACTTCCTCTCCAGTATAACTAGACAGGTCAAAAGATTCTTCCTGATAGTCTTCGAAGTATCCGGTGAATCCCGGGATATTTTCTTTGATCTTCGGATACCCTTCGTCAACTACATCTGAGCGAGTGTTTTCATTTTCAAGAGAAGTCCATGTCTCACCATTATCAGTAGAAACTTGAACTACACCAAAGTCCCACTGTTCTTCAATATCAATGAAGTGTTCAAAGTTTAAAGTAGCTTCCTTTAAAGTAGTTAAGTCAGCTTCAAAAATTAATTTGTTATCGACTTCATCTCCAGATCCGCCAAACAGGACTTGTTCTTCACTACCGAGAGGATCTCCCGTAGTCTCCCACTGGATAGGCATGAAATCAACACCGTTAAAGCTGAAATCTTCTACATTTTCACCTGGCTCAATATTAAACTCCTTAAAATCTGTACCCCAGGCAGGAACACCGTCTTTTTCATAATCCTTTGCTTTCTCAAAGTTCACAGTCATTCCCCGTAGATCGTCCTCGCCGCTAACAGGAATATTACGGAGGTCGATGTTTTCAAATCCGTACTTGCCACTCTTAAATTTGTTATCATCCATGACGAGAGCAGAGGTGAAGTTTTGATATACTTCATTAAATGTTGTATTGATACCAAATTCTTCATATGCATTCTCAAAGCTTTCAATACTGTTCAATTCATTCTTTGCTACAGAACGGATGAATTCCTGTCCAAATTGTTCGTAGTTATAAAGCGTGAACAGCTGAACTAACCCATAATCAGCGATCGTTTCAGGACCTGTTTCTGCTCCAACATGCTCATCCCAGCTTGTCAAAGAGTTCTCGGGATGATCAAGCAAGAAGTTAATCGAACCACTGTCCATTCCGTAGCCGCCTAGGTATTCAGAGAAGGTAGACATTCCTTCGTTCAGCCATGTAGTTTCATCGGAATCGTTGTCAGCATGAATAAGATGTTGTAACTCATGGATGGTTGTACCGAAGAACGTACTCTCCAACCGCTCTTCCCAGTTATTAGTGTCGATTGTTATCATATTACGGTCTGTATAGTTTTCTAAGGTTTGCCAGAAAAATCCAGCAACAAAGAATGGATAGTCTGGATCATTGTAGTTATCGTCTGGTATGTTATCGACCATAATCAGTATTTTATCTCCGTCTCCTTCATAATAACCTTCAGGAAGTCCAACCATTCCTGGCAATAGAGAATCACTTCCATCTAATGAATCTGGGGTGCCAAAGAAATCTGTTGCCACAGGATACATATTGCTATCAAATTCCTCTGTCATCATATTAACCTGTTTCTGGGTAACCACATGGTCTTCACGTGGATCGCCTTCTGGGAAAGAAAGATCATTGGCCACCCAAACTTCTGCATGGTCACCAACACTACGTAGCGTAAATTCTTTAAAAGCTAAGTCCCTATTTAAAAATAGCTTTGTTCCTCCATCGTATGTAAAATTGCCGTCTGTGTTGTTCGGGTCGGATTTAGGTTCTTCATCGTTAAAATTAATGTCTTGCGCGCTTTCTTTGATCTTTTGATTGGCATCTTCTTGGAATCCATCTTGTTCAGATTCTTTTTTAAGCAGACCATCAATATCAATTCGGTCTCCATACCGTTCTACGTTCCAATTATCGTACGTTGAGCTGTTACTAACATTAGCTGTTGCTGCAGGAGCAAACAATGATAATGTTAAGACGCTGGCTGATAGTAATGCAGTGATCTGTTTTTTCATGTGCATGAAAACCTCCTATGTGGAATTTATTTCGTGATCCGCATGTTCATTATAATAGTATGGGTGAAAATATTCAAAAAATTTAGAATAGTATATTGGTAGTATTTTTCAGGTAATGGTAATGAAAGGTCATCAGTTAAAAGTGCTTTTTTATAGGAGTTTGTAACTGTTTTTTTGTGATGATGAAGTAAAAAACTAAGAGAACTAAGCGATCAGGGATAAATGAATCATTTTTGGATGATTAGTGAATCTTAATTATTAAAGGTAGGTTATAGAGATCTTTAGAAGAGGATGGATTTTTACTTAAAAAAGATTGAGAAAAGGTCGCAAAGGGTAATGTAACAAATGTCGGTTCTGATAGATTGGGGAGAGTGGAATGAATCAACGCTTCAAATACATATCGTTCTATCGAATAACTGTAATTGTATGGATGTCCATTAAGTTCCTCGCTCAATTATTCTGGTTTAAGAAAACTCACCGAATTTGGGATCAGGAAACAAGACAAAAATGGGAAGCATTGCTCGTTCGTCAGGCTGAAGAATATAGAAGGAATGCCATCCGTCTAGGCGGGCTGCTCATAAAATTTGGTCAGTTTCTAAGTTCGAGGGGAGATTTACTTCCCCAGGCTTTCATTCATGAATTAGAAGGATTGGTGGATCGAGTGAAGCCTGTTCCTTTTAAATATTCTAAGAAAACAATCGAAGAAGATTGGAATGGGCCTATTGATGAACATTTTAGTCATATTGAGAAAAAGCCAATTGCTTCTGCTTCTATTGGTGAAGTATATAAAGCGGAACTTTTAGATGGAACACCTGTAGCAGTTAAAGTACAGCGTTATCGAGTGAAAGAAATTTTTCAAATGGATTTTAAGGCTTTAAGAATAGTATTTTTCATATTGTCTAAATTCACGAGATACGGAAGAAAAGCAGACTTACCTGCTTTGTACAGGGAAGTGGTCGCTGTGATCACCAATGAGTTGGATTTCACGATGGAACTTGAAAACGGCAACCATTTTAAAAAGAGATTTAAAGATTTCGAAAATGTATATATTCCGGACTATTATAGTGAATTATCGACTAAAAGAGTCCTAGTGATGGAGTGGATAGATGGAGCGAAAATTACAGACTTACCATTTATGAAACGTCATCAAATTCAACGTGAGCATATTGCGAAGATTCTCTTTGATTTATGTGTAGAACAATTTTTATTTGCGGGCATGTTTCACTCCGATCCTCATCCAGGAAACTTGATGTTAAAGCCAGATGGGACAGTAGTTATTATTGACTTTGGGATGGTCGGAGAAGTGAAACAGCGAGATGCTAATTCGATTCGAATGATGGTTCAAGGCTTCATATTAGATGACTATGATCGAGTGATTGATGCCTTAAGGGAAATGGACTTTCTACTAGATAATGCTGATACAGAAAAGATTAAGAAAATGATCAAACAGACAACGGATATGTATTTAGAAGGTGGCTTTGATAAATTAGACGCCCATGTGATGAATGATATCTTAGAAGATTTACAGGAGTTTGTTAAGGAGCAACCGATCCAATTACCTGCTGATTATGCCTTCTTAGGAAGAGCAACATCAATTATTGTAGGAGTATTAACTTCAATTTACCCTCAAGTTGACTTAGTAGAGTGGGGGAGACCAGTCATTAAAAAATGGATGACTGGAGAAAGTTCGAGCTTCTCATTATATAAGGATATTGCCAGAGATACAGCCAAACCGTTACTATCTTTACCGAGAGCTCTTATTGAGTATTTAGAAGATGGGGATAAGGAAAGGGAATGGAAGACAGAAACTCACCAGCAAAAGCTTTTTCATCAGTTTTATCTTTTTTATTCATGGCTCTCTTTTGTATTATTCATAATAGGTACGGTCGGGATCTTTTATCTTCAGAAGAGTGGATCAGCTGGTTACCTGCCCTTTGCTTGGTTGGCCGCTACTTTAGGAGTTGTCGGATTCCTCATAATCGGAATGACTCATTTCCGAATGATTAAAAATATAAGACGAAAATAAGGAGGAATTTGAATGAGTTTATTAAAAAAAGGATTTTATTTAGGACTTGGTGCAGCGATAAGTGGGAAAGAAAAATTTGAAAATGTACTGAATGACATGGTTAAAAAGGGGGAGGTTACTCCAACTGAAGCTAAAGAAATGCTAAACTCTTGGGTTTCAAAAGGAGAAAAGAAAAATAGTGAGTGGAACGAGCAGGGTAAAGCTAGAATGCAGGACCATGTAAAAGAACTTGGCTTTGTGACCCGTGAAGAGTATGAATTATTAGAAGCACGTTTAGAACGTTTGGAAAATCAGAATAAAGGTTAAAAAATGCTCCCTTTTCCAAATCGATAGGAAAAGGGAACGTTTTTAAGGGATTAGAAAAATGTCCAGCTGACAGGTTTCTGTGGATGGCCGAATAGTTCAATAGCTTTAGCAATTTCGTCGGAATCACCTGAAGCAGTTACCTTATTGTATTTAAGCAACTTTTCTAAGGAGATGCATCCCATAAGTAAAGAGGAGAGGTCAGCAATTTCTAGAGATAAGGTTATTCCATGCTTCAAAGGAGCATCGTTTACCGTTGGTTTTCCGTTAGTAAACTGAAAGCTGTATGTTTCGTTGGTATTCATAAGAGAATCAGAAACTTCAAAATTGATACCTACAGTTTGTTGGCCAAATGAATGATCTTCTATATAGGTCATAAACAGCGGTACATTAAGGATGCGGTACATCAATCCTGTTCCTCTTTCATGTGTTTCGTGATAAATACGGTGGATTAAACGTTCCGATTGATGGCGTGGATCGTTTAATAAAAAGGCAAAATCATCATCGAACGTTGGGAAAATAATCGAATGAACTTGGTCCTTTTGTTGATGAAGGAAGTTTAATAACGATTGGAAAGCTTCATTTGAAGTCGTAAACCAGTCGAGTATTTTCATATCATGATTAAAATCTTGATGATGTTTCATTTCATATACTAAGTACCCTTTTAACTGTCCGTTCACTCTACAGCCAACCGTATGGGTATGAGCGGCAGATATGTGTCGGAATTCATACTCTTGTTTATCAAAAGAACCGTGCGTGTCTTCTGACCAGTCGTGGTAACAACGCATGATTTCCTCCAAGTTGTTTCCATCTAATCGAATGACAGGCTCTGCTTCAGAGTTATAGGGAATTTGTTCAGCTGAAAAGCGAAAGACGTTTAATTGAGGACCAAATCCAAAGCCCATTTTCCGATAGAAATCAGGGCGGAAAGGATAAAGTTGGATAAGTGCATATCCCTCACCTTTTGATTTTTCAATTGCGTGAGTAATTATTTGTTTGGCAATCCCACGCTTCTTATAGGGGAGATCAACAGCGAGCGTGCCGACACCCGTAGTTGGTAAAGTCTGTCCGTATATGTTCATTGGAAATGCATAATGGATATAACCTGCAAGCAATGTTTCTTCTTCATAAACTCCAATGTGTGAAACTGTCTCATATTGGTCGATAGCTTGCCTGTGCTCCACAGCATCTTTTTTATCTTCTGCCGTTTTAATTTCCATCATTGGATAGCAACGGCTAAGTATATCAGTATAGGTTTCAAAGTTATTCATTAATTTAAATTCCATCTTTTTCACTCCTTCTTACACATTCTATCCATTTATAGAGCATTAATAATATTATAAATATACTAAAAGCTAAGAATCCCAGATTCAAGTGATAGCCTACTCCTACTTCAAGATAGCTGAGTATAGTTACTGCTGCAGGGGGATGGGCTAAATACAAATAGTTTGTTCCGAAAATTGAATTAAACCCTCCGATTATTAAGGCATAGATGACTAGATAACAATAAGTTTCACTCATGACTCTCCAGTTAATTGAAACCTTTGTTGTTAAGATTAAAAATAAACTAGTCCATGGAATCGCCATGTGATGAATGAAGAATTTCCAGTAACGAAAGTGTTCATAACCATGTGGAATCTCCGGTGTGATAAGAGCGACTACTGCAGGGATAATCCCTATAAAAAAGTTATACTGAATGAGTTTTTTATTATATGTAAGTAAACTAATGACACCAAAGATGGATGCTATTCCGCATAAATGCAGAGGGAGATGCTCAATAGATGAAAATAAATCATGAGTTACAGCCCAAATCTGATAACTTAACTCGGAAATAACTAGAAGAATGAGCAGCGTCCATCTTATGAGTTCGTGTGCTCTTGTCCCTCTTTTAAAATGAGAAGAATAAAACAATAGATAAATAAAACTGAGACAAAATAAAGTCAACATGACAAGGTGACTGAAACCGAATATTTCAAATGAATACTTACTTGAAGGGCCAAACCATTGACTCATACCTACACATCCTAGTAGAAGAAGATTACCTATGCTATGATTCTACCATATATCTTTTTTGAGAAAGAGGGTTATCATGGCAAAAGTTAATTGTTTTAAATGTAAGCATTTTTTTACAACGTGGAACCCAAAATTCCCACGAGGGTGCAAAGCATACGGATTTAAGGGAAAAGAAATGCCTTCAAGTACGGTGTTAAAAACAACAGGTACGGATTGTTTACAATTTGATCCTAAACTTGTGAATAAATGAAGAACAAGAATTATTAAAATTCGAAGTAGGTATTCACCTGTAAATATATTGAAATTTAAGAGCGTATATCGTTTCTATAAAAAAGTGTGATATGCTGATGTATATTTATTAATAGAACGAAGGGAGATGAAAAGATAATGAGTAGAGAGAAGTGGGGTACAAAGCTTGGTTTTATGCTTGCTGCTATGGGATCAGCTGTTGGCTTAGGTAACATATGGCGTTTCTCTTTTGTGGCAGGAAACAATGGAGGAGGCGCCTTTTTATTGTTGTATTTGCTTTTCGTTATTTTAATTGCGGTTCCTCTATTACTAACAGAAGTTAGTATTGGACGCAGAGCGCAAAGTGATGTCGTCGGTTCCTATAAAAAGTTAGCCCCAGGCACGCCATGGTTTTTATCAGGTTTTTTTGGAGTATTCAGTGCCTTTTTGATTTTAGGCTTTTATTGTGTTGTGGCAGGTTGGTCCATTTACTATTTTTGGAATTACCTAACAGGTTATTTTTCTACACAACCTGAGGCTGGCTATGGAGCTGCCTTCGGTGAATTTACCTCCCATTCTTGGCAACCTTTATTTTGGGTAGCCCTATTTATGACGTTAACGATTATTATCGTAGTCAGCGGGGTGAAAAAAGGGATTGAATCGGCTAATAAAATATTTATGCCGTTACTTGCTATTATATTAATTATTCTTGCATTTTATAGCCTTTCATTTGAAGGTGCGTCAGAAGGGGTAAGGTTCTTGTTTTCCCCGGACTGGTCCGCGTTCAGTGACCCAGGTATTTATATTGCTGCCTTAGGTCAAGCCTTTTTCTCCTTAAGTTTAGGGATGGGCGCGATGTTAACTTACGGAAGTTATTTATCTAATGATCATAAACTTCCCGGGGCTACGATTGGAATCGGCCTAATGGATTCATTTTTCGCGATAATTTCAGGGATTGTTATCTTTCCAGCTGTCTTTGCTTTTGGTATTGATCCAGCTTCAGGCCCACCACTCGTGTTCATTACATTACCGACTATTTTCGAGCAAATTCCTTTCGGTGGAATCGTAGGATTAGTCTTCTTTTTTGCGTTGGTTTTAGCAGCATTGTCTTCCTCCATATCAATTTTAGAGGTTCCTACTGCTTACTTCATGCGGATCTTTAACTGGTCTCGACGGTTCTCAAGTATTCTTACGGGTGCTATCATGTTCGTTCTTGGAATTATCGTTTCGTTAGGTTTTGGCATCTGGGCTGGCGTTACTCCGATCGGTGAGAATAATATTTTAGACTCGATGGATTACATTGCTTCAAATGTCCTATTGCCGTTAGGTGGATTGTCGATGGCATTATTTGTGGGCTGGTATTTCACAAAAGAACAAGCCCTTGATGCAACAGACTTCACAGGGTCACGAGTAGGAAACGTGTGGTATGTGATTATCAAGTTTGTAGCACCGATTTCAATTTTATTAATATTCTTAAATGCTTTAGGGATTTTATAATCTTCACTAAAAGGCAGTCTCACTCGAACTCGTGTGGGGCTGCTTTTTTATCTATGAAACTTTTTAGGAATTGGAACGTAAGAATGATTAAAGGAGGGATAACGTGCTGAAGTTTGTTGGGGTAGGTGCGTTAATCACGGGGATAGCATTAATCGTAGGTATTGTAACGGGAGATTGGAATTTGTTTTTGAAGATTATTGCCCTAGCTGCAGGTATTCCTTTACTTTTATCAGGATTGTTAACAGGAGCTTACGTGAATGGTGATCGAAATCGAGCGAATTTTCATACAGAGGCGAAGCGCGATCGTGAATTTAAAGGGCGATGGGTCAAGCGGTTAGTATCGTTGAGTGCTCCTAATGCAGTCTTGTTGATTGTTTTGATTGTTGAATATTTGTTAACTTCATAGTATCGGTTCGGACTTTTTGTTATGGAAGAAGTCTTTTTTGTTGAGCAGTTTGACAAAAGGTTCAATTTATCGTCGAATTATGATTTCAAATAGCTCTTTTCAAGACACCCAGCCTTGCAGCGTGTTATGATAATTGCGAATCATGCTATCATTTTAAAAAGGAGTCAACATCAATGGCTATTTCCAATCAAACGATACTTAAAAAGATGTCGAGTGAAATACAAGAAGCTATGCTTAATCATGGCGATGATCCCAAAGTACGTGAGCATATACGGGCTGTGAGACTATTGGCAGATCTTGTACTTGACCAGAATGCAGAACATACAGGAACAGCTGATAAAAAGTCAGTTCAGGAACCTACAGTTGAGGAAATTCGACAAATGATGGGGAGTGACGAGCCGGTCCAAAAAAAATCACCCGATACGAAATCGGATGAACATGATGAGGCAAATGGTAAGTCGATTTTTGATTTTTAAGGAGTGAGAATCACTAATGAAATTATTTTTATTATTAGGTGTATTGAATGGTCTTCTTGCCGTGGCTTTAGGGGCATTTGGAGCACATGGATTAGAAGGGAAAGTTTCAGCAAAAGGTCTAAGTCAATGGGAGAAGGCTGTTGACTATCAAATGTTTCACACGATGGCGCTTTTTGTAACGGCATTATTGATGATGAAAACCCAGACCGGGCTTATGACCGGAGCGGGTTGGTTTTTCTTAGTCGGGATTATCTTATTTTCGGGTAGCTTATACATTTACGCTCCGACAGGGATAAAGACCTTTGCTATGATTACGCCGGTTGGGGGATTAGCCTTTTTAATTGGCTGGATTTTGTTAGGTTATGCAGTTGTTAAACATATTTAAAAGTAAAGAATGGTCGTAAATATAAATAAAATAATAGCTCGCAGCAACTGACTTATGCTTGGAATCAGTTGCTGCTTTTTATATTCAACTAAACTTTCAATAAGCAGGCTGATAGTTAAGATGTAAAACATGATGAGTATGATCCATTTGTGTTCTAAGTTGAAAATGGCAACTACAGCAAGTATAACTGCAATGCAAATGGTTGCTAGTTGCAATTGGATTAGTGGTTCATAGGGATGTCGCATACGATCACCCCTTTCAATTGGGATGAAGCTTATAACAATAGGGAAAGGCAAGGTTAACGTGGGGAATAGTTAGCCATTCCATTACTGGTAGTTGCTCCGTTGTACGGGTAACTATAATTAATCTCCCCATCAAAGGTAATGTAATCTAAATAAATCATAAGTAAGAGATACCTTTTTCCTGTTTGGGGGTCACTAATAATTATATGATCGCGTCCGGCAGCCTCAACGATACCTTTGAATACTTTTGCATTCCATTCATCATTATTTTCAAACGTCATATAAACAGTAGCTTCTTTGCCGAGGTTTAAACGCAAAATGTTTTCAATATAAGACTCTTCCTCAGGTAACATCCCATTCCCGTTGTTTCCATTATTTCCATTATTCATCTGTGGGACTTGCATGCCATTTTGGTTGGCAGGTCCAGGTCCGGGACCCCCATTGTTTCCGTTGTTATTCCCGTTATTATACGCGTTACTTGTGACAGGAACGGCTGGTCCATACTGGTACATATATGGATAATAAGGCATATTTCCTTGAGGTATCCCTTGCATTCCTTGATACTTTGCCAAACTAATCACTCCTTCATTTGATTAATAAACAGTAGGGCAGTCTGCTCGAGATGGAGCGTAGAAACAATGGGACTTAAACCTGCCGACGTTTGGCTGGTCAAACCATGTAGCTGGACATTCTCCCTCGGGCATGAAGAACCAAAGTGTGTTCGTAGCTGGATTAAAACGCTCACCGTTAATAAGGCGCCGAGCGAGATCGATATCTTGCTGTCTTGCACGTTGATAAAAATATCCCTTCTGTGTTGCTTCAAATCCACCCGGACTCTGATAGACCATATCTTCAATTGAACGGATGTCTGTAAAATCAATACAGTCCGCACGAACACGGTTGACCCCAGTATTCCCTACCATCAACATGCCTTGTTTCCCATCTCCTTCAGCTTCCGCTCTCATTAATCGTGCCAGTAATTTAAGTTGCTTCTCTGTGTAGGGAACGACTGCCACCTTGTCACCTCGCTTATTAAAACTGACTCTCTAACACTATATGAAGGTATCTCCTCTAGATATGAGTAAAAGTTGTCAATATATTGCTCAGAAGAATGTTAAGGAGGACGAAGGACAAAAAAAGGCTCTCTGTCAAATGTGGTAGTGTATTTCCCACTCCACCAACTCTTTTTATAGGCTCTTTTGTATAAAAAGAATATTATGCAGAGGCCGCAGAGGAAATATACTCGCTTTCCGGAGGGAGTATATTTTCTCTGCTTCGTGATCTTTCTCAAATTCATTTTAACTAGAACCTTTCTAATCTCTTGTTGCCGCAATATTTTTTTATCATTCAAAGTACTTAATCTGTTATTGAACAGGAACATAAATGGCTGAAAAATCTTCTGCTTCCAACGTTTACATGTCTTCACCTTTTTGTGAAATGCTTCAATAATAGAAGCTTTCATTGCTAGATAAATATTTATAAAAAATGCCCCGGTTAGATTCTTAAGAATCTAACCGGGGCATTTCACCATTTACACATGCAAAAATTGTGGAACTTCCTCTGTTTTTAACAAATTTCCTATATAAAAAGAACCGAAATCGCCATAGCGAGAGGTGACTTCATCAAAGCGCATTTCGTAGACAAGTTTCTTAAACTGAAGAACGTCGTGGGCAAAAAGCGTTACGCCCCATTCCCAGTCATCCAAGCCGATGGATCCTGTGATAAACTGACGAATTTTACCGGCATATTGGCGGCCTGTCATACCATGAGCGTACATTAACTTTGCACGCTCATCTTTTTCAAGCACGTACCAGTTATCATTCCCTTGACGACGCTTGTCCATTGGATAAAAGCAGATATGATTCCACTTTGGCAAGATTGGCTTTAGACGACCTTGAATTTCAGGGTCATTTTCATCAGCATTTCCCATGTAATTAGACAACTCAACAACAGACACGTACGAGTACTCTTTAGAAGTGAATTCAGCAAGTTTTGATTTATTGAAAACTGTTTCGATCTCATTTAGTTCTTCCATTGTCGGGCGTAAGATCATCATCATGAAGTCGGCTTTTTGCCCAACTACCGTATACAAGGCGTGGCTACCTTGCTTGCTTTTTTCTGTATCTTCCCATTTTCCGATTAGCTGTTGGAATTCATTAATCGCCTGTTCACGTTCCTCACTGTTCGCTTGTTTCCATGCAGTCCAATTGACTGTGCGAAAGTCGTGAAGGCAATACCATCCATCCATTGTTACTACTGCTTCTGGCATGGTGTGATCGCTCCTTTTTTATATGAAGTGTTATAGTTGTTTCATCCGTATTCAATATAACACAAGTCGTTCCCTATTATCATTTCTGCTAATTCGAAAGTATTATGAACATTAAAATAGGGTAAAGATAAGGTGTAATCGCTTTACCAAAAATTTTCCTGTCGAAATACTTTTAATTGAACACAAAACGTCTTATTATATAGTACAGAAAAGAAAATGGAGGGTTAAAACATGAGTAACCTATTTGATACATTAAAAGCAAAAATGAGTGGTGAAAGTAAGAGAGTGGTATTTCCTGAAGCTTTAGATGAACGAATTTTAACAGCTGTAAGTAAACTCGGTGCAGAAGGCTTAATCACACCTGTACTAGTTGGAAATAAAGAAAAAATAGAACAGAAAGCAACAGAAGTCGGTGTTGATATATCTACTTCGGATATTCTTGATCCAGCGGACTATGAAGCTTTAGATGAAATGGTTGAAAGTTTTGTTGAGCGTCGTAAAGGAAAGGCCACCGATGAACAAGCTCGTGACATTTTACAAAGTGGTAACTACTTCGGTACGATGCTTGTTTATATGGGGAAAGCTGACGGCCTTGTTAGTGGAGCTGTTCACTCAACAGCTGACACGGTACGCCCAGCACTGCAAATCATTAAAACAAAACCTGGCATTAAAAAAACATCAGGTGTTTTCATTATGGTTCGCGAAGAAGAGAAATATGTATTCGCTGATTGCGCGATTAACATTTCCCCTGATAGCAAGGATCTAGCGGAAATCGCATTGGCAAGTGCAGATACGGCAGCTCTTTTCGATATTGATCCAAAAGTAGCTATGCTTAGTTTTTCCACTAAGGGGTCAGCTAAATCTCCGGAGACGGAACGAGTAAGCGAAGCAGTTGAGCTTGCGAAGCAGCAAAATTCTGACTTGCTCATTGATGGAGAATTCCAATTTGATGCAGCATTCGTTCCTTCAGTTGCAGAGAAAAAAGCGCCGAACTCTCCATTAAAAGGGAAAGCGAATACTTTTATCTTTCCTAGTCTTGAGGCAGGAAACATTGGCTATAAAATCGCTCAGCGTCTAGGGAACTTTGATGCGGTTGGACCTGTTTTACAAGGTCTGAACCAGCCGGTAAATGACTTATCACGTGGTTGTAATTCAGATGACGTGTACAAACTTGCAATTATTACAGCCGCTCAATCTTTATAAGTTTTTCATCTGAAAGTTCAGGGGCCTTCTCGTCTCTGAACTTTTTTATATTGTTTTCGTCTCAATCACTAAAGAATGATAAAAACTGTAATATAGGTTAAGAACTAAAAAAAGCACTGGAGCAATCATTCATTGATCTGCTCTAGTGCTTTTTTATTGCGGACAATCATTTGTTCAAACCGCTTCGTGAAATTGTCGATCTCTTCACCTTCTAATGAATTGGCTATGATTTGATCAGACCAATCGTTCAATTGATATAAAATTCGGTTGCGCACGTTTTCCACTGTTAAATTTGCACCGAGAAGCTCGTTTAGTGAAGCCATAACAGACGGGTCGATTGTTGGATATTGAAAGCGGGTGGGTTCGTTATTCAGGCCGACTTTGTAAAAGTTCTTTAGCAGGGCGGCACGTTCGGCTCCGCTTCCGGAAACGTCTAAATAAATTTGTACTGCTGATCCTCGTTTCACTCGACGTTGAGAGATACCCGCGAACTTTTTTCCTCCAATACTTAGGTCATAGGTGCCGGGGCAGTAGGATTGCGTGATTTCGTAGGCTTCGATCTGGTCGGTCAGATCGGCGAATAAGTGATTGATAAATTCGACCATCGCTTCATACCCATCGTGGATGTTCACTTCTTTGGCATCTGGGAAGATCAGTGACAGATTGAGGACACCTTCGTCTAGTACGACGGCAAGACCGCCTGAATTACGTACAACGACTTGATACTCTTCCTCTTTTAAATAGGCGATGGCTTCGGCGATGTAGGGAAGTCGGGCGTCAGGAATACCGAGCACGATCGTGTTGTGGTGTACCCAGAGCCGGGCGGTGGTCGGTGATTTGTGTTCACCTACGGATATAGCTAACGCATCATCGATTGCAAAAGACTGGAGTGCTGAGAATGTTGGTCCCATATTGCTTTGGTCGATGAAACGGTAAGTATGAGGGTGTAATAAATTTTGCGTCTTTTTCATGAAAATCTTTCTCCTTTTAATTCGGCCAGCATCATTATAACAGAATTGTGCGGGAATTGTGTGGTACCTGGTACCATACAATGATAAAGGTGTTTTTTTCTGTAGAAATAAGGTATATAATAGGAAGAAATGTCGTGAGGAAAGGACTAACTGATGGCTTATCGTGATGAACAATTAAGTGAAGAAAAGGTGTTTAAGGATCCTGTACACCGATATATTCATGTTCGGGATCGGGTGATATGGGATTTAGTCGGCACGCCGGAGTTTCAACGGTTACGTAGGATTCGTCAGCTAGGGACTTCGTATTTGACTTTCCATGGGGCGGAACATAGTCGTTTTAGCCATTCCTTAGGTGTGTATGAGATTGTTCGCCGTATTCTAACGAATTTTAAGGATCGTCCGAATTGGGATCCTGAGGAGCGTTTGCTTTGTTTGGCTGCAGCTCTTTTGCATGATCTTGGGCACGGACCCTTCTCTCATTCGTTTGAAAAAGTATTCAAGCTTGATCATGAAGACTTTACGCAACAGATTTTACTTGGTGATACGAAAGTAAATGAAGTACTTTCGAGGGTTGAAAAGGGCTTTCCGAAAAAAGTGGCCGATGTGATTAATAAAACGTACAAAAATAAGCTAGTAGTCAGCTTGATTTCCAGTCAAATTGACGCCGATCGCATGGATTATTTGCAGCGGGATGCTTATTTTACCGGAGTAAGTTATGGCCATTTTGATATGGAGCGGATATTAAGAGTGATGCGACCTATGGAAGACCAGGTGGTGATTAAAGAAAGCGGCATGCATGCGGTTGAGGATTATATTATGAGTAGATACCAAATGTACTGGCAAGTGTACTTCCACCCGGTTACTCGAAGTGCAGAAGTCATTTTATCAAAAATCCTCCATCGTGCGAAACAACTTTATGAAGAAGGGTATAATTTCAAACTTGAGCCAACGCACTTTTTATCCTTTTTCAAAAAGAAGCCAACGCTGAGTGAGTATTTGGGGCTGGATGAGTCCATTACGCTTTATTATTTTCAAATGTGGATGCAGGAAGATGATGAGATTCTTTCTGATCTTTGCGATCGTTTCGTCAATCGCCGCTTGTTTAAATACATAGAGTTTAATCCGAACTCGCAAATGTCTGAATGGATGGAGCTATATAAGCTCTTTCAAAAAGCAGGGTTAAATCCCGACTATTATTTAGTGGTCGACTCTAGTTCAGATTTACCCTATGATTTTTATCGACCAGGTGAAGAAGGGGAACGTTTACCTATTCATCTTCTAAAACCGAATCAGGAATTAAAAGAATTGTCACGCCTCTCCGAAATTGTGGAATCAATTTCTGGGAAAAAGCGCACCGATCATAAATTATATATACCTTTAGACGTCCTTGAAGGGATGTCCAGTCGAAGTAAAACCAAGAAACGGATTATGGAAATTTTGTATGGATAAGGAGTGGAGATGTCATGTTGGAGAATCATGCCAAACTCATGCAATTCTTCTCAAGCTCTGAAGGAATCGTAGGCAGAAAGAGATTACAAAAAATGATATACATTTTGAAAAAGTGTGATGTTCCATTTGAAGAACGCTATCAATTTCATTTTTACGGACCGTATTCTGAAGAATTGACGCTCCGAATAGAAGAAATGTGTAACCTTGGATTTATAAGTGAAACAATGGAAGAGAAGAAAAATTATTATCAGTATCGCTATGAGGTGACGGATTCCGGGCGAGAATTTATGGAGCATTACGAGGAATCCTTGCCGTCATTAAACGATCATATTGATATGATGAATGGGAAAAGTTCCCGTTTCCTTGAGCTTGCATCTACTATGCTTTTTTTTGAACATCTTCCTAAATCTGAAGTTATTGAAAAAGTATTTTCAGTGAAAAGTAAGCAAAATTATTCAGAAGATGATATGGAAGAGGCTTGGGAGTTTATTGAGAAGTTACGAGGCATTCATTAATATAAAAAATAGTAAGATATGCTGACATTCAGTATATCTTTTTTTACTTTTTTTCTGGGAAAGTGAGATAATTTTCAAGGAAATGACGGGGGAGTGCGGAATGAGAGTAATCAGGTTCGTGATGTATTACATTCTCGGTCTGTGTGGAATTTTTCTAATTAGTGCTTCGCCGGCTTTATTTAGGAATGGAACCTATTTTAGTTTGGGGAGTTATGTAAATGAACTCTCGGGGTTGGTGAAGTCGATAACTGATTTCGGTGAGTGGACCTACCAATATAAAGGAAATGCTGTTCCTTTTTTAGAACATTTATGGGATCCTTATTTTTATTCAATGACCATCTTTTTTGGATCGATGGTGGGGGCAGTGCTTATTGCTTTTTTACTTGCATTGGTTACTTTTTTCTTGCCCCGATTTTTAAAACAAATCGTTATGCGCTTGGTTAATATTTTGGAATCTGTACCGGATTTGTTGTTGGCTTTCTGTATTCAGCTATTTATTGTTTGGTTTTACAAACAAAGTGAGATTTTGTTAATGGATTTCGTCACAGTGGGAGGAGAGCGGATTTATGCGCTTCCGATGCTAGCGCTGGCTGTCTTGCCAACCGTGACATTATATAAAATCATCCTTGTTCAAGTAGATGAAGAAATGACGAAATCATATGTCGATATGGCTAAAAGTAAAGGGATGGTGCGTTCGTTTATTTTGAATATACATGTATGGCGTAACATCGTGAAAAGCACATTTTACCACTCAAAGCTGATCATTTGGGGAGCACTTTCGAGCTTATTGATGATTGAATACATATTTAACATTAATGGAATCACCAATGCTTTCATTGAAGGGTACACACCGATCGTTACTGTGTTAATTCTTACCATGTTGTTTACTCCATTTTATATTCTGTACCAAGGAACCGAGATGTTTATTTTTAGAGAAAATAAAGTGGCTGAAGAAACCAATATGAAGATGAATAGCTTTATAGGGTCTCGCTCATTAAAGAACAATCGGGGCTGGATTAAACAAGCGTCCAAAGCAATCGGTGTCCATTTTAAGAATAGTAAGTTTCTGATCGGGTTCGCAATTATATTTTGTATAACAGCTATTAGTATTATTTATACACTTATAGCTGATCCTTTAGTAGAGAAATACAATCTTATCTATGACAATGAGGGGGTATTAGCAAGTGCCCCTCCGCATACACCTGAATATGTTTTCCTAGGAACAGATCGGCTTGGCTTTAGTATTATGGATCAATTGTTAGTAGGAGCTAAGTATACAATTTTATTTGCCGTGTCCATTGCGTTTCTACGGGTGATGCTTGGTTTTTTATTAGCCATTCCATACGCCTTCTTTTTGTCGCGACGTCTACAAAGAGTCTTTGATAAAATGATAGATGGTATGCACTTTTTGCCGATGACGATCATTGCTTACTTATTGTTGACTCCTGTGCTAATCATGCCGCAGGGTGGGTTTGCTACGACTGAAATGGAACGGATTCTCTACCAAGGCATTATTCTTACTATATTAGCTGTGCCACTGCTCGTTATCCTATTTGGAAATGAAATGAAGCTTCTTAAGAAGGAAGAGTTTGTGTTAAGTACAAAAGTTCTGGGAGGAAGTTCTGTACACTTATTGTGGCGTCATTTGATGCCGCATTTAAGTGCACGAACAGGCATTGTTTTCGGGCAGCAATTCATTCAAACATTGTTGATTTTTATCCATCTAGGCGTTTTTAGTATTTATTTTGGAGGTACTAAAATGTCTTATGCACCCATGCAAGCAGATCCTCCTCAGTCCACGACGTATGAGTGGTCAGGGATGATTGGGGCTTCAAAGGATGCGTTGATGACCGGGCGTTGGTGGTACATCATACCGCCATTAATTGGTTTTATGGTACTGATTCTATCGATGCAGCTGATCATCCAAGGGATTAAAGAAGTACAGCAGCAACGGGTCGGTGTTCCGATCGAGCAGAAATCGTGGTTACAGCGCCTTTTAAGAAAACCGAAGACAAGCATCAAACCAGTAGATCGTGAGAATCCTTCGCGCGAAGAATTTATTTTTACTAATAAGGAAATAAATGAATGGAAGTGAGGACATTTGTCTTAGGTGATTGAAAGTCGGTTAAGTGAAGTGATCTGTTTTTTCGTTTTTTATATTATAAAGTGAGCTTTTGTCATCAAAAAGCGGATATGGGAGTGATTGTTACTCCAGACTATCAGAGAACGGAGTGATGACAGAAGTATTTCACGATTGCTTTCCTTGTTGCGAGGGGAGTTTGAAGTCTTAAACAAACGTTTGATTAAGGGTAGCAAAAGGGGAGGATGGTGGGGTGGAGTTCGTTTGGTACAACATTAAAAAAACCTCAAGCGAAATTCAACTTGAGGGCGCATTCCTTAATTAATCAATGAGGCGTTTACCTGCGACACCATAATTTTGTTTATTCATTTCTTCAATCACGACTGTTACCGCTTCTTTGGGTGCGCCTGTATTCTCTGTTACAGAGTTCGTTACACTTTCGACTAACGCTTTCTTTTGTTAGTCTGTGCGCCCTTCAATCATTTGAACCGTTACGATTGGCATACACGATCTCTCCTTTAATCTTATAATATATCTCACCAGTATACGTTTCGCTTTTAAATGAGAATTTCCTGCTTTTTCTTGAAAAAGTTGTAGGGCTATGATCTGAAATAAGCAGAAATTCTATGTTAGAATGAAATTAATAACCACCTTAAAAGGAGGGGCAATTCAAGATGAGTGAATTTAATAATAAAGAAGAAGGCACTGATAAAAAGAAAAACCAATTTACAATTTTAAAGGATGATGCCACTGATGGGCACGGAGGCTATGGTGTCGGTTCTATCAGTCTTGAAAATATGACGCCGGTCATTATCGATCCTAATAAAGAAGAAGCTTTTGTTGATATGGGAGCTCTTCATGCTAGAAGTGCTGTAGAAAAACGAATTCGTTTCTCGACTGATCGCTCGCAAGTAGAAAACGGTAAACTTTACTGGATCGTTTGGATAACAGTTGATTATCGTGGAGGCAATCCTTGCTATTATGGAGTAGCTGGAAGTGAAGTCGTCGTTGACCGTGAAATTAGACGTGGTTATAAATTGCTGCCAGAACATGTGAATCATATGGATAAATCGTTAAAAGGACGATTCGCAGTAGATCACATGGACGATAAGTCCAAGCAAATTTTAAGTGATTACTTACGCAATTTCAAAGCTGAACTTTGGGAGAATACCAATCAAGAACTTAAAGACAGTTTAGAGATAAAATAAACCAAGAGCGTCTCCTCTAATTAGAGGAGACGCTCTTTACTGATTTTCAGCTCTCAATTTCCCAAAAATAACAGTGTAGGAGATAAAGTTGTATGTTGAAATAGGAACAAACGTTCGTTTCGGAAGGGTGATAATAATGGATAATCACAAACGAGATCGAGGTACGATCAAATGGACTTCCCTTATGCTGCCTGAGCATGTAGAGATGATTAAGAAAGTATGGAAAGAGGATAAACGGGTAGAAAAAGGAGTTCTTGATGAGCAAAAGGCTGCGGAAATCGATTTTATTTTGCAACGGGCACTACACGATGAATTGACGGTAGATGTACGTGTGCACAATGGTTTCGATTATGAGGAATGGCGATTGAAAATTAATCGTGTCAATAAACTAGAGCGAAAGATTTACGCCTTCGATAAGAGTTTAAAAGAAGAGGTTACGTTTCAATTGGATGATATCACAGATATTGTGATTGTATAAGTGCATAAGGTGTGTTCACAAAATGTTCATTAAATTTCAGGGTGGCAATTCTTGACTAAAGAGCTTTAAGGGTAATAATATTAAGGAACACATGGATATACATGTATGCTAGGACGAAGAAAACGACCGGTCAATTGCCGGTCGTTTTCTTTATATTTTTTTAAGGTTTGATCCGAAATAGAAGAATCTATTAACAAACAGAACAAATGTCCGAGAACTGATGTTTACCAGAACCAGTCTACAACACTCTTATACCATGGGTCCTCCTGCAATTCTTTTTCAATTTCTTCAATATCAGAGTCTTCCTCCCCTTCACACGTTTCCTTAGGTATATCATCTTTAGACATGTAAACGAGACGCTCCTTCGGACAAGCAGGTCCGGAAAGCTTTCCGGATGCTGGGTTAATGTAAACTCCCTTTAGACCAGGGGGAGGGGTGAAGGCGGAAATAGCCAAAGGCTCGTGGATCTGTTCCATTGAATTCGCCCATACTTCCTTGGAATATTGGTGATCCCTCGCTTTCGTGATCTTACGGTTATCATCATATCCGGTCCATACACCCATTACGTACTGCGGACTAAAGCCAATCATCCAGCTATCGAAATCCGTCGTTCCTGATTTTCCGCCATACATACGAGTCAACTCATCAGCGATACTTGACCCCGTTACACTCGTATAGCCGTTTAAAGCAGGATCAAAAATACCTGTCATCATTTGGGTTATGGAAAAAGCAGCTTCCTTATCAATTGGTTTATTATCCTTGTCCTCGTTACTAACAGGCTCATATTCATATAAAGTATGATCACGGTGGTCGGTGATTTTCGTGATCGTATGTTTCTGAACGTTCTTGGACCCACTGATTAAACGAGAATAACCGTCAACCATATCATAAAGAGAGATAGAGGCTGTCCCTAATGCGAGAGAGGGGACAGCAGGTAAATTTCCGTCAAATCCAAATTCGCGAAGCGTGTCGACTAGTTTCTCCGGGCCCAGGTCTACATTTGTTTGCACTGCATAAATGTTGTCGGAAAGGGCGAGTGCTTGAGCCATCGTAATCTCTTGATCAGCATAATAATTGTTGTAGTTGCTCGGACTATATATTTTCCCTTCCTCGATCTCAAATGACGTCGGTTTACTTTCTAACATCGTTAATGGCGTATAATTATTTTTTAAAGCTGTGTAATACAAAAATGGCTTGATCGCTGATCCGACCATTCGTTTCGCCTGGGTCACGCGGTTGAAAGGACTTTTTGCATAATCACGCCCTCCAGCCATAGCTGTTACAGCGCCGGTATCATTGTCCATTACGACAGCAGCTGTCTCAATTTCAGTTTCCTGATTAAATTCCTCTGTAAGAGCCCGCTCAAGCTTAGCTTGATGTTCCTCATTTAAAGTCGTATAAATACGAAAACCGCCAGACTCAATTGATTCCCTATCTGTATCTAGCAAACGAGCAGCTTCATTAACTACTTCATCTTGAAAGAAGGGAGCCACTGCTTTAGCGTTTTCCTCTGAGTGATCATAGTAATCAAGCGATGCAGTCACGGCTTCATTTTTCTCAGAATTCGTAATATACTTTAAGTCATTCATCCGCGTTAAAATTCTTTCCTGGCGAGTTTCAGCATTGTCCTCATCAGCAAGCGGTGAATAGTAACTCGGACCCTTAGGTATCCCAGCAAGCATAGTCGCCTCCGAAAGCGTTAACTCATCAGAATTTTTATTAAAAAAGTACCGACTAGCTGATTCAATTCCGTAAGCTCCGTGTCCGTAATAGATTGTGTTTAAGTAACCTTCGAGAATTTCATCTTTTTCATAAAAAATTTCCAAACGAATCGCAAAAAAGGCTTCCTTTATCTTCCTAGTCCACGTTTTTTCATGAGTTAAATACAAATTCCGTGCGTATTGCTGGGTAATTGTACTGGCGCCTTCCACCATTTCCATCGCCTTTAAATCGGTCAAAACGGCAGACCCTATTCGCTTTATATCAAATCCAAAATGGCTATAAAAACGATGGTCCTCAATCGCAAGTGTGGCATTGATTACTTCCTCAGGCATTTCGTCAATACTGATCCAGTAGCGATCTTCCCCTACATCGTGACCTTCTATGACTCCTCCGTCTGCTTGATAGAACAATGTGTTTTGTGAAGTTGACAGGGAAGGGGGGCCAAGAGTAATCGCATAGGCAAGGATCCCAAGAACTACAATTATGCCAACTATTCCACAAGCTGCTGCTGCTTTGAATCCTCTTCGCAGCCATTTCCAGGTTAATCGAATAAATAATAGCATTCTCCCATTCTCCCACCTGTTATAATTACTACTATTATGGGAAAAAGATAGAAAAATTAAACATTCATCAAACATTCCCTTGCTTTTTCCATAGATTCCTCTATAATTTCATTGTTTAAACGTGTCGAAAGGAGACCAACTTTATGGCTACATGGTTTACAGAAAAACAAACCGAAAACTTTGGCATTACCGCAAAAGTAAAACGGTCTTTGCATAAAGAGAGAACGGATTTTCAAGATTTAGAAATGCTCGAGACAGAAGAGTGGGGCAACATGCTTGTCCTCGATGATATGGTTATGACCACCGAAAAAGATGAATTCGTGTATCACGAAATGCTCGCACACGTTCCATTGTTTACGCACCCAAGCCCGAAGAAAGTACTTGTTGTTGGAGGAGGAGACGGAGGGGTTATTCGTGAAGTGCTCAAACATGAAAGCGTAGAAAAAGCAGTGCTCGTTGAAATTGATGGAAAGGTTATCGAATATTCCAAACAGTACCTGCCGGCGATCTCAGGCGCTCTTGAAGATCCCCGTGTCGATGTACAAGTAGATGACGGCTTCATGCATATTGCTAAAAGTAAACGCGAATATGATGTCATCATGGTGGATTCAACCGAACCGGTTGGGCCTGCAGTAAGCCTCTTTTCCAAAGGATTCTATGAAGGCATCGCCAAGGCATTAAAGGAAGATGGCATCTTAGTAGCTCAAACAGACAATCCTTGGTTTAAATCAGAACTCGTTCGTCAAGTGCATGCCGATGTAAAAGAAACATTCCCGATCACAAAAGTGTATACAGCCAACATTCCAACCTATCCGAGCGGACTGTGGACCTTTACAATGGGGAGCAAAATCTATCACCCGCAACGGATCCCGGTCGAACGTTTCACAAATATCAAAACCAAATACTATACAAGCGAACTGCACAACGCCTGCTTCGCTTTACCGAAGTTCGTGAAAGAGATAATAGAATAATTTGAATTGTTCGGGAATTGAGTGGTACCTGGTACCACTCAATTCAAAACAGTGAAAGGAGAATATCCGATGCGATTTGATGAATCTTATTCAGGAAAAGTGTTCATTATGAGCCGCGCCACCGAAGACGAAGCAAATGCTGTAATCTACGGGATGCCAATGGACTACACTGCAAGCTTCCGCCCCGGATCCCGATTTGGCCCGAACCGAATCCGAGAAGCATCGGTCGGACTTGAGGAATACAGCCCATATCTCGACCGCCATCTCGAAGAAGTCGCTTACCACGACGCCGGCGACCTAATGTTTCCATTTGGCAACGCACAGAAAAGCATCGACATCATCGAAGACTACATCAAAGAACTTTTGGAAAAAGGAAAGTTTCCGATTGGATTGGGTGGAGAGCACTTGGTCAGTTGGCCGGTCATTAAGGCGTTTCATGAAACGCTATCGAACGTCAAGATTATCCATATAGATGCCCATGCCGACCTTAGGGAGGAGTACGAGGGAGAAACTCTATCCCACTCCACCCCGATTCGAAAAGCGTGCGAATTACTTGGTCCTGAAAATGTCTATTCGTTCGGCATTCGCTCCGGCATGCGCGAAGAATTTCAGTATGCTAACGAAAGCGGCATGAACATGTACCGATACGAAGTACTCAAGCCATTACAACGAGTCCTGCCTGAACTCGCGGGTGAAAACGTCTACGTCACGATTGACATTGATGTGCTCGACCCTGCCTACGCGCCAGGCACGGGAACAGCTGAGTCAGGAGGCATCTCATCAAAAGAGTTGCTCATGTCTATTCACGAAGTTGCTCAATCTAACGTTAATGTTGTGGGCTGTGACCTTGTTGAAGTGGCACCTGCCTACGATCCTACGGAACAAACGTCGATCGCTGCCAGTAAATTTATCCGAGAGATGCTTTTAGGATTTGTAAAGTAAATCTAGCATAACCCCCTACAAGGAACAGGGGCTTACTGTTCCGTTAAAGAAGGGTAAATGATAGAATGAATCCGTTGCTTACAAGTAGCGGATTTTTCTTGTTTATTGGTTGGGAGGATTGTGATCCGACTCGGATAAAGAAATTTTTCCTAACAAGATGAAATCCTAGACCTAACCAACTCGAACCTAGCAAAAAGGAGATACTATCTTTATGAATAAAAAAATCTTAGGATTCACAGCAATCTATGCCATCTTTATGGCCAGTTTG
This sequence comes from Halobacillus seohaensis, assembly GCF_042663045.1. Classification (NCBI taxonomy): domain Bacteria; kingdom Bacillati; phylum Bacillota; class Bacilli; order Caryophanales; family Bacillaceae; genus Halobacillus; species Halobacillus seohaensis. The sequence goes on along the minus strand of NZ_JBHSZV010000025.1, from coordinate 217,654 downwards.
CTATTCCTAACGTTCCAATATAGTTGGAATCCTTCAGGCTATAGTTATGAAGTTGATCATCCAACTCTGATAATTAAGGAAGGTCTGTTGGATACGAATGAAAATAATGTAAACATTACTGAAAATATGTCAGACGTTCTCCTTTTACAAGTAGCAGTTGGGAATGTTCAGACCCATTGGAAACAAGATTTGATTGTGATGGCCTTATTTTTCCCGCTGATTTTATTTTCCATTTTTAAGAACTCACGGCCATTTAAAAATGTCCTTCCTTACAAATGGTTTGTTGGACTAAGTGTTGCTATTATAACGATTTACTTGATTGTAACGGTCCCAGCTTACGTAACGGAAATAAGTGCCGTCGATCAATATGTAAAGGCAGTGCTTGACTAGAAACTTGAGTTTTTGCCTATGAGTTTTTATAATGTAAAGGTTAAGGATGTACCGGATTAAGGAGCGATTAGATGACAGCAAAAAATGTACGAGTGAAACTCGTAACGGAAATTAGAGAATCAGATCGTAAGGAAGAAATGGCGATGTCAGAGGCTGGGCAATACTACTCACGTGGGAAGACGGAAGTCTTGAAGTTCACCGAACACCCGGAAGAAGGGGAGCCGATCAACACGATGGTGACTATGAAGCCTGGTCATGTCAGTATAAAACGAACAGGTGGCGTCGATATGCGTCAAGTTTTTCAAAAGCAGTTGGAAACAGAAAATGTGTACCACCATACGTATGGTGATTTTCATATGAGGACATATACAGACCAAATCGAGCACCAATCTCTTGAGGATGCGTCTAGCGGACGTCTGTTTATAAGTTATCAAATGACATTAAATCATGAGGTAACACAGCGTCATCGGTTGACGCTACTTTTTGAGGAGGAAAGCGTATGAATATTGTAGAGCAAACGGAACAAAAATTAAAAGACGAAATCGTTCGTGCCGTTAAAGCAGCCGACCTTGCGACGGATGAGGATATACCAGAGGTTGTATTGGAACAACCGAAAGATAAATCACACGGTGATTATGCAACAAATATGGCCATGCAACTAGCACGCGTTGCGAAAAAAAATCCTCGTCAAATAGCAACAGATCTTGTTGAGCAGTTTGATCGTTCGAAAGCATCGATTGAAAAAATTGAAATTGCCGGACCGGGGTTTATCAATTTTTATATGAACAATCAATACTTAACAGACCTTGTACCAACGATACTTGAAGCAGGTAAAGCCTACGGACAGTCTGGGACAGGGAATGGACATAAGGTACAAGTGGAGTTTGTTTCGGCGAATCCAACAGGAACCCTTCACTTAGGACACGCACGAGGTGCCGCAGTAGGAGATTCCTTATGTAATGTGCTTGAGGCAGCTGGATATGAAGTTTCAAGAGAATATTATATTAACGATGCCGGAAATCAGATGGCAAACCTTGCATTCTCAGTTGAAGCGCGGTACATGCAAGCACTTGGTAAGGATTGGGACATGCCGAGCGAGGGCTATCACGGCAAGGATATCGTGGAGCTCGGCCAACAACTCGCCGATATGGATGGATCTAAATGGGTCGAAGCATCTCAAGAGAATCGTCTCGAATTCTTCCGATCCTACGGTTTGAAATTTGAACTGGATAAAATAAAAAAAGATTTAGAAGAATTTCGCGTCCCTTTTGATGAGTGGTTCTCAGAAATGTCTCTTTACCAAGGAGAAAAAATCGGACAAGCACTACAAGTATTACAAGATAAAAACTATGTTTACGAAAAAGATGACGCTACATGGTTTGAAACAACGAAATTTAGTGATGATAAAGATCGTGTCCTAATTAAAAATGATGGAAATTACACGTATTTGACTCCAGATATTGCGTATCACAAAAATAAGCTTGATCGTGGTTTTGATACGTTGATTAACATTTGGGGAGCTGATCATCACGGGTATATTCCGCGTATGAAAGCAGCTATTCAAGCCCTTGGCTATAGCGAGGAAACGTTAGAAGTTGAAATTATCCAAATGGTTAATCTATTCCAGGACGGAGAAAAAGTGAAGATGAGTAAACGGACAGGAAAAGCTGTCACACTTCGTGAATTAATGGATGAAGTAGGCATTGATGCTATGCGTTATTTCTTCTCTATGCGTTCTAGTGACTCTCATCTTGATTTTGACATGGATCTTGCCCGTTCTGAATCAAACGAAAATCCAGTCTTTTACGTGCAATATGCACATGCGCGTATTTGTACAATGCTAAGTCAGGCGACTGAAAAAGGTTTAGCCTCTGGAGAATTTGATGGCAGCTACCTTACTTCTGAAAAAGAAGAGGATCTATTGAAGCGCCTCGGGGAATTCCCGCAAATCATAGTAGATGCAGCAGAAAAACGTACGCCGCATCGAATCACACAGTACTCCTTTGATCTAGCATCCAATTTACACAGCTTTTACAACGCCGAAAAAGTAATCGACGCCGAACACCCAGAACGCACCGTAGCCCGCGTCGCCCTAATGAAAGCCGTCCGCACCACCCTGCAAAATGCCCTACACCTAATCGGAGTAAAAGCACCAGAGAAAATGTAGGAAGAAAAGCGAAAGCGCCTCGGTAGACACGAACGCATAAGCAAAACCATGCAGTGACGGTTTGTGTCACGTAATGGGATTGCTTATGTCGCGAGAGTCTGGGCGCTGTAGCTGGACAAAAGAAAAGCGAAAGCGCCTTGTTAGACACGAACGCATAAGCAAAACTATGCAGTGACGGTTTGTGTCACGTAATGGGATTGCTTATGTCGCGAGAGTCTGGGCGCTGAAGCTAGACAAGAAAAGCGAAAGCGCCTTGTTAGACACGAACGCATAAGCAAAAAACGGAGCATATGCTCATAAACACATTCAAAAAGTTATAAGTTCAAGACCAAATGAAGTAAGCCGCCTCAACTTAGAAAAGTTGAGGCGGCTTTTCTTTTTTATCCAAAATAGGAAAGTTGGGTATAGTAAAAATAGTCAGGAGGAGGAGATAATTTGAAGGAAGTTATTTTGGCATTAGTCACTGGTTTTATTGTTGGTGTGCTTTTTGCAGCATTTAAGTTGCCAATTCCTGCACCTCCAGCATTTGCAGGAGTGGCAGGAATCGTAGGCATTTATTTAGGTTTTAAGTTTTTGGCGTGGGTCGGACCTATGATTTCAACAGTATTTAAATAGCTCACAGCAAAGGCCGGACGAGTTTTGCAATTTGTTGGTTAATTCTTATCTTTAAGGAACGGCTAGCTAGCCACTCGCTGTTAAATATGATCGCGTCTTTGCTATCTTTCAAGTATGCTGATCGTAAGTCATCGATAAACGCTTGATTATAAATGTACGTGTTAATTTCTTTGTTTAAGAACATGCTCCTACGATCAAAGTTCGCTGTTCCTAAGTCAGCGAACTTTTGATCGATCACCATAACTTTTGCATGATAAAAACCAGCATCGTATAAGTTGATATGACCTCCGTGTTTATAAACTTCTTCTAAATAAGGAATCGCTGCTTCTTTTACTAGAGGGTGATCTGATTTCAACGGAAGGAGAACATGAACGGCAACGCCGCGTTTAAGAGCATTCTTTAAGGAATCCATAATTTCATTTGTCGGTATAAAATAAGCGCTTCCTATTAAAATCTCACTTTTAGCTTGTTCGATTATCTTTATATAGTCTTCCTCAATTTTATTACCATCTGTTGCAATGACTTTTATTTTATAAGGATGTTTTTCTTTATTGATAATGGGATCGTGATGTTGATTTGTAGCTAAATGCCAATCATTCAGGAAAACTTTGTGAAGGTCAGATACAACAGGACCAATGTAGCGTAAATGATAGTCACGCCAGTCTTGAAAATAAGCATTTTCACCAACGTAATCCTGGCCAATATTAAAACCGCCAATGTATCCGATCTTTCCGTCAATCACGGTTATTTTTCTATGGTTTCGTCGGTTTAATTTGTAAAAGAAAAAAGGGAAATTAGGGGTTTCAGAAAATTGAAATTGAACGCCAGCATCTTTTAAGTCATTACGAATCTTTTTAGACAATGGCAAACCTCCTAGTCGGTCGACCAGCAGCCGAACCTGTATCCCTTCGCGTGCTTTCTTTTTAATAATGTCCATGAATTTTTGCCCGGATCTGTCGTTCTTTACTATATAAAATAGTATATCGACTTGCTTTTTTGCATTATCAATATCTTGAAAAAAGTCTTCGAATAAATCTTGCCCTCGGGAATAAAGTTGATAGTCACCCGTTGTTTGCGGAAACAAAAGGGAACGTTGTTTTTTCTCATGTTGTCTTTTCCCTAGTGAGAAGTCTAGAATAGCTAAAGCAATGATGATAATTAATATTACTACAATAATGAGTAGTGCGGTCATGTTTTTCGTCTCCTTATTCATGTATTAGATAATAAATTCAATTTTGTTCATATTGCTTTTCTTAATAGCTTTCCCCAAATTTTCCGATTTTGATTATGTGAAATTTCGGAAATCTGTTGACTGAATGATCATTCATAACTTATAGTTAAGCTATAAGATTCAGAAAATTAGCAGGTTTATTGTTGATCAACGAAGAGGGGGAGAACATATGAGTCCGTTGTTAATTGCCAATTGGATTTTGTTCGTTGGGGTAACGCTTTACGGTTTATACTTGTTTGTACGTGTGGTACGTACGAGGATCGCGTACATAAAAATGGGGAAGAAATTTGAGTTTGATGGTGAAATCAAAAGTCGTCTGAACCGAGTATGGGTAAATGTTTTTGGACAGAAGAAACTTTTGAAAGATAAAAAGTCAGGAACTATTCATGTAATGATGTTCTATGGTTTTATTTTAGTTCAATTCGGGGCTATTGATTTTATATGGAAAGGACTTGCTCCTGACTCCCATTTACCGTTGGGACCATTTTACCCTGGTTTTACCTTTTTTCAAGAGCTTGTGACGCTTACGATTGTAGTCGCTGTGATTTGGGCTTTTTATCGTCGCTATGTTGAGAAGTTAGTCCGTCTCAAGCGTGGATTTAAAGCTGGCCTTGTTCTTATTTTCATCGGGACTTTGATGGTTACTGTACTTGTAGGAAACGGAATGGGGCTCATTTGGCATGGTCATGAAGGTGCCTGGACCGAACCTATTGCAACTGTAATTGCAAGCGCTTTCGGATGGTTGCCTTCAGTTGTGGCTGCTACAGTATTCTTCGTTATGTGGTGGATTCACTTATTGATTCTACTTACTTTCCTAGTATACGTACCACAGTCTAAGCATGCGCACTTAATTGCGGCACCGATAAACGTGTTTCTTAGCCGTCAAGACTCACCGGGAAAATTGAAAACAATTGATTTTGAAATGGATGAGGAAGTGGATGAAGAAGATGTTTCTTTCGGTGTTGGAAAAGTAGAAGATTTTGACCAGCTGCAAATGCTCGATTTTTATGCGTGTGTTGAATGTGGCCGTTGCACCGATGTTTGTCCAGCTTCTGGTTCAGGTAAAATGCTATCACCGATGGATTTAATAGTTAAATTACGTGATCATTTAACCGAAAAAGGAGCGGCTGTTACAGGACAAGCGCCATGGGTTCCGTCTTACGCTTTTTCAGGAACCGAAGGCAATTCACTTGCCCAAATGGCTCGTTCGCAAGGATCTGATGAAGCAGCCGCAGCTGTAGAAGATGTTCATAGTAAAAATTTAATTGGTGACGTAATTACAGAAGAAGAACTATGGGCTTGTACTACCTGTCGTAATTGTGAAGATGCTTGTCCAGTTATGAACGAACATGTTGATAAAATCATCGATCTACGTCGTTATCTCGTGTTAACAGAAGGAAAGATGGATCCAGATGGTCAACGTGCGATGATGAATATCGAGCGTCAAGGAAACCCATGGGGCCTTTCTAAAAAAGAACGCGAAAACTGGCGTGATACAGAAGAAGATGTACAGATTCCTACGATTAAAGAACTGAAAAAGTCCGGAGAAGATTTTGAATACTTGTTCTGGGTAAGTTCTATGGGCTCTTATGATAACCGTAGTCAAAAAATTGCCATGTCATTTGCTAAACTTATGAACGCGGCTGGCATTAAGTTTGCCATATTGGGTAATAAAGAGCAGAACTCCGGTGATACGGCTCGCCGTATGGGAAATGAATTCCTTTTCCAAGAGCTTGCCGAGAACAATATTAAAGAATTCGAGAAAAATGATGTAAAAAAAATCATTACTATTGATCCACATGCGTACAATATTTTCAAAAATGAATACCCTGATCTAGGCTTTGAAGCCGAAGTATTCCACCATACTGAAATGCTTGCCGAGTGGCTGAAGGATGGTCGTTTGAAGCCAGAAGCGGAAGTGAACGAAACGATCACCTATCATGATAGTTGCTACCTTGGTCGGTACAATGAAGTGTATCAGCCGCCACGTGATGTGCTTGAAATGATTCCTGGGGTGAAGGTTGTGGAAATGAATCGAAACCGCTCGAATGGCATGTGTTGTGGTGCAGGAGGCGGTATGATGTGGATGGAAGAGAAGTCAGGTAATCGCGTGAATGTTGCTCGTACAGAACAAGCATTAGAAGTGGAGCCGACAATGATTTCCAGTGGCTGTCCATTCTGTCTAACCATGCTGTCTGACGGCACGAAAGCGAAAGAAGTAGATGAGGAAGTTAGTACAATGGATATTGCTGAAATTTTAGCCAAATCAATGTTTCCTGAGAAAGTAGAAAGAACAGCTTAGTTTCGTTTCGATGTAAAAACGAAAAAGAGTATCAGAAAAATGTGGAAAGTGTACAGAAAGTTTTGTACACTTTCCTTATGAGGATAAATTGAGCGAGCGTTCAATCACCAAAAATGAAAGCGTTAACAAAAAATAGGAGGAATTGATTATGCGTAAAACCGTCATCGTTGCCGGAGCAAGAACACCGTTTGGGAAATTTGGAGGAACTTTAGCACCACTTACGGCTTCACAGCTAGGTGGGATTGTGATTAAAGCAGCTTTAGAACGATCTAATATGAAAGCAGAGGAAGTTAATGAAGTAATTATGGGGGCGGTCTTGCAAGGAGGCCAAGGTCAATTGCCTTCCCGCCAAGCTGCCCGTGAAGCGGGGATTCCTTGGGAGGTAAAAACTGAAACGATCAATAAAGTGTGTGCATCAGGAATGCGCAGCATCACAATGGCCGATCAATTCATTCGTCTAGGAGATGAAGATATCATCGTAGCCGGTGGAATGGAAAGTATGAGTAATGCACCGTATTTCATGCCAAAAGCACGTTGGGGATTACGGATGGGGGATGCGCCTGTTAAGGACATGATGGTCCATGACGGTTTAACATGTTCATTTGAGAACGTCCATATGGGAAATTACGGAAATCGTACGGCAACTGAATTTGAGTTAACGAGGGAGGCACAGGATCAGTGGTCCTACGAAAGTCATCAGAGGGCAACTACAGCAATGACAAGTGGGAAATTAGCTGAAGAGATTGTGCCCGTAGAAGTACCACAGGGCAAAGGAAATCCTCTCATTATAGATACAGATGAAGCCCCTCGAAAAGACACGACAGTAGAAGCGTTAACTAAGTTGCGTCCTGTTTTTGACTCTAAAGGAACGATTACGGCTGGAAATGCTCCAGGGATTAATGATGGGGCGTGTGCGATGTTGTTAATGTCTGATGAGAAAGCTTCCGAAATTGGTGCAGAGCCAATTGCGACCATTTTGGCACACGAAGAGATTGCTGTGGAAGCCCAGGATTTCCCGCAAACGCCGGGACTAGTGATTAATAAACTGCTTGAGAAAGCAGGGAAATCCATTGAAGATATTGACCTTTTTGAAGTTAACGAAGCGTTTGCTGCTGTAGCGTTAGCCAGTGGGAAAATCGCGGGACTTGATCCTGAGAAAGTAAATGTCAACGGGGGAGCTGTAGCTTTAGGTCACCCAATAGGTGCTAGTGGAGCGCGGATTTTACTCACGCTAGCTTATGAATTAAAACGTCGAGGTGGTGGATTAGGTATTGCCTCCATTTGTTCCGGTGGAGGTCAAGGCGATGCCGTCCTAATTGAAGTATCTGGAGGTCGTACCTAATGAGTATTAAACAAATCATGGTTATCGGAGCTGGACAAATGGGAGCGGGAATTGCTCAAGTATTTGCCCAATCTGGCCTTCGTGTAAAACTAAATGATATGAACGAAGAGGCTTTAAATAAAGGTCTAACTGGGATTGAAAGACGTTTAGATCGTGCCGTTGATAAAGAAAAAATGACCGGTCAGGAGAAAGAGAGAGCTTGGAAAAATCTCGAAGGCACAGTAGATCTTAGAAGCGCTTCTAATTGTGACTTAGTAATTGAAGCGGTTGTTGAGAATATGGAAGTAAAAACAAAGGTATTCCAAAGCCTAGATGCGATTACACCAGAACATGCGATTTTAGCTTCAAATACATCCTCACTGCCGATTACTGAAATTGCTGCCGCAACGAAGCGTCCTTCTCAAGTCATTGGCATGCATTTTATGAATCCAGTTCCTGTCATGAAACTAGTTGAAGTGATTCGCGCATTGCAAACGAATGATGAAACGTATGAGACGATAAAAGAATTAACCGAAAAACTTAATAAGACGTCTGTCGAGGTTCATGATTTCCCAGGGTTTGTTTCCAACCGAATCCTTATGCCGATGATCAATGAAGCGATTTATACCGTTTATGAGGGGGTGGCGTCTGTTGAAGACGTTGACTCGGTCATGAAGCTTGGGATGAATCATCCGATGGGTCCATTAACCCTGGCTGATTTTATTGGCCTTGATACGTGTCTTTATATTATGGAAGTGCTACATGATGGATTTGGGGACAGTAAATATCGCCCATGTCCATTACTAAGACAATACGTCAAAGCAGGTTGGCTCGGCAAAAAGTCGGGCCGTGGATTTTACAGCTACGAATAACAGATGAGGGAGAGAAATAAAATGAGTCTAGGTTTTACGGATGAACAACAGATGATGCAAAAAATGGTAAGAGATTTTGCAGAAAAAGAGGTCGCCCCTGAAGTGGAACGAATGGAAAGGGAGGATCGCTTCCCGGTTGAACTTGTCCGTCGAATGGGAGAACTCGGTTTAATGGGAGTGCCGATACATGAACGATATGGCGGTGCCGGTATGGATTATACGTCGTACGTAATGGCGATTCATGAAATTTCTAAAGTGAGCGCAACGTTAGGCGTAATTTTATCCGTTCACACATCCGTTGGGACGAATCCGATTTTGTACTTCGGAACTGAAGAACAAAGACAAAAATATATTCCAAAACTAGCTTCGGGTGAATATTTGGGAGCTTTTGCCCTAACTGAACCAGGTGCAGGATCAGACGCAGGTAGTTTGAAAACACGGGCGGAGAAACAGGATGATCACTATATTTTAAATGGTTCAAAAGTGTTTATCACCAATGGCGGCGCTGCTGATACGTTTATTGTATTTGCTCGAACGAACCGTGATGAAAAACGCGGGAAAGGCGTGAGTGCGTTTATTATCGAAAGGAATACACCTGGATTTTCAATAGGGAAAGCGGAGAAGAAGATGGGTTTACATGGGTCGAGCACAGTTTCGCTTAGCTTTGACCAGTGTAAAGTTCCTGCATCTCAACTGCTTGGTAACGAAGGGGAAGGCTTTAAAACTGCTCTCGCTAACTTAAATACAGGGAGAATTGGCATTGCTGCACAGTCGTTAGGCATTGCCGAAGCTTCCCTAGAACATGCTATTGCTTATGCGAAAGAGCGTGAACAATTCGGTAAGCCGATTGCCCAACATCAGGGGATATCCTTTAAAATTGCTGATATGGCAACAGATGTCGAGGCAGCAAAACTATTAGTCTATCAAGCGGCTAGTTTACATGGAGCTGGGAAAAAATGTAGCAAAGAAGCATCGATGGCAAAATTATTTGCATCAAAAGCAGCCGTCAACACTTCCATCGAAGCGGTGCAAGTTTACGGTGGATACGGTTATACAGAAGATTATCCGGTCGAGCGCTTTTTCCGTGATGCTAAAGTGTGTGAAATCTACGAAGGAACAAGTGAGATCCAACGAATAGTTATTAGCAATCATTTATTGAAAGATTAGGGGGAGAAAAATATGAATTTCACATTGACTGAAGAACAAGAAATGCTTAGAAAAATGGTGCGAGATTTTGCCAAAAAGGAAGTAGAACCTACTGCGGCAGAACGTGATGAAGAAGAGCGTTTTGATCGTGAAATTTTCGATAAAATGGCCGAATTAGGATTAACGGGTATTCCGTGGCCTGAAGAATATGGTGGCATTGGTTCTGATTTTATTAGTTATGTGATCGCGGTAGAGGAATTATCCCGGATATGTGCATCTACAGGGGTGACTTTGTCGGCTCATATCTCTTTGGCGAGCTGGCCGATTTATACATTTGGAAATGAACAGCAGAAGAAAACGTTTCTTGCTCAATTAGCGAGTGGAAAGAAACTAGGAGCTTACGCGCTCTCAGAACCAGGAGCAGGTAGTGATGTTTCGTCAATGCGTACCCAGGCTAAGTTGGACGGGGACAATTATATTCTTAATGGAAGTAAAGTGTGGATTACAAACGGTGGTGTCGGCGATATTTATGTTGTTTTTGCCAAAACAAATCCTGAAGCAGGCAGCAAAGGTGTGAGTGCTTTTATCGTGGAAAAAGGTACACCTGGATTCACCTTCGGGAAAAAGGAGAGGAAATTAGGCATCCGCTCCTCACCTACGACAGAACTTATTTTTGAAAATTGTAAGATACCTAAAGAGAATTTGCTAGGAGAAGAGGGCGAAGGTTTTAAAATTGCAATGATGACGCTAGATGGCGGCCGGAACGGAATTGCTGCACAAGCTCTTGGTATTGCTCAAGGAGCCCTTGATGAGTCGGTCAATTATGCAAAAGAGCGAGAACAATTTGGCAAGCCGATTGCTCAGCATCAAGGCATCTCTTTTAAAATTGCTGACATGGCCACTGAAATTGAAGCTGCTAGATTGCTCACTTATCAAGCGGCTTACTTAGAATCGGAGGGGCAGCCCTACGCCAAAGCATCTGCGATGGCTAAACTTTATGCAGGTGATGCTGCAATGCGTATTACAGTGGAAGCTGTTCAAGTTCACGGTGGTTATGGTTATACGAAGGATTACCCAGTAGAACGTTACATGCGTGACGCGAAAATCACCCAAATTTACGAAGGTACCAATGAAATTCAACGCCTCGTTATAGGAAGAATGGTTACAAAATAATCAGGAGAAGGAGGGCCAACGATGCATTCTTTGGCTGAAAAAATTCAACGACAAGACATGCGGGCCCTCGCTCGTGCGATTACATTAATTGAAAATGATGACCCTGATAAACTCTCCTTAATGAGTGATATTTTTTCCGTGCAAAAAAATGCTTATCATATTGGCATCACCGGATCTCCTGGAGCAGGAAAAAGCTCGTTGATTAATCGTCTACTTACCCATTTGCGAGAGAAGGATTTATCGGTTGCCGTGATCGCGGTGGATCCAACGAGCCCCTTTAGTGGTGGCTCACTTCTTGGTGATCGAACTCGTATGAATCAACATTTCCTTGATCCAGGCATTTTTATTAGGAGTATGGCGACTCGGGGAAGTCTTGGTGGCTTGGCTCGGGCTACGAAAGATGCGATACGGGTTTGTGATGCTTACGGTTTTGACGTAGTTTTAGTGGAAACCGTAGGCGTTGGCCAATCCGAACTCGATATTATGAAAGTCGTGGATACAACGGGGCTCGTCCTTACCCCAAATAGTGGAGATGTCCTACAAATCTTCAAAGCTGGCATTATTGAAATTGCTGATTTGTTCATTATTAACAAAGCAGATCTCTCAGGCGTTGTTCGCTTAAAAGCAACGCTTGAGGAATATATGATGATTGCTCAACCTAAAGGCTGGCATCCGCGGATTGTCAAAACGATTTCAACAGAAAATAAAGGAATGGAAGAATTATGGCAATCTATGGCTGACCATCATTCCTATTTATATAAAACCCATCAAGGGGAGAAACGTCGTCGTCAGCAGCTTCAACTCGAAGTCTATGAACTCATTAGAGAAGAAATTTGGCGTGATGTTCAAACGAAAATAGAAAATGACCATGAGAAAAAAGTCCAGCTCGATGACCAGGAAGCCGATCCTTATCAACTTGCGCGCTCATGGTATCAAGCATGGAAGGGTGACACCTAATGGTGAAGAAACAAGTTCCTTCAACGATTAAAAATGAAGCACTCGTCGAGAAACGCCGTCAGCAAATGATAAGAGGTGCAGTTCAACTTTTTAAAGAAAAAGGATTTCACAAAACGACAACACGTGAAATAGCGAAAGCATCAGGATTCAGTATTGGAACGCTTTATGAATATATTCGCACAAAAGAAGATGTGCTATTTCTCGTGTGTGACTCAATTTATGAAAGCGTGAAAAATCGGATGGAAGTGTCAATCGACCAACATGAAAAAAGTGTAGCCAACCTCGTTCATGCTGTAAAAGCTTACTTTTTTCTCATGAATGATATGCAAGATGAAGTGCTCGTCATGTATCAAGAAGTCAAGTCATTATCTAAAGATGCTCAAGATTATGTCTTACAAAAAGAACGTGACATGGTTGGGATGCTAGAAAAGGTAATTCAAAATAGCCTGCCGTTTTTGATATCTCCAGAGGTCGTCACCTTAATTGCCAATAACATTTTCGTACAAGGGCAAATGTGGGGTTTCAGGCGCTGGATTTTGCAGCGGACGTTTACGTTAGAAACGTATACTGATCGACAAATTCAACTATTGCTTCAAGGACTAAATGTAAAAGAAACAGAATTATCTTAAGAGGGGGAAGTTGTATGGAACAACCCAATGTTTATCAGGCAAAAAATCCGGTTCGATTCGTCACGGCGTCTAGCCTATTTGATGGTCACGATGCTTCGATCAATATTATGCGGCGTATTCTACAATTTACAGGAGCAGAGGTCATTCACCTTGGACATAATCGTTCTGTTGAGGAAATCGTCAATGCAGCTATCCAAGAGGATGTGCAGGGAATTGCGATCTCCTCCTATCAAGGCGGACATGTTGAATATTTTAAATACATGGTCGATTTGTTACGTGAAAGAGGAGCGAGTCACATTCGAGTGTATGGAGGTGGAGGCGGGGTTATTATCCCGCGAGAAATAAAAGAACTACACGAATATGGCGTTTCTCGCGTCTTCTCACCTGAAGACGGACGTGAACGAGGGCTACAGGGCATGATCAATATGATGATGGAAGAATGTGATTTTCTCCCCCCTCTCACTGTGGAAGAAGCTGTTTCGGATTTAACTAAAGGAGATCATCAGTCTATCGCTCGTTTTATTACGTATGTGGAGAATACACCAAAAGATGAACGGGAAGCTGTGGCCACATTTGAAAGCGTTATTAATCAAACGACCGACCAAGAAGTTCCGGTGCTTGGTATCACTGGAACGGGGGGAGCGGGGAAAAGTTCATTAACAGACGAATTAATTCGCCGTTTCATTAATGAAATTCCCGATAAAAAAATTGGAATCTTATCTGTCGATCCCACAAAAAAGAAAACAGGCGGAGCGCTGCTAGGTGACCGTATTCGTATGAATGCGATTTTTAATCCGAGGGTTTACATGCGTTCATTAGCAACAAGAGGGGCTCGTACAGAACTTTCAACCGCAGTTGAGGAATCAATTCAAGTGATGAAAGCAGCAGGTATCGACTTTATTATTATTGAAACGAGCGGAATTGGTCAAGGAGATGCCGCGGTTACCGACATTACCGATTTATCGATGTACGTGATGACGGCTGAATTTGGGGCTCCTTCCCAACTTGAAAAAATTGATATGATTGATTTTGCTGATTTTATTGTAATTAATAAATTTGAACAAAAAGGGTCAGAGGATGCTCTAGCTCAAGTACGCAAGCAGTATGAACGCAGTCATATGCTTTTTCATCAAGATGCTACTAAGTTTCCGGTGTACGGAACGATTGCCAGTCAGTTTAACGATCCTGGCACGAATACACTGTTTGCTAGTATGATTGATAAGCTTAATGAGAGGTATGGCTGGCAGGATGATACCTCCTTTGAACGGGTAGATAAAGTAGAAAAGCAAAACGTTATTATTCCGAATGAACGCAAGCAATATTTACGCGACATTTCGTTAGCTGTTAGAGACTATCATAAGCATACAAACGATCAAGCTGAGCAAGCACGTAAACTCTATCAACTTAAAGGCACGGTCGAGTTACTAGACGATGAGGAGCAAAAAGAAAGTATTCGCCGCTTAATTGAGGACTATGAAGATAAACTAGATCGGGAAGCGACCTCGCTTTTAAATGATTGGGATGAATTACACGAGCGTTATAGTGGTGATACCTATACCTTTCAAGTACGAGATAAAGAAATTACGATGGATATTATCACGGAAAGTTTGTCAGGACTTAAGCTGCCTAAAGTGGCTTTGCCACACTATCACGATTGGGGTGATCGACTGATATGGTTGATGCAAGAAAACGTTCCAGGTACTTTCCCGTTTACGGCAGGCGTTTTTCCGTTTAAACGTAAAGGGGAAGATCCGAAGCGACAGTTTGCTGGAGAAGGAACACCTGAACGTACGAATCGTCGCTTCCACTATTTATCAGAAGGCGATGATGCCAAACGTCTAAGTACAGCATTTGACTCGGTGACTTTATATGGTGAAGACCCAGACGAACGCCCGGACATTTATGGGAAAGTAGGAGAAAGCGGAGTCAATATATGTACTCTTGATGATATGAAGAAACTGTATGATGGTTTTGACCTCGTTGATCCAACAACGTCCGTTTCTATGACGATTAACGGGCCAGCCCCCATTATATTGGCAATGTTTTTCAACACAGCCATTGATCAACAATTGAATAAATTTAAAGAAGAAAATAACCGCGAACCCAATTCAGAAGAAGCCGGACAAATAAAAAAAGAGACAATCCACGTCGTTCGCGGCACGGTGCAAGCGGATATTTTAAAAGAAGACCAGGGCCAAAACACGTGTATATTTTCCACTGAATTCGCACTACGTATGATGGGGGATATTCAGCAATATTTTATCGATTACCAAGTACGTAACTACTATTCCGTATCGATTTCTGGTTATCATATTGCCGAAGCTGGAGCTAATCCAATTACACAACTTGCATTCACATTAGCGAACGGTTTTACCTACGTGGAATACTATTTAAGTCGCGGCATGGACATTAATAAATTTGCACCCAACTTATCTTTCTTTTTCTCAAACGGACTGGATCCAGAGTACACGGTTCTTGGCCGTGTGGCGAGAAGAATATGGGCGATCGTTATGAAAAATAAATATGGAGCGAATGAGCGGAGCCAAAAGCTTAAATACCATATTCAAACGTCCGGCCGTTCCTTGCACGCTCAGGAAATTGATTTTAATGATATACGTACCACGTTACAGGCTTTAATTGCTATTCAAGATAACTGTAATTCCTTACACACGAACTCTTATGATGAGGCAATTACTACACCTACCCAAGAGTCTGTACGTCGTGCAATGGCAATTCAGATGATTATTAGTAAAGAGTTTGGTTTAACGATGAATGAAAACTCATTGCAAGGTTCTTACATTATTCGTGAACTAACAGATCTAGTAGAAGAAGCTGTATTACAAGAGTTTGAACGTATGAATGACCGTGGTGGTGTGCTTGGTGCGATGGAGCGCCAATACCAACGAGGAAAAATTCAAGAAGAGTCACTTTATTACGAAGGTAAGAAACATTCAGGCGAATTGCCGATTATCGGTGTCAATACGTACTTAAATCCGAACCCGCCAACCGAAGATGAGATCGATTCAATGGAACTAGCCCGCGCCTCTAATGAAGAGAAAGAGCACCAAATCACGGAATTGCGCACTTTCCAGAAAGGCCATGAATCAGAAACAACAGCTGCCTTAAAGCAACTTCAAGAAGTCGCGAGCGGTGGCGGAAATGTTTTCACTGAATTAATGGAAACAGTAAAAGTCGCCAGCCTTGGGCAAATTACCAACGCTCTTTATGAAGTGGGTGGACAGTACCGACGCAATATGTAAGATTAAGCTCATCCTTCTGTAGTGGGAGGGTGGGTGTTTTTGTTCCTCAACTCGTGCAACTATCAACATTTACATTTTACACAGCCAACAAAGAGCGAGCTCCTTTAAAGAAGCTCGCTCCCAATTTAATGCCCTCCGCCAACTGAATCTTCATCGTGAGGTTGATTAATATTTACCACGGTCGGTTGTTTCGTAGCATACCATTCATAGGTTATTTCATATTCTTTTTCTTCTTCAAGAACCATCCAGAGATTGGTATCCTCAACCAAGATTTTTTCACCATCCACAGTAATGTAGTAGCTATCTTCATTATGGGACTTTTCTTCAATTGTAGCTTCTGTTAAATGTTCTTCATGTATATAGCCGAAACTTATAAACAACCAAATTCCTATGGCTACTATGACAACGATTGTTGCAATCCAATTAAAGGGGTGGGCTTTTAACATTTTCTTCTCTCCTTTTTAACTCTTGTCTCACTATTTTACGCTAAAATTGTACCACCACCAAACGAGGATCGTCTAATCCTTATACAAAGATTGATTTTTGATAAAGCTAACCATATAATGAATGATATGATTACATGTCATTTGTACGCCATTCTAATGGATTCGAATGAATAAAGGAGTGCTAAGGTCGTGAAGATTAAAGAGTATAGTAAAAAGCAAATTGAAGAAATTTCAATGATCGAACTTGCTACGGTCATCTTACAAGAAGAACGAGAAGCGATAGATTTCAATAAAATTTTTGAACGTATTGCTAAGCTTAAAAACTTTAGCGAAAAACAGAAGGAAGAATATATCTCTCAATTTTATACAGATTTAAATATTGATGGTGGCTTTATGACAATCGGTACGAACCGTTGGGGATTGAAAAGCTGGTATCCTGTAGAACAGATGGAAGAAGAAATAGCTACCCTTCCGCAAAAACGTAAAAAGAAGAAAAAGAAGAAGAAAAAGTCTTCCAAACTTCTTGAGGACGAGCTTAGTGTTGAAGGATTCGATGATCAAGAGGATGATTCAGATGAAATCGATCTGACTGATGAAGACTTGGACCTTGATGAGGACGATGACAGTGAGGATTTTGATGAAGATGTGCTGGATGAGGAAGAAGAAGGCGTTGAAAAAGATACGAGCTTGGTTGGAGACGAAGATGAGGAAGATAAATCCTAAGGTTGACTTTCCACTACCAAATGAGTAATATTTTATTTGGGCTCTTTAATTTTTAATTAAGATGAAACGTTAAAACGCTCCCCTTTACTGGGGAGCGTTTTTTATTTTTTACCACCCTTGTTAAATTGAGGATGGTTTAATTTCAATAGATCAAATCATAATAGTAGCCAACCATATGAAATTAACAGAAAGAGGGATAAACATGGCAACAAAATATATTTTTGTGACAGGTGGCGTGGTTTCATCATTAGGAAAAGGGATTACTGCTGCATCTCTTGGCCGTTTGCTGAAAAACCGTGGCTTAAAAGTAACAATTCAAAAGTTCGATCCTTACATTAATGTTGATCCTGGGACGATGAGTCCTTATCAGCATGGAGAAGTGTTTGTTACAGATGACGGGGCAGAAACAGACCTTGATCTTGGGCACTATGAGCGTTTTATTGATATTAATTTAAACAAGTTTAGTAATGTAACGACAGGGAAAGTATATTCGAATGTCATTAAGAAAGAACGCCGTGGTGATTACCTTGGCGGAACCGTTCAAGTGATTCCGCATATAACCAATGAAATTAAAGATCGCGTCTTTCGTGCTGGACATGAAACGAATGCTGATGTAGTTATTACTGAAATTGGTGGAACCGTGGGGGACATTGAATCCTTGCCATTCCTAGAAGCGATTCGCCAAATTAAGAGCGATATTGGTCGCGAGCACGTTATGTATTTACACTGTACACTTGTGCCTTACTTAAAAGCAGCTGGTGAAATGAAGACAAAGCCGACTCAGCATAGTGTAAAAGAGCTTCGTTCCCTTGGTATTCAACCAGATGTCATCGTCCTTCGTACAGAGATGGCAATTTCGGATGATATGAAAGAGAAGATTGCTTTGTTTTGTGATATTGATAAAAATGCTGTTATTGAAGCGGGAGATGAGGATACTCTCTATCAGGTTCCTATTGCTTTACAAAAACAAAAACTTGATGAACTCACTTGTAAGCATTTTGGTTTAAAAACAAAACCCGCAGAAATGACCGAATGGAACGAACTCGTCAGTAAAGTGAAAAACTTAAAAGAAAAAGCCACAATCGGACTCGTGGGAAAATATGTTGAATTACCAGATGCCTATATTTCTGTAGTCGAAGCCCTTAAGCATGCGGGATATAGCTTCGATACAGATGTAGAAATTAAATGGGTGAACTCAGAAGAAGTAACGTCAGCTAATGTTAATGAAAAATTAGCTGACCTAGATGGAATTCTTGTCCCAGGTGGCTTTGGAGATCGTGGCATTGAAGGTAAGATCAAAGCGATCCGTTATGCACGAGAGGAAAAGGTGCCATTCCTTGGAATATGTCTAGGTATGCAATTGGCGACTGTGGAGTTTGCCCGTAACATTCTTGGTCTTGAAGGGGCCCACTCAGCAGAAATCAATCCTTCCACTCCACATCCAATTATCGATCTTCTTCCAGAGCAAAAAGAAGTATCTGACCTTGGAGGTACTTTGCGACTAGGTGTTTATCCTTCTCGTTTGAAACAAGAAACAAAAGCTATGGAGGCTTATGGTGAAGAAGTTATTTATGAACGTCATCGACACCGTTTTGAATTTAATAACCATTACCGTGAGCAAATGGAAGCGAACGGATTCGTATTTTCTGGAACAAGCCCAGACGGTCGTCTTGTTGAAATCATTGAAGTGAAAGATCACCCTTGGTTCGTAGCCAGTCAGTTCCATCCTGAGTTTAGGTCGCGTCCAACTCGTCCACAAGAACTGTTCCACGGTTTTATTGGTGCAGTAATCGGTGGGAAGTAATTTTTACTAGCTGCCTTAAAAGTTCCGTATCGGAGCTTTTAAGGCAGCTTTTTTATTTCTAGATGAAATTCTCTAAGACCAAATATATGAATTTTTTAGCGAATTATGTCTTTAAAAGGCGATCAAATCAATGAATTCGCGTATAAATTTCTTTTTTCGCGGTTAATCCCAATAAAAGAAGTATGATTTCTTTTCAAAATTTGCAGGATTAAAGTAGGTGAACATAGAAAGTGTAGATCAAAAGACATAATAGGTATGGGAGATACATGTTATAAGAAAGGTAGTGGAAAAGTGATGGGAAATAAAGTACTCGTAGTAGACGATCAACCAGGCATACGTATGTTGCTCGAAGAATTACTGAAGGGCGATGGCTATGAAATCATTACAGCAAAAACAGGTAAGCAAGCCTGTGAAGAAGCAACTAATCAGCGTCCAGACTTAATCTTAATGGACTTTAAACTACCGATGATGAGCGGAGGAGAAGTACTCAAATATTTATACAATCAAGATCTTCAACAGCCCGTATTAATTATGACTGGACTATCTCCACAGACTATAGCTGAAGATACTGAATACTCATTTGTGAAAGAGATTATAACAAAGCCATTTGATATTCATGTAATGCGTGAGCTTGTGTCCAAGACGATTGCCTCAGAAAAAGCATGACTTTTTTTAATTGAAAGCGCTATCTATCACCGCAGCTATTGCACCTTCTCATGCGTATTGGTATTCTATTAATGTACCCTTACTTACGTGACATATCTTTGGCTAAATTATATGTTAGTAATAGATAAGATATACATTATTAAAGGAGGATCTTTCATGCCATTAGTTTCAATGAAAGAAATGCTAGAAACAGCAAAAGAACAACGCTACGGAGTAGGACAGTTTAACCTTAACAATTTAGAATATGCACAAGCTATTCTTCAGGCTGCTGAAGAAGAGCAGTCCCCAGTAATCCTTGGGGTTTCTGAGGGTGCAGGTCGTTATATGGGTGGATTTAAAGTTGTTGTGACAATGGTTGAATCCCTAATGGAATCCTATGGTACAACGGTACCTGTTGCAATTCACTTAGATCACGGTTCAAGCTTCGAAAAGTGTGCGGAAGCTATTCATGCAGGATTCACTTCTGTTATGATTGATGCCTCTCATGATCCTCTTGAAGAAAATATTGAAGTTACGAAAAAAGTAGTTGAGTTAGCTCACATCCACGGAATCTCTGTTGAAGCTGAGTTGGGCCGCGTGGGCGGACAAGAAGATGATCTTATTGTAGAAGATGCAGAAGCTGCTTACGCGATTCCTTCTGAATGTAAGCAACTTGTAGACGAAACCAATGTAGACGTATTTGCGCCAGCTCTAGGCTCCGTTCACGGACCTTATAAAGGGGAACCTAACCTAGGTTTTGACCGTATGGAAGAAATTATGGGAATAGTGGACAAGCCACTAGTTCTTCATGGTGGTACTGGTATTCCTACAGCAGACATTAAGAAAGCTATTTCTTTCGGAACAGCGAAAATTAACGTGAACACTGAAAACCAAATTTCTCAGGGGAAAGCTGTGCGTAAAGTTCTTGCTGAGCAGCCAGAACAATACGACCCACGTAAATATCTTGGACCTGGTCGCGATGCGATTAAAGAAACGGTCATCGGTAAAATGCGTGAATTTGGTTCATCTCAAAAAGCATAATAGTTCAAGAAGGAAGCCGTTACTCAAGTAGCGGTTTCCTTTTAAGCATGTATGAAAACGTCATCATTCGACAAAAATCATTAGAAGGAGCGGATTATTCATGAAATTTTTTATCGATTCAGCTAATATTTCAGAAATTAAAGAGGCAAATGAGCTAGGAATTCTTGCTGGAGTTACTACTAATCCAAGTCTTGTTGCTAAAGAAGGGGTTTCCTTTCATGATCGTTTGCGCGAAATTACTAGTGAAGTAGACGGATCTGTGAGTGCAGAAGTTATCTCACTTGATGTAGAAGGAATGCTTAAAGAAGCGAAAGAACTAGCAGCTATTGCTCCTAATATTACAGTTAAAGTTCCAATGACTCTTGAAGGAATGAAAGCTGTCAAAGCTCTTAGTGATTTGAATGTAAAAACAAACGTAACCTTAGTATTTTCCGCTAACCAAGCATTAATGGCTGCACGTGCAGGAGCCTCCTATGTATCTCCTTTCTTAGGTAGGTTAGATGATATTGGACATAACGGTGTAGATCTTATTGCTCAAATTTCAGAGATTTTTGACCGCCATGCGATTGACACTGAGATCATCGCCGCTTCCGTCCGCCACCCTGTTCACCTTACTGAATCAGCACTTAATGGGGCACATATTGCAACCGTTCCTTTTAAACTTTTTGAACAAATTGTTAAACACCCACTGACTGACCAGGGCATTGAAAAATTCCTCAATGACTGGAATAATCAAAAATAATGATTCGATTGGAAAAACATGCATATACTAAGGGCAGAAATTTTCCCTTAAAGTGAGGAGTTTCTCATGAAAAAACTATTAGTAGAAGGTGGAACACGCTTGCGTGGCCAAGTACGTGTAGGAGGAGCAAAGAATAGCGCGGTAGCTTTACTACCGGCTTCTATTCTAGCTAACTCCAAAGTAACCATAGAAGGGCTTCCGGATATCTCTGATGTTCAAACACTCTCAGAATTATTAGAGGAAATCGGTGGGACGGTAGAAAAAGATGGAGGCACTGTTGAGATAGATCCATCTAGTATGATTTCGATGCCACTGCCAAACGGTCGTGTGAAAAAATTAAGAGCCTCCTATTACTTTATGGGAGCTATGCTTGGACGTTTTAAAAAAGCTGTAATTGGCCTTCCAGGTGGCTGCCATTTGGGTCCTAGACCTATTGATCAACATATTAAAGGGTTTGAAGCTTTAGGTGCTGAAGTTACAAATGAACAAGGTGCGATTTACCTGCGTGCGGACGAACTGCGAGGTGCTCGTATTTACTTAGATGTTGTCAGTGTGGGAGCTACAATCAACATTATGTTAGCTGCAGTTAAGGCTATAGGGAAAACAGTCATTGAAAATGCAGCAAAAGAACCTGAGATCATTGATGTTGCCACATTACTTACAAGTATGGGGGCGAAAATTAAAGGTGCAGGAACTGACGTCATTCGTATCGAAGGTGTAGAGGAGCTAACAGGTTGTCTCCACACGATCATTCCGGACCGTATTGAAGCAGGGACCTATACAATTATGGCCGCTGCTCAAGGAGAAGAAATGATTATTGATAACGTTATTCCGCAGCATCTTGAATCTCTGTTAGCCAAGCTTCGAGAGATGGGGGTCACGATAGAAGAAAATGATGAACAACTCTATGTGAGACCAGGACCAACGATTAAAAGTGTCGATATTAAGACACTCGTCTACCCTGGATTTCCGACAGATCTCCAACAACCCTTTACGACACTGCTTACACAGGCAACGGGAACAGGTGTAGTTACAGATACGATCTATCAAGCACGATTTAAGCACATTGATGAATTACGGCGAATGAACGCCTCTATTAAAGTCGAAGGCGGCTCTGCCATCGTTTCCGGTCCTTCTCGCCTTGAGGGAACCAAAGTGAAAGCCAGTGATTTACGTGCCGGTGCAGCACTTGTCATTGCCGGTCTAATGGCTGATGGAATTACAGAAATTACAGGAATTGACCATATCGAACGAGGTTATGAAAATATAACAAACAAGCTCATCGAACTAGGCGCTAAAATCTGGTACGAAGAAATGTCACCAGAAGAAATCGAACAATTCCAGAATTCTTAAGAAAAGCAGAGAGGGGCTGATTAAGCCTGAAATGCATAAGCAAGATGCCGAAGTGAAATGGCTTTGTTCACGTAGGTAGATTGCTTATGTCGGAAAGGTTTGCCCCTTGGAGCTGGACAAAGAAAAGCGGAGAGGGGCTGATTAAGCCTGAAATGCATAAGCAAGATGCCGAAGTGAAATGGCTTTGTTCACGTAGGTAGATTGCTTATGTCGGGAAGGCTTGCCCCTTGAAGCTGGACAAAGAAAAGCGGAGAAAGGCTGGTAGGATTAAGGGAGATCGACTAAGTTCGCAGCGTCCTGTGGCAACATCGATCTCCCCCATGTCCTAGGGGCTCACGATAAGCAAGATGCCGAAGTGAAATGCACCTTGTTCACGTAGTTAGGTTGGTTAGGTTAAGAGGAAGTGCGATTAAATTTGACAAGTCTTGTGCCCTCATCGAGCAACACCATGTTTGTGGGGCCCACCAAAATAGCAACTTAGCAAAATAGAAAGTCATATTCGGACACGGTGACATCCTTAGAGATAAAAAGTCTAGCTGAGGAACTAGAACTTTTCACAAAAGATTTAATTTCGATTGGGAGATGGGAAGAAAATCTATATAAGAATGGGGAGAATGACCGTGGAAAGAAGTTTATCTATGGAATTAGTAAGAGTCACAGAGGCCGCTGCGTTAAAATCAGCACGTTGGATGGGCAGAGGTAAGAAAGAAAAGGCTGATGATGCAGCGACCTCAGCCATGCGTGATGTCTTTGATACCATTCCTATGAAAGGGACCGTCGTTATTGGCGAAGGTGAAATGGATGAGGCCCCAATGCTTTACATAGGGGAAAAATTAGGAAACGGATACGGAGCCCGAGTGGACGTAGCTGTTGACCCGTTAGAAGGAACAAATATTGTTGCAGAAGGAACGTGGAATGCGCTGGCTGTTATTGCTATTGCTGACCATGGGCAACTTTTGCACGCTCCTGATATGTACATGGACAAAATTGCTGTAGGACCTGAATCTGTAGGGAAAATTAATATTAACGCTTCAATTGCTGATAATTTAGCAGCTGTTGCGAAAGCAAAGAACAAAGATGTGGAAGACGTAGTAGCCACAGTTTTAAATAGAGAACGCCACCAAGGAATTATTGAAGAGATTCGTGCAGCAGGAGCCCGTATAAAACTACTTTCAGATGGTGATGTAGCTGCTGCAATTAATACTGCTTTTGACGATACAGGTGTCGATGTTTTATTCGGTTCAGGAGGAGCTCCTGAAGGTGTACTTGCGGCTGTTGCTCTAAAATGTCTTGGTGGAGAAATCCAAGGTAAATTACTGCCCGCAAACGATGAAGAACATCAGCGTTGCACAGAAATGGGTATTGAAGATGTGAATAAAATACTTTACATGGATGACTTCTGTGGAGGCGATGACGCAATTTTTGCTGCAACAGGGGTAACTGATGGTGAGTTGCTAAAAGGTGTTCAGTTCAAAGGACCTAAAGCAACCACCCAAACTTTAGTCATGAGAGCTAAATCAGGAACCGTTCGTTTTGTAGATGGTGATCATAGTTTAAAGAAAAAGCCTAATTTAGTCATAAAATAAAAAAAGAAGAGGCCAGAGAAATCTGGCTTTCTTCATTTTTATTTCACCCCACTATAAACCTACTTTAAAAAATTCTTGAATCCTTATCCTAACAAGATGTACAATGAATAGTGTTTCTTAAAGATAAATAGATCTCGTAACCCTCATGGAGCTTCTACAACCTTCCATACACACTTCAGATACTTATTTAAGCTCAACAGGATAGATAGATGAATCGAAGGCACTCACGGGTATACAATTCTACAGGTAAAAAATAAATAAAAGTGGTGATCTTGTGGCAGAAGTAACAATTTCAAGTTTAGAAACCATGACTTTAAAAAAACTCTATGCTTTAGCGAAGCAGTTCAAAGTTTCCTATTACGCGAAGCTAACAAAAAGAGAGTTGATTTTTGCAATTTTAAAAGCTCAAGCAGAAAAGGATGGTTTCTTGTTTATGGATGGAATTTTAGAAATTATTCCATCTGAAGGTTTTGGTTTTTTACGTCCGATTAATTATTCTCCAAGTGCGGAAGATATTTATATCTCGGCATCTCAAATTCGCAGATTCGATTTAAGAAATGGGGATAAAGTTTCAGGGAAAGTTCGTCCTCCCAAGGAAAATGAACGATATTACGGTTTGCTTCATGTTGACGCTGTTAATGGTGAAAATCCGGAAACAGCAAAAGAACGTGTTCATTTTCCAGCCTTAACTCCGCTCTATCCGGACCGTAAAATAACATTGGAGACGGAAAGTAAGGAACTTTCCACTAGAATTATGGATATTATGTCTCCGGTAGGATATGGGCAGCGTGGATTAATTGTTGCACCTCCAAAAGCAGGTAAAACGATTTTACTTAAACAGATGGCTAATAGTATTTCAGCCAATCATCCAGATTCTAAATTAATCATACTACTCGTTGATGAACGTCCGGAAGAAGTAACAGATATTGAGCGTTCTGTCGCACCTGACGTTGATGTAGTAAGTTCAACTTTTGACGAAGTACCAGAAAATCATATCAAAGTGGCGGAGCTCGTTCTTGAACGTTCAATGCGTCTTGTGGAGCATAAGCGTGATGTGATTGTTCTAATGGATAGCATTACACGGTTAGCCCGTGCCTATAACTTGGTCATCCCGCCTAGTGGACGTACACTTTCAGGTGGTATTGACCCAGCTGCTTTCCACCGTCCGAAGCGTTTCTTCGGAGCAGCTCGTAACATTGAAGAGGGCGGAAGCTTAACTATTCTTGCGACTGCTCTGATCGATACAGGCTCACGCATGGATGACGTGATTTTTGAAGAGTTTAAAGGAACGGGGAATATGGAGTTGCACCTCAGCCGTAGCTTAGCTGAACGACGAATCTTCCCAGCTATCGATATTGCACGTTCAGGAACACGTAAGGAGGAACTTCTTTTAGGGAAGGCTGAACTCGACAAAATTTGGGCGATTCGCAAAACGATGTCTGATTCCCATGATTTCTCTGACCGGTTCCTGCGCAGACTTCGGTCCTCGAAAAATAACGATGAATTTTTTGACCTTATGGATAAAGAAATGCAAGGCAAATCATCGAAAGCAGGAGCTAGAAGATAATAATCACGTTAGGCTGTTGCAATGACTAGCTGGTGCTGATATAATCTTTCTATGTGAGTTTCAGTAAAAGGTGGAACGACTAACCTTCGAAGGCTCTTACAATAACTCTGTTTCTTAAGGACTCAGGGCAAAAAGGAGTGGAAGAACATGAAAACAGGCATTCATCCTGAATACCGTAAAGTAGTATTTCTTGATACTAGTTCTGATTTCAAATTTCTAGGCGGATCTACTCAAGGATCTGAAGAAACAATCGAATGGGAAGATGGCAACAACTACCCACTTATTCGTGTTGAAATTAGTTCAGCGTCTCACCCGTTTTACACTGGCAAACAAAAAGCTGACAAAGCTGGTGGCCGTGTAGATCGCTTCAAGAAAAAATATAATCTTTCATAATAATCAATGCTCATCTTTAAAGATGAATATTGCATATTTTGAACAAAAACAGGCAAATTAATAAACCGTTTGCCTGTTTTTTGTTCGAAAAGCGTAAAGGGCTGGTTAAACCGGCTCTTTCTACTCGGGTTAGACAGTTAAAAGCATAATTTGTGAAGCATCCGTAACAAGAAGACATTAAAAGAGCTGTCCTGAGGCGATCAGCTAAGTCGGTCGCCCAGAGAGAGCTTTTTTAATGAAAGATAAGAAGTAGAAGAAGGGAGCGACAGTGGTGTACGTGATGAAGCATAGTGGATGGGTGGAAGTCATTTGTGGAAGTATGTTCAGTGGAAAATCGGAGGAATTAATTCGCCGAGTTCGCCGTGCTACATATGGAAATCTGTCTGTTCGTGTATATAAACCAGTTATAGATAATCGATACAAGGAAGACTCCATCGTCTCTCATAATGGAACTTCTGTACTCGCTCGCCCTGTGAGTGAATCATTAGATATTCTTTCTAAAGTTGGAGAAAACGTCGACATTGTTGGCATTGATGAAGTACAGTTTTTTGATGAAAATATTGTTGAAGTTATTGAATATTTAGCAAATCGTGGAGTACGCGTCATTGTCGCAGGTTTGGATACGGATTTTCGCGGCGAACCCTTTGGAAAAATGCCTGAGATTATGGCTTCAAGTGAAAGTGTGACAAAACTGAATGCGATTTGTCCTGTCTGTGGCTCTCCGGCAAGCCGTACGCAGCGGCTCATTGACGAGAAACCAGCTTCCTATGATGATCCAATTATTTTAGTCGGTGCCTCTGAATCCTACGAGCCTCGCTGTCGTCACCATCATGAAGTCCCGAACAAGCCCAGGCAAGCGCAAGTGAGAACACACGTAGAAAATTATAGTTAAGACAGCAGAGCATGAACCCGTTTACTCAAATTTAGAGTGAACGGTTTTTTTATAAAAGCATGTTGGTATTTAAATGATCAGATACAGGAATACCGCTCTCGTTAGCAAACAACCTTGCAAAACCGTTTTAAAACTCCTGAATGTGGAATGATATAGTATAATAACGAAAAGAAAAGCAGTATACATAGATATCCACCTGCACGGTTCGAGCGCAAATCAAAAATGAATTCACTAAATTATGTTTAGAGTATGTGATTTATGTGAAAATATAAGAAACCTATATTAAGGGCGATGGGGGAATGGAAATGCAGACCAAAAACGCGCATTCAAACAAATCAAAAGGCTGTCGAACCGAGTATGATACTTTAACGAACGTACTGGTAAGTAAGCCTGAACATATGAAAATCATTGAAGTTATTAATGAAACCCAAAAGCACTATTCTAAGGATAATATTGATATTGAGCGCGCAATGGAGCAGCATAAGCAATTTACGAGCATCCTTAGGGACCATCATGTAGAAGTTGAATACTTACCAACCGAAGAGGAATTAAATGAACAAGTGTTTACGAGGGATATTGCTTTCCGTATCGGGGACACAATGTTTGTTTCCTCACTCGCAAGCAAGTTACGCCAAGGTGAGACGAAGCCACTACTTGATTATTTGGAAGCAGAAAATATTCCATTCACTCGTTTGAATGGCCCTCCTATTGAAGGAGGGGATGTGATCGTTGATAAAGACACGGTGTTTATTGGTATTAGTAATCGCACTAAGCCTGCTGCAATGGATTACCTGCAACAAGCTTTGCCTGATTACACATTGATCCCTTTAAAAATTCGGAAAGACATTTTACATTTAGATTGTGCATTTAATATTGTAGGTGAGCATACAGCTCTTATTTATTCCGCGGCTTTTGAACAACAGGATGCAGATCGACTGAAACAAATGTACGATTGTATAGAAGTGAGCGATCAGGAACAATTCCATCTAGGAACCAATGTGCTTTCCATTGGCGAACGAAAAGTGATTTGCCTGCCGCAGAACGAACAGACGAATCAAAAACTGCAAGAAGCTGGTTTTGAAATTATAGAAGTTGACTTATCAGAAATAATAAAATCTGGCGGTGCTTTTCGCTGCTGTTCAATGCCAATATCTCGCAACTAAAGGAATGGAGCATAATCACGCTCTTCTCGGTCAAACTATAGTAAAAAGAGAAGAGGTGATTGATATGCTTCGTTTTATCGCCATCCTATTTGTCCTTTTCCTTGGTGCTTGCGGACAGACAGACTTAGAACAGTCGCAAGGTCATACAAATCGTCAAGATGTTATGAACATGGGATTAGAAAATAGGCCATCGCCTGCTGGTGAAAACCCTCGTTCTATAGAACGGGTGGGAGATACATGGGGGCAAAAAGAAGATCGTAACCAAATTCGTGAAGCTGCCCATACCATAGAGGGCGTGGAAGTAGAGAGAATTATTATCCAAGCGAATGATGCATGGGTAACTGTGAGTGCTACCGAAGATCTGACCGAAGAAGAAAAGCAAGAATGGATAGATAACGTAAAGGAAACCATCCAAAATGCCGTACCTGATTATAATGTTACAGTAAAAGTCCAATCTTAGCGGGTTATTTTTCCTGAAGGTTGTAACCGCCACGTCTCTATAATATAATTGTACTGTTATGGAGAAAGAGGTGCATACCATTGATCGAACGTATACAATCCCTTGAAGATCGTTATGAAAAATTGAATGAAATGCTGAGTGACCCCGATATTATTTCAGATATGAATAAATTACGTGAATATTCAAAGGAACAATCGGGTTTAGAAGAAATAGTCACGGCCTACCGCGAATATAAAGAAGTAACTGAACAACATGATGATGCAAAAGCAATGCTTGCGGATAGCATGGATGATGATATGGAAGAAATGGTCAAGGAAGAGATTAGTGAATTATCAAAACAAAAAACAGATCTCGAGGAACGTTTGAAAGTTCTCATGCTTCCTAGCGATCCTAATGACGAGAAAAACGTAATTATGGAAATTCGTGGTGCTGCAGGTGGCGACGAAGCTGCTTTATTTGCCGGGGATTTATACCGTATGTACGCTCGCTATGCGGAATCACAAGGTTGGAAAATCGAAGTGATTGAATCCACAGAGAGTGAGGTTGGTGGTTTTAAAGAGATTATCTTTATGGTGAACGGACCGCGTGCCTATTCTAAAATGAAGTTTGAAAATGGAGCACACCGTGTTCAGCGTGTTCCGGAAACGGAATCGGGCGGACGAATTCATACATCAACGGCAACTGTTGTCGTTATGCCTGAAGCTGAAGAAGTCGAAGTTGATGTTCATGAGAAAGATATTCGTGTCGATACGTTTACTTCAAGCGGCCCTGGTGGACAAAGTGTAAACACGACCATGTCTGCCGTTCGCTTAACCCACCAACCCACGGGCACAGTTGTTTCCTGTCAGGATGAGAAATCACAAATTAAGAACAAGGAAAAAGCGATGAAAGTATTGCGGGCACGTATTTACGATAAACATCAGCGCGAAGTTCAAGCGGAGTATGACGAGACGCGAAAGTCAGCGGTTGGTACAGGTGACCGCTCTGAGCGAATTCGCACCTACAACTTCCCGCAAACACGCGTAACCGATCATCGCATCGGCCTTACTTTGCAAAAGCTCGATCAAGTTTTACAAGGAAATATGGATCAAATTCTCGAGGCTCTGTTAATTGAAGAACAAACGAAGAAACTCGAGTCTATCGGTGAATAACATGGAACCTAAACTAACCACTATTGAGGAAGCCCGCCGCTGGGCTTCTCTTTTTTTAGAAAGGTATAACCGAGAAGGACGCGTCGCTGATCTTTTGTTAGAAAACATGCTGGGGCTAAGTTTTGCAATGCTGCTTGCACACGGGCGGGATCCTATCACAGAAGAAAATGTGGAAACTTTTATAAAAAAAGTGAAGGAGCATGCAAAAACTGGTATTCCTCTCCAACATCTAACTGGACAAGCGCATTTTTATGGTCGTACCTTTCAAGTGAACGAAGATGTACTCATTCCCCGTCCAGAAACTGAAGAACTCATTGAAAGGGTACTTCAACGACTGCGGCCTTCCGATAAAAAGATAGCTGACATAGGTACGGGTAGTGGTATTATCGCGATCACCATCCAACTGGAATCCCGACTTGAGCGCCAAGTGATGGCGACAGATATATCAAGGGAAGCATTAACAGTAGCCAAAGCCAATGCCGACAAACACGACACTACTATTAAATGGTTTACTGGCAATTTCTTAGCGCCTTTAGCTGACCAATCGATCGATGTACTCATATCAAACCCACCTTATATCGCCCGTGATGAGCAACTCGACGATACTGTGAAAAATTTCGATCCGAGTCTCGCCCTTTTTGCTAATCATAATGGACTGGCCGCCTATCAAACGATCGTCCAGCAAATCCAACAACGATCTAAACAGCCACGAATGATCGTCTTTGAAATCGGACATCACCAAGGACGGGCCATTAAAGAACTATTCAACACCAAACTAGCGAACTATCAGGTGGCCATTGAACAAGACATCAATCAAAAAGATCGCATGATTTTTGCTATTAAAGATTCATAGGTTTAAAACATTCCTTCCCTGTCCACAATAGTTATCAACAGGGAGGGAATTTTTTATGAAAAATGCTATTATAATTCTTATTTTATCCACAATTTGTATTGCTAGTCTAACGTTTGGAGCAACGGAACAAAAGGTAAACGGGGCTGAATACCAAGTGATTCCTGATGAAGCAATTCGACTGAGAATCCTTGCTGATAACAACGGTGAGCAAGCGCAAAATTTAAAAAGATCGGTTCGCGATGCTGTGAACGCTGAAATTACTACATGGGTTGAATCTTTAACATCTATTGAATCGGCACGTAAACTGATTCAGTTTCGAATGGATAAAATAGAGGAGATTGTAGGAGACACAGTGAAACAATCAGGACTGAACGAAACATATACCGCCACCTATGACAATTCGGTTCAGTTTCCAACTAAGTTATATGGGAATTATGTTTATCCAGCTGGTCAATATGAAGCGATTTTAATCACCATTGGAGAAGGGGAAGGAGATAACTGGTGGTGTGTGTTATTTCCGCCGTTGTGCTTCCTGGACTTTTCAAGTGGGTCAACTGTTGCTGAAGAAGACGAAGATCAGCAGGAAGATTTAACGGAAGAACCTGAAGAAAAAGAAGTGGAATTTTTCATTGTGAAGCTTTGGAATAAGTTAATGTCCTAGCATAATAGACCACCTATTTTCATAGAGTAATAGCAGAGAGGTGGGTGCCAATGTATATTGAAAAAGTTAATCCTGGAAATGATAGCCAGTACACGATTAAAAAAGAAAAACAGGAAATTGGAACATTTATATTAAGCGATCAAGGGAGTGGAGTTAAAAGGTTGAGAAACTTGCAAGTGAACGGTAGTGTTTCGAAAACTGGCATTCTCTATGTGTTCGAGCTGATCCAGGCTTACATTCAAAAAGAAGAAATAAAGGAAATTCAAGTACAAAGTCACTCAGAAGAGTTAAACACACTTTTGCATCATCAACAATTTCAATTAGAGGATGAAGATAATCAACTGTGGACATATCGTATTAATTGTTGATAAGTACCCCAACTTGTTCACAATAGATAGTATTTTTGTGGAAAAGGTGTGGATGATTATTTATCGATATGACCTACTTGCTTATTTTACTTATGGATATGTGGAAAACCTTGTGGGTAAGTTGAGGATATCCTGTGAATATTGTCGGAATTTGTATTTGGTGGTTTGAGTAATATAATAATCTGTAGTTTTGTCCGCAAATGGTAATTGGGTGAGAATCTCTGCTTGCTTTCCTCGGACAAACTGATGAGTCTCATCTGTGGAGTCTATCCAGTCTGTTTTTCCGCAGGAGTTCGCAAATTTCTCGCCCGATCAACGCCATAAGAGAAGGCTAAACATTACAGGATACCCTGAAATTTAATATTGATAATGTATCAAATTGACCAAAGTAAGTATTCTAATCTAGGATGTTCACCTTCGTTATGGTAGTGAAAAAGACCGTATAAAATACGTTCAAGTGGCTCCTCCTACTGCTCAAACATACATAAACTACTTGCCAAATACATTGAATTTGCGATTCTACATGGAATTATTCATAATATAAAGAAGAAACATGTAGAATAAAGGAGTATTCAGGCATGACATTGCATACAAAAGTATGGAAACATTCGACAATAATACACGAACAAAATCTAGCGATTGAAGAAGCAGCGGCATTGTTGAGAGATCAACAGGTCGTTGCTTTTCCTACGGAGACTGTATATGGGTTGGGGGCAGATGCCACTAGTGAACTAGCGGTTCAACGAATTTTCGATGCAAAAGGGCGTCCGTCGGATAATCCGCTCATTGTCCATGTAGGAGATCGAAAACAAGTGGAACAGCTTGTGACAGACATTCCTCCAGTCGCCAAACAGCTGATGGACAAGTTTTGGCCTGGACCCTTAACGCTTGTTTTTCCGAGCAATCACGCTGCGGCGGAAAACGTGACGGCTGGTTTAGATACGGTTGCGATTCGTATGCCAAGCGATCCGATTGCCTTAGAAATTTTACTCAAAACTGATCGACCTCTAGCGGCACCAAGCGCCAATCGATCCGGAAGACCGAGCCCAACTGATGCCGACCATGTGATACAAGATCTCGATGGACGGATTGCTGGAATTGTTGACGGGGGTCCGACGGGTGTAGGTGTGGAGTCAACTGTAGTCGACTGTACAACTGAGATCCCTGTCATTTTGCGGCCAGGTGGAGTGACGAAGGAAGATTTGCAGCAGGTTGTTCCGAACGTAATGGTCGATCCAGCACTAGCTAATCAAGAGGGGCAGCCTAAATCCCCAGGAATGAAATATACTCACTATGCTCCGGAGTCTCCTCTTTGGCTTGTTGAAGGAGATGACGAATTTTTTAAAAGTCAGCTTCATCAATTAATTGAAGATGAACAGCGTGTAGCTGTAATTGCAAGTCGGGAATTGGCAGGACAACTTGATCACGATAATGTAACTTCATGTGGTTCGCGAGAAAGGTTATCGGAAGTGGCTGGTCATTTGTATAGTGCCTTAAGATACTATAAAAAAGCAGAAATCGACATCATTCTGTGTGAAAGTTTTAGTGAAAAAGGTGTAGGTGCCGCGATTATGAACCGTTTACGTAAGGCTGCTACCCAAAAAATCACACAGTACTAATCA
Organism: Halobacillus seohaensis; assembly: GCF_042663045.1. NCBI lineage: Bacteria > Bacillati > Bacillota > Bacilli > Caryophanales > Bacillaceae > Halobacillus > Halobacillus seohaensis. The sequence goes on along the minus strand of NZ_JBHSZV010000025.1, from coordinate 184,121 downwards.
TACACCCTCTCTCTTCAGCATAATGTACATTAGCATGTCCGAGGAGGGGGCTATTCGTGGAAATAGAAAATGTAACATCGCTCATACTTTTATCAGTGGCACTTGGTATGGACGCTTTTTCAGTCTCGCTAGGTATGGGGATGCAGTCCGTCCGATGGAAACATATTGGAATGGCAGGGCTCCTCGTAGGATTTTTACATATGCTGATGCCAGGACTGGGAATTCTTTTAGGGAAATGGCTATTTATTAACATAAGTGAATGGGCTTCGTTAGCTGGAGGATTTCTTTTACTGACGATGGGGGCATATACCGTGTTTGCTTCCTTTACAGAAAGGCATTCCCCTGCTCATTCAATTGCAGGGGTTGGATTATGGGTGTTTGCTTTTAGTGTAAGCATTGATAGTTTTCCGATTGGTTTTAGTCTAGGTCTTCACAATATAAATGTATTGATTTCCATTGTATCCTTCGGGATTATGAGCACCTTATTGACGTGGATGGGGTTCTTTGTAGGTAAACGAGCAACGACCTATGTAGGAGCTTACAGTGAAATATTTGGAGGGAGCATTTTATGTGCTCTAGGCCTTTACACAATTTTCTAAAAAATTTTTTGCAGGGAATACGTGTGTTAGAATAGGTGACAAGGAATGATGAGGAAGGGAATGTGACCTACAATGAATATTTTGTTCGTATGCACGGGAAATACTTGTCGAAGTCCCATGGCGGAAGCCCTCATGAAAGCGAAAAAACATAATGCGAATGTGAAATCCGCCGGTATTTTTGCAGAGGATGGACATTCAGTCAGTGAACATACGAGGGCAGTGCTAGCTGAAGTTGGTTTATCATCTGAATACACTTCTAGAGCTGTAAGTAAGGAACTGCTTGAATGGTCAGATCTAGTTTTATGCATGACGGAAAGTCATAAACAAACGTTGGCACTTCAATACCCTGATTTTCAAGAGGAACTCTTTACATTAAAGGAATATGTTTTAATAGATGATGATCAATGGAAACAACTAATTGATCATTATACTCATTTTGAGGAGAAGCGGGCCTGGGTGTTAAGTCACGCTGATGAAAGCTTAAATGAGGTCGAATTAGAACAGCATTTGTTGAAAGAATTAGATACTGAAATTGAAGTGATTAAGCAAGCTGAGGAATCATTGCCTAATCTCAATATCATAGACCCCTACGGTCAAAGTGTCGAAGTCTACCGAGAAACTCGTAATGAACTTGATCAAACGCTCAAACTCTTAGCCAATAAAGTAGAAAAGGAAACAGAGTAAACCAGTTTTAAACTACGACGTCCCGTTCATACGTTGGATGGGACATGCTTTACTCGTCCCCCCCTCCCCCCCTTTCAAGCACTACCTTCCTATCTTTTAAAACCAACTCAATAGCATAGATTTTTAAGCCATTTAAGGAAGTGAAATATCCAATTGACAGAGGTCTCGTTACCTGTCACTATAAAATGAAAGAAATGAATATTGGACAGAGGAGAGTGACCTAAGCATGAAAGTCATTTTAGCTTCTGATCATGGCGGAGTAAATATACGTCGTGAAGTATCAGAAGTACTTGAAGAGTTAAATATAGAATATGAAGATATCGGCTGTAATTGTGAAGGTTCCGTTGATTTTTCTGATTATGCTTTTCCGGCTGCAGAACGTGTAGCAAGTGGTGAATTCGATAAAGGTATTCTGATTTGTGGGACTGGCATCGGCATGTCTATTTCTGCAAATAAAGTCAAAGGGATACGCGCAGCCCTTGTCCACGATCTTTTTACGGCAAAAGTAACCCGTCAGCATAACGATTCCAACATGCTGTGTATGGGTGAACGTGTGATTGGTCCAGGTTTAGCGCGTGAGATCGCCAAAACATGGGTTCAAGGAGAGTTTGAGGCCGGTCGTCATAAAAAACGTATCAATAAGATTGCCGACTACGAGAATAAGTAATAGAATGATAAGATAAGTAAAGACGACTTTATGAAAGTAAACGTCTTTTTTTCATTAACGATTTTAGTCTACCACTCATGTCGCAAGTGAATCATTTTTCTAAAAAGGAGATGAGCAAAGTGACAGATGTGAAGGCGATTCAGCAAGATGTATCAACTGTAGCTCGTCAATTGTTAGAAACGGGTTATATGAAAGACGGACTGTTTGTTATAGGTTGCTCTACCAGTGAAGTGGCTGGTGAAAGAATAGGATCATCAGGTAGTGAATCGATTGCTGAGGTGCTTTTTGAAGAATGGCAAAAATTCTCGAAGCAATCAGGTGCCAAACTCGCCTTTCAGTGTTGCGAGCATTTAAATCGATCTCTTGTTGTTGAGCGAGAAGTCCAGCAAGCTTGCGGATATACAGAGGTAACGGCTGTGCCCGTGCCTCGAGCTGGAGGATCTATGGCTTCTTATGCCTTCAAGCACCTGAACAATCCAGTGCTAGTGGAGAGTGTTCAAGCACAAGGTGGAGTCGACATTGGAGATACATTGATTGGTATGCATTTAAAGCGAGTGGCCATACCGCTTCGGATCGAACAAAAGTCAATTGGCCAAGCACATGTCACGGTTGCTCGAACGCGTCCACCTCTAATTGGCGGCGCGAGAGCTATGTATGAACGTAATGAAGCGTAAATGAGTTGGAATCAGAGAGGGGATTTTTTACTATGGAACATGTAAAACAATCGGATGCTGAACTGTACGAAGCGATAATGGACGAAAAAAATCGCCAACAAAACAATATCGAACTTATTGCCTCTGAGAACTTTGTATCAGAAGCTGTTATGGAAGCCATGGGGTCAGTCTTGACGAACAAATATGCAGAAGGATACCCAGGACGCCGTTATTATGGAGGTTGCGAGCACGTCGATGTTGCTGAAAACTTGGCAAGAGATCGTGCTAAAGAACTCTTCGGAGCGGAGCATGTAAATGTCCAGCCTCATTCCGGTGCACAAGCAAACATGGCCGTTTATTTTACCGTTCTAAACCCTGGCGATACCGTTCTAGGTATGAACTTAAGTCACGGTGGACACTTAACACATGGTAGCCCAGTAAACTTTAGTGGAACCCTATATAATTTCGAAGAATACGGCGTTACTGAAAAAGACGAGCGTATTGACTATGATGCAGTTTTAGAAAAAGCAAAAGAAGTAAAACCTAAGCTGATCGTAGCCGGTGCTAGTGCATATCCGCGTGAAATTGATTTTGCCAAATTCAGAGAAATCGCTGACGAAGTAGGAGCTTACTTAATGGTAGATATGGCTCATATTGCAGGACTCGTTGCATCTGGTTTACATTCTAATCCAGTGCCACACGCTCAGTTCGTGACAACTACAACTCATAAAACGTTGCGCGGACCACGTGGTGGTATGATTTTCTGTGAAGAACAATATGCGAAAAAAATCGATAAATCCGTATTCCCTGGCATGCAAGGTGGCCCACTTATGCACATCATTGCAGCAAAAGCTGTCTCATTTAAAGAAGCATTGCAACCTAATTTTAAAAAATACTCCCGCCAAATCATTGCAAATGCTAAGCAGTTAGCGCAATCTTTAACTGAGAATGGTGTTCGTATCGTCTCTGGTGGAACCGACAATCACCTTTTGCTGCTCGACTTGCGCGAACTAGGCTTAACAGGAAAAGTAGCTGAAAAGGCTCTTGATGCTGTTGGAATTACAACCAATAAAAACACGATTCCCTTTGATCCAGAAGGTCCATTTACAACGAGTGGGATCCGTATCGGAACAGCTGCTGTAACAAGTCGTGGATTTGCAGAGAAAGAGATGAAAGAAATTGCCAATTTAATCGCTTTTACTCTAAAGAATCACGATGACGAGGAAAAGTTAAAAGAAGCAGCAGAAGGCGTAAGTGAACTAACTGCCCACTTTCCTCTATACCAATCACTAATGCCAAGCACGCCATAATCAATTTGGGAAAAAGTTCACCTGTTTGGTAACAGGGTCCGTTACATTTGAAAAACCTCAGTTCACTGAACTGAGGTTTTCTTTTATTTCTTTTCAATTGCTTATTGAACTAAAGCCCAGATTGTGGAATACTCAGATTCGAGACATTCTGGTGGTTTCCGCTACAAAGGATGGCGTTAGAAGGTCCGGGAAATCACTCGTTTTCCGTGGGCGTGTGGTGAGCTTCCTCAGGCTACGCCTTGCGGGATCTCACCAATCATGTTCATCCCAGCTCTTACGTTTTATAAGGACGAAGGCTAAATCTAGTTCATCAATCACATCGGCGTTATCCAGCTCCAGCGCCTAGCGGCTAGTGAGACTTCCCTCGCTTCTGTACGATAAGTCAACATCGAATCACGATGTTCTTCGTGTTTCCTTTATCTCCGACAGCTCAGTCCAGTCCATACGCCGCTGACCAAGGCGCCTCCGCTTTTAAAGGTAGGAGTCTCGCAATTTCCCGGACCTTCTTGCTTTTGTGGGGAGAACGGAAGTATCAGATGGGGTGCTGTGTGAATATTGCCATTGAAATGATCCACTTCTGCCATGAATAGGTCCTGTACTATTGATCATGTAATATAAAATCAGAAGGGGTGGTGATGGAAGGCATACACACCAGGTAAGCTCCTGACTGCTCTTTATGGACTGAAATTATTACCACAGAGTCTTTATTTAAATAGACCATCATACCCGTTTTTTAACAACTTACCTAACTGCTCATAGATATAACAGATATCTCATTCTTTAGCAAAAACGGAGAACAGTATGATTCCGATGGAAATATACGGCAAGGGGCGGTGGGGAAGGGGAAAACTCCAGTGGGATACGCCGGTTAGATGAGACCCCGGAAGGCGCCAGCCTGAGGAGGCTCAGCGCACGCCCACGGAAAGCGACTCCTTTCCCACCGCCCCTTTCTCCACACAATCATCTCGGAATCGATTCTTAAACAATCCTGCTGTGTGTTTAAGTGCATTTATTCACAAACTCTGTAATTATTTTAATATAAATATTCAGAATACCTTTTTTGGTGTCCTCTACCAGGTGCCTGGTACCACATAATTCTGACTATTAATAGCATCTCGCAGCTACTTGCTCTTTGCCGACATTTTCTGTACAATTATCAGGATGCAAACTATTAAAAGGAGTGACTGACATTGGGAAAAGTATATGTTTTGGACCATCCATTAATTCAACATAAGTTAACGTACATACGTAAAAGTGAGACAGGAACGAAGGACTTCCGCCAGCTCGTCGACGAAGTAGCTGCACTCATGGCGTTTGAGATTACTCGTGACCTGCCACTAGAAGAAGTGGAAATCGACACGCCTGTAGTAGACTCCGCCAAGGCCAAAGTACTAACAGGGAAGAAAATTGGTCTCGTACCCATCCTCCGTGCAGGTTTGGGCATGGTCGATGGTATCATTCAGCTTATTCCTGCCGCAAAAGTCGGTCACGTCGGACTATACCGTGATCCAGAAACACTTCAACCTGTGGAATATTATGTAAAACTCCCTAGTGATATTGAAGAACGCGAACTTATCGTTATTGATCCAATGCTTGCTACAGGAGGATCTGCTAATGCAGCCATTGAATCCTTGAAAAAACGAGGGGCTCGCCAAATCCGCCTTATGTGCATCGTGGCTGCACCCGAAGGCGTTGAAGCCGTTCAAGCCGAGCATCCAGATGTGGACATTTACCTTGCTGCTTTAGACGATAAACTAAATGAAAAAGGCTACATCGTACCAGGTCTTGGCGACGCCGGCGACCGCCTATTCGGCACGAAGTAAGGAGGATTCTATGTCTGCCCCAATTAAAGTAATGACGATTTTCGGGACACGCCCCGAAGCTATCAAAATGGCACCTCTCGTTTTAGAATTAAAAAAAAGGTCAGAGCAATTTGAGCCTATCGTCACCGTAACAGCTCAACATAGACAGATGCTTGATCAAGTGTTAAATATTTTCAATATCACCCCTGATTATGATTTAAACATCATGAAGGATCGTCAAACGCTGGCCCAAGTTACCACACGAGCGCTTGAAGGGCTGGACGACGTCATGAAAGAAACTGATCCTGATATCGTACTCGTCCACGGGGATACGACGACGACGTTTGCTGCTTCACTCGCCGCTTACTACAACCAAATCCCTGTCGGACACGTTGAGGCTGGACTACGGACGTGGGATAAATACTCCCCGTTCCCTGAAGAGGTGAATCGTCAATTAACTGGTGTCATGGCAGACTTGCATTTTGCCCCAACAAACAAGTCTCGTGACAACCTTTTAGCTGAAAACAAACCGAAAGACAGCATTTTTGTGACAGGAAATACTGCGATTGATGCACTTAAAACAACGGTGAATAGTGAGTATACTTCCGGTGTGTTAGATTCGATTGGCGACAAGCGACTTGTACTCATGACTGCCCATCGTCGGGAAAACCTCGGCAATAATATGAAGCAGATGTTCCGTGCCATAAAACGGTTAGTGGAAACCCATGAAGACGTCCATGTTATTTATCCGGTCCACTTAAATCCTGTAGTTCAAGAAACAGCGGATGAAATTTTAGGTAACGATGACCGAATCAAGTTAATTGAACCTCTTGATGTTATCGATTTCCATAACTTTGCTTCCCGTGCTCATCTAATTTTAACTGATTCAGGCGGTGTACAAGAGGAAGCTCCATCCTTAGGAGTGCCGGTGCTTGTCTTACGTGACACAACCGAACGGCCTGAAGGTATTGATGCTGGAACATTAAAGCTCGCTGGCACTGAAGAGGACCACATCTTTAACCTTGCTAACGAACTTTTATCAGATGACGAAAAACATGAAGCGATGTCGAAGGCCTCCAACCCTTACGGCGACGGTCAAGCTTCCGGTCGCATTGCCGAAGCGATCCGATACTTTTTTGATCATCGTGAGGATAGACCAGACGCATTTGAAATAGAATAAACTGTAAGTTATCCAGCCTTTCTTAAATCGGAGAGGTTGGATTTTTTTGATTAAAACTTGCAAATCTGTTCTAACCGCTTGAAACAACAATACGAAGAAAACCGGCTGCAAGTCTCTGTCCTTTACCAAACCTGCTAAAAACTCCCGGGCAAAAATCCAAAATCAACGCATAACCCCGACTGGAAAACACAAACTATCGTTAAAAAGGAGACACTTTTATATGCCGCACAAAATCGCCGTAATCCTCCTAACTGTACTCCTTTTAACGGGATTCAGCCAGCCTGAACCTGATGAAGAAATCACGATCATTCTCGAACTCAAGGATACGACTTCTGCTGCATTTAAAAGCCAGATGGAATCAAGACTCCCGAGGCTTGAAGTAGTTGCGGAGTACGAGACTATATTTAATGGGGTTGCCATTAGAGGGACACCGCATGAATTGGAGAAAGTTTCTCGGCTGAGTGAAGTTGTTAATCAATATCCTGTTAAAACTTATACAACACAAGGAAAACTTTCGACACCTATTCCATCACTAACAACAGATATCGTCCGTCCGAATACTCCTTTTACAGGTGAGGGGGTGAAAGTCGGTGTGATTGATACAGGGATCGACTACACACATCCTGATTTAAAAGAGAATTTTCGCGGCGGATTTGATTTAATTGATTTTGACGACGATCCGATGGAAACAACTGAGATGGGGGCAACGATTCATGGGTCTCATGTAGCAGGTGTTATTGGGGCGGACGGTGATATGAAGGGTGTTGCTCCTGGAGCAGATCTGTACGCCTATCGAGCACTCGGTCCAGGTGGGATGGGGAGTTCAGTACAAGTGATCGCTGCTATCGAAGAGGCTGTTGAGGATGGAATGGATGTCATTAATCTCTCGCTTGGTAATGATGTCAACGGTCCGGACTGGCCGACGACGAAAGCGGTAGATCAGGCAATTAAACTTGGAACGACTGTCGTAGTGGCAGCTGGAAATTCTGGTCCTAATACTTGGACAATTGGTTCGCCTGCTACTTCTCCCAATGCGATCACAGTTGGAGCTTCATCTCTACCTACTAAGCAATCTGTTCTCACTGTTCCAGGGGAGGATCGACAAATTAAAGTTCAACTTTTACAAGGCTCAAATCCATGGGATCTCAGCAGGAAATTCCCGGTTCAGCATATATCAGGAAATAATTTCAACCAGATCACAGGAAAAATTGTGCTAATTGACCGTGGGGGGACTGATTTTGCTGAGAAAGCCGAGCTCGCTTATCAAAAAGGAGCAGAAGCTGTGATTATCGTCAATAATAGCGAGGACCAGCTGAAAGGATCTATAGAAGGTAAGCAGTTACCAATCCCAGTAGCAGCTGTTACAAAAGGAGAAGGGAAGTGGCTGAAGGAGAAAGCAATCAAGCAGGATCAGTGGGTAGAAACAATTCAACGTGAAATAGCCCATACGATTGCACCTTTTAGTTCGAGAGGACCTGTCACCACTAGTTGGAGTGTGAAGCCTGATATTCTTGCGCCGGGTGTGAATGTCATAAGTACAGTTCCTGGAGGATACCAAGTTTTACAAGGTACGAGTATGGCCGCTCCTCACATTGCTGGTGTCGCTGCGATCTTAAAAGAAGCCCATCCTGAATGGAGTCCTGAGGATATTAAGACATCACTAATGAGTACAGCGAACCTTTTACAAAAATCAAAAAGCAGCTCATTCCCGCCAACGGAGCAAGGGGCAGGGTACGTGGATACAGCCGCTGCACTTGAACCAGAATTATGGATCAAGCCAGGAGCATTAAATTTTGGAAAAGTAGAAGGATCTTTTTTTCGGGAAGAAGTCGATATAAGTATTCGTAACCAAGGAGATGAGACTCAAACGATAAGGTTTAAGCAGCCAAAGAAACAAGCTGGTCTTGCTTGGTCCGTTCCACCTTCTTTTCATGTATCACCTGGGGAAGAAGTAGTGATACCGCTAGAGGTCCAAATAACAAACGGATTTGTGAAGGAAGGGATACATGAAGGGTATATTGAGGTGGAAAGTGATACGCAGGAGTACCATATACCTTATTTATTTATGATGGACACAGCAGATTACGAAAAAATTACTGGCTTGGAATTTTCTAAGGACTGGGATAGCAATGGAGACTTAGTTTATCGTTTTAATCTAACAGAAACTGTGGACAAATTAACCGTCGATTTATATCGTTCAGGTACGATGCTTCACCATGGAAAACTTCTTGAGCTTGATGATCCCGAAGAAGGATTAAATGAAGGGAAAGTCGATTTGAAGATCACCGATGATTTTGTCGGATCATATATTGCTGTTGTAACTGTAGAAATTGATGGGGAAAAGTTTAGTTATCCTTTTCCTGTAAGATTTTAAATAGCTGCCCGAGCGGCTATTTTTTTATGTACTTCAGTTTGTGAAAAATGTGACGAAAATGTGATCATTCTTTGTCGTGTATTTGTACTTTTAGTCGTAAACACGTTGACATCAAAAGGGGGGTATTGTATTCTTGCATAGTGTGGAATGATAAGGTTTTCATGCATAACATGCCTTTTACTAATGAATAAGGATGTTCATGAAATTCATACCAATTCATGCACTAAGGCTAACTAGCAGGGGTACCACTGCTGGTGTTTTTTTAGGAGATGGGCCTCAATTATTTTCCGCAGATTCACTTTTTCTAATCGAAGGGCTATTCCTAAGCTTAGAATTGGTACATAGAACCATTCATTGAGTACGAACGTACACGGGAGACGATTAATTTGGAAGATTATCAAAAGATGATGACCCGTCAGCGAAAATGGATGTTCTACCTTCTAGCATTTCTCGTTTTAGGTTGGGGTATAACGCCTTGGCAACCAGTTTTCCTCGGACTTCTTTTAGGAAGCATCCTTAGTTTCTACAACCTCTGGCTAATGCAACGGAAGATTCTTAAGTTTGGCGAATCTTCAGAGAGCAATCATACCACTAGAGGGATTGGCACTTTTACGCGACTCGCTTCAGGAGCATTAGCCGTTGTGATCGCCCTTCAATTTGAAGAACAGATCCACTTGATCTCTGTAGTATTGGGCTTAATGACAGCCTACATTGTCATTTTTATAGATTACCTGTTCAACAAATCAACAGATTAGCATGATGGAAGAGAGGTGAACAGATTGAATCACGAAGCACCGATGTGGGAGGATGCATTTGGGATTCCATGGCTGGATTTCAATTTATCCAACGTAGTAATGATGTTTGTTGCTTCATTAATTGTATTCATTCTAGGGGTTGCAGCCACAAGGAAAATGCAACGATACCCTACAGGATTTCAAAACTTTATGGAATGGTTAATTGATTTCATAAAAGGTATTATCGGTTCGAATATGGACTGGCGCACAGGGCGGCTCTTCCTTCCTTTAGGTATTACATTATTTGCCTACATATTTGTTTCAAATATGCTCGGGGTTGTTACTAACGGAGTCGTTGGTCATGATCTCTGGTGGAAATCACCAACAGCGGATCCGGGAATTACGATGACATTAGCTGTCATGGTAATCGTTTTAACCCATTATTATGGGGTGAAGCTCAAAGGTACTAAAGAGTACAGTAAAGGATTTGTCAGACCACTGCCATTCTTATTACCATTTAAGATCATTGAAGAGTTTTCCAACACGCTAACACTTGGTTTACGTCTTTATGGAAACATTTACGCAGGGGAAATTTTACTATCCTTGCTAGTTGGACTAGCTACAACAAGTTGGCTAGGATTCATCGGGTCTGCAATTCCGATGGTTGCATGGATGGGATTTAGTACATTTATCGGTTTCATTCAAGCATTTATTTTCGTTATGTTAACGATGGTTTACATGTCTCACAAAGTGAGCGACGACCATTAAAATAAAAGCATAAAAAATTTCTTTACAAAATATGAGGAGGATTTTCATTATGGGTCTATTAGCAGCTGCAATCGCAGTAGGTTTGGCGGCACTTGGTGCTGGTATTGGTAACGGTCTAATCGTAAGTCGTACAGTAGAAGGAATTGCGCGTCAGCCAGAATTGCGCAGTGCACTTCAAACAACAATGTTCATTGGTGTTGCACTAGTTGAGGCAGTACCAATTATCGGTGTTGTTATCGCATTTATCGTAATGTTCCAGTAAAGGTAAAGACGATGGCGAAGTTCATAATTCGTGAATCTTCGCCTTTCCTTTATACCTCTTGAATGTAACTACCCTTGTTTTTAATATAAAAAACTTCGGCGCTATGCCGTTTACTATTGGAGTGCTGTACAAAGCTCTCCACTTTTCTTAGTGTCTAGCTGCGGCGCTTAGCCGCTTGAGGTCATAAGTCGATCGCTTGCGTGAAGGAAGAACATTTCACTATTGCTTGCTTATGCAGTTCGGACCTAAACCGGACACCTCCGCTTTTTTTAATAGGTTGGAAAGGAGTGACAACTGTGCAAGGATTAACTTCAAATCTAGTCCTGGGTGCTACAGGATTTGCTATAGGCGATATGCTCATTCAGTTATTGTTCTTCATTGTACTACTCGTACTTTTGAGAAAGTTCGCGTGGGGTCCATTGATGAACATGATGAAAGAACGTGAAGATTATATCGCAAATGAAATACAAACAGCTGAAAAAAGTCGTGAAGAAGCCGCGATTCAACATCGTGAAGCTACTGAAGAATTGAAAAAGACGCGTCAAGACGCACAGAGTATTATTGAGGAAGCACGCAAGACTGCTACTCAACAAGAGCGTGACATTGTAGAGTCGGCTCGAAAGGAAGCAGAACGCACTAAGGTTTCTGCCCGTCAGGATATTGAACAAGAACGCGATAAAGCCGTTCAACTTCTTAAAGATCAGGTAGCTTCGATGTCTGTTATGATCGCATCGAAAGTCATTGAAAAAGAACTTTCTGAAAAAGATCAGCAAGAACTCATTAACCAATATATTGACGAGGCAGGGGAAGAGCGATGAGTGAAACGATCATTGCCAAACGTTACGCTACCGCTCTTTTTCAACTCGGACAAGAACAATCCAATATAGATCAGATCGAAACAGAATTACGTACATTGAGAGACATCTTTCAGAATAACAAAGAACTCGAGAAATTCCTGAAGCATCCTCGTTTATCGACGAGTCAAAAAAAGGAATTATTGAATAATTCGTTAAAAGGATTTTCAAAAGAAACGTTTAACACTCTTATGCTGTTAGTTGATCGTCACCGAGAAGAGATTATCCTTGATATGGTAGATCACTTCATTCTAAAAACGAACGATCTTAAAGGAATTGCAGATGCAACTGTTTATTCTGTCAGTCCACTTTCAGATAAAGAAAAACAGCGTATTTCAGAAAAATTTGCTCCGAAAATGGGCAAAAAATCACTTAACCTTACAAATGTTGTTGAATCTTCCATTCTTGGAGGTATCCGTCTTCGTGTCGGAAATCGCATTTTTGATGGTTCTGTCAGAGGGAAACTTAACCGAATGGAACGTGAGTTAGTTTCTCCGAATAATAGATGATAGGGGTGAAATGGCATGAGCATCAAAGCTGAAGAAATCAGTTCGCTGATCAAGCAGCAAATTGAAAACTACGAATCAGATATTGAAGTCAACGATGTAGGTACAGTTATTCAAGTTGGTGACGGTATTGCACGTGCACATGGTCTTGATAACTGCATGGCTGGAGAGCTTGTTGAATTTTCTAATGGTGTCATGGGAATGGCGCAAAACTTAGAAGAAAGTAACGTTGGTCTTGTCATTCTTGGACCATTTACAGATATTAAAGAAGGCGATGAAGTTCGTCGTACAGGTCGTATCATGGAAATTCCTACAGGGGAGAACATGCTTGGACGTGTCGTTAACCCACTTGGACAACCCGTTGATGGTCATGGTCCAATTGAAACAACGAGAAGTCGTCCGATTGAATCACCAGCACCTGGAGTAATGGATCGTAAATCGGTAGATGAACCACTTCAAACTGGAATTAAAGCGATCGACGCCCTAGTTCCGATTGGTCGTGGACAGCGTGAGCTAATCATTGGTGACCGCCAAACAGGTAAAACTTCTGTTGCGATCGATGCGATTATAAACCAACATGACCAGGATATGGTTTGTATTTATGTAGCCATCGGACAAAAAGAATCAACAGTACGTGCTACAGTAGAAACGTTACGTCGCCACGGAGCGCTTGATTACACGATCGTTGTTACAGCGAGTGCATCTCAACCTGCACCACTTCTTTACCTTGCTCCATATGCAGGTGTTACACTTGGTGAAGATTTTATGTACAATGGCAAACACGTACTTGTTGTGTATGATGACTTGTCGAAGCAAGCGGCAGCTTACCGTGAGCTTTCCTTGCTATTACGTCGTCCTCCGGGTCGTGAAGCATTCCCAGGAGATGTATTCTATCTGCACTCTCGTTTATTAGAGCGTGCTGCTAAGCTTAGTGACGACAAAGGTGGAGGATCATTAACGGCTCTTCCATTCGTTGAAACACAAGCTGGTGACATTTCTGCTTATATTCCTACAAACGTAATCTCAATTACCGATGGTCAAATTTTCTTGCAATCCGACTTGTTCTTCTCAGGTGTACGTCCAGCTATTAACGCCGGACTTTCCGTGTCTCGTGTAGGTGGTTCTGCACAGATTAAAGCGATGAAGAAGGTAGCCGGAACGTTGCGTCTAGATTTAGCGTCTTATCGTGAACTAGAAGCATTTGCCCAGTTCGGATCAGATCTTGATAAATCAACACAAGCGAAACTTAATCGTGGTGCGCGTACGGTAGAAGTACTGAAACAAGGACTTCACCAACCACTGTCAGTTGAAAAGCAGGTTATGACTATTTACGCACTTACGAAAGGTTATTTAGATGATATCTCAGTAGAAGACATTACTCGCTTCGAAAGCGAACTACACATGTGGTTGGATAACAACCGTAAAGATCTTCTCTCTCAAATTCGTCAAACAGGTAAATTGGCTGAAGCAGAAGATATGAATGAAGCTGTAGAAGCATTTAAGAAAAATTTTGCCATCTCAGAATAAAAGCCGAAGCACCTTGGAAATAGGGTGTTGAAGCTAGGTTTAAAAAGTGAAGGTGCAGAACTCTAAATGCTTTAAATAGCTAGAAAGGGTGGTGAAACAGCGTGGCATCCCTTAGAGATATTAAAGGACGGATTACTTCAACGAAAAAAACAAAGCAAATTACGAAAGCTATGGAGATGGTTTCCGCCTCCAAATTGAACCGTGCCGAACAAAACTCACAAAACTTCATTCCGTATAGTGAAAAAATCCAAGAAGTCGTTGCAAGTATCGCAGCAGGTGGTGGTGATGCAAGTCATCCGATGCTCGAAGCCCGTGAAGTGAAGCGAACTGGATATTTAGTCATTACATCGGATCGAGGATTAGCTGGAGCTTATAACAGCAGTGTTTTGCGTAAAGTGTATCAGCAAATTCATCAGCACCATACATCAGCAGATGAGTATGCATTGATTACGATGGGACGTGTCGGGCGAGACTTTTTCCGTAAACGTAATATGCCGGTTGATCGTGATATCACTGGACTAGCTGATCAGCCAGATTTTGCAGATATTAAAGATATCGCATCTGAAACGGTTCAACTTTTTACAGACGGTGAAATCGATCAGTTAAACATTTATTACAACCACTATGTAAGTGCCATGACACAAGAAGTAACAGAGAAAAAGGTGCTTCCATTAACAGATATTAATAAAGAAGGCAAAGCTGCTACAAGCTCTTATGAGTACGAGCCTAACCAAGAAGATATTTTGGAAGTTTTGCTCCCGCAATACGCTGAAAGTATCATCTTTGGCGCATTGCTTGATGGAAAAGCTAGTGAGCACGCTTCTCGTATGACAGCTATGAAGAGTGCAACAGATAATGCTGATGATTTAATTGGAGATCTATCACTTTCATACAACCGTGCCCGCCAAGCAGCCATCACCCAAGAGATTACCGAAATCGTTGGCGGTGCCGCTGCCCTCGAGTAGATTGTTTATTTTTTTGAAAAGTTAGTAAGGAGGGAAATCGATGAGTACTGGACGTGTAACCCAAATCATGGGACCGGTAGTTGACGTAGCATTCGACGACGGTCAACTCCCTGAGATAAATAACGCCGTGCACGTAAGCTACGTTGCACAATCTGAAAATGAAACAAACGTTGACCTTACACTAGAAGTGGCCCTTCATCTAGGGGATAACTCTGTTCGTACCGTTGCGATGTCTTCAACTGAAGGTGTACAACGAGGAACAAAAGTAACCGATACAGGTGGACCGATCACTGTACCTGTAGGTGACGTGACACTAGGACGTGTATTCAGCGTACTTGGTGACAATATCGATCTTGACGAACCACTGCCAAGTGATGTTCGTCGCGACCCAATTCACCGTTTAGCACCAGTATTTGAAAACTTGGCTACGGATACAGAGATTCTTGAAACAGGAATTAAAGTAGTAGACTTGTTAGCCCCTTATGTAAAAGGTGGTAAAATCGGTTTATTCGGTGGTGCTGGAGTAGGTAAAACAGTATTAATCCAGGAGCTTATCAACAACATTGCACTAGAACACGGTGGTATTTCCGTTTTCGCAGGTGTTGGCGAGCGTACACGTGAAGGTAACGACCTTTACTATGAAATGAAAGATTCAGGAGTAATTAAAAACACAGCCATGGTATTCGGACAAATGAACGAACCACCAGGTGCTCGTATGCGTGTAGCTTTAACAGGTCTTACAATGGCTGAATACTTCCGTGACGAACAAGGACAAGACGTTCTATTCTTCATCGACAACATTTTCCGTTTCACACAAGGTGGTCTAGAAGTATCTGCATTACTTGGTCGCATGCCGTCAGCCGTAGGTTACCAACCAACCTTGGCTACGGAGATGGGTCAATTACAAGAACGTATTACATCAACAGATAAAGGATCTGTAACATCCATTCAGGCGATTTATGTACCTGCCGATGATTATACAGACCCTGCACCTGCAACAACGTTCGCCCACTTAGATGCAACAACCAACCTTGAACGTAAATTATCAGAACAAGGAATTTACCCAGCTGTGGATCCACTGGCTTCTACTTCAAGAGCTCTTGACCCAGAAATCGTAGGAGACGAACATTACGAGATTGCTCGGGATGTTCAACAAATTCTACAACGATATAAAGAATTACAAGACATCATTGCAATCTTGGGAATGGATGAGTTATCTGACGAAGATAAGTTAACAGTTTCCCGTGCACGTCGTGTCCAATTCTTCCTATCTCAAAACTTCCACGTAGCTGAGCAGTTCACCGGACAAAAAGGCTCATACGTCCCAGTGTCCGAAACAGTCAAAGGATTTAAAGAGATTCTAGAAGGTAAACACGATGATATCCCTGAAGATGCCTTCCGCCTAGTCGGCCGCATCGAAGAAGTCGTCGAAAAAGCAAAAGAAATGCAATAAGCATATCATTGCAAGTGTCACTCAGGTGTTTTTATACTAGAGCACCTGACACCGGCGCTTATGATCTGCCTTAGGAGGAATAGCTATGAGCACACTAACGGTGAGTGTTGTCACTCCTGATGGCCCGATTTTAGAAGACGCCTATGAAATGGTTAGCTGTAAGGCGGAAAGCGGGGAACTTGGGATTCTACCCGGCCACATCCCTATGGTAGCACCATTAACAATTAGCGCCATTCGCCTTAAAGGTGAGGGAGGATCTGATCGCATCGCAGTAAGTGGTGGGTTCCTCGAAGTTCGCCCAGAGAAAGTAACTATCTTGGCGCAATCTGCTGAAAAGCCTTCGGATATTGATATCGATCGTGCCCGTAAAGCAAAAGAACGTGCTGAACAGCGCATGAACAACAAACAATCAGATATCGACTTCAGAAGAGCTGAAATGGCACTGAAACGGGCCATTAACCGTTTAGACGTAAAAGACAATAACTTCTAAAAAAGCTGCTTTCTTCTGGAAAGCAGCTTTTTTGTGGAATTGTATGGTACCAGGTACCATACAATTCACCCAACGTACCAGGTACCACACAATTCAGAAAACTAACGAGCTTCGATAGCTGAATGATTTATATGAGACACCAAAAACTAAACATGTTTCGACTTAAACATTATTATTCCCCAGGAAATAAAACAGATTACGCAAAAAATGTTTATTTTGACACTTTATGTTGTTCACAAAACTGACACAATGAAAGCGTGAACAACGAAGGGTGTAAGGTTGACAAAAAAACGTAACCATGTGAATCTTAAATAGATAAGTTAGCGAGGTGTATAAACATGGATCAATATTTCGTAGAAGATGCACTTCTTAGTATGACTTCTCATATTATTTTCATTATTATTACGTGGAAAGTTTTACAGGCAGTGAATCTTGATGCATTTTTCCAAAAAGGACGTGTGTTCGAAATAAGAGTTTTAATGATACTGATCACCATTGCCATCGCTACATCAGTAAGTAATTTTTTCTTAGATTTAATTACATGGTCAAGTAGCATCGCATATTTATTTTAAAACATGAGTTAATGCTGGGTTTATTGACGTATTGTACCCCTTCTTAATAGTAAGAGTTTTGTTAGGTTGTCTAAAGATGTCATCATTTGTTTCGTATGAAAATCTAGTTCTCCGTTCAAACTTAGTGGTATAAAGTTAACGGGGAGAGATTACATATGAAAGTTCTAGCAATGGTTTTAATAGCAGCGATTGTAATAGGTTCTGGTGTTCATCCTCAAGGAACAGCTGAGGGGTGGAGTGAAGTCTCTCCATTAATTGAATTGGCAGCGTTCGCTGAGGATGAACAGCTAACAGTAAAACAGCTGAATATTACTCTAAAAGAATCTATGAAATTGGAAAATTTAAAAGAAACAGAGGAAAAAATTAAACATTATTTATACAATACTGAAATAACTAAAGAAATCACTTCAGAAGCCACTAAATACATTTATCATGACGGTCATAAAAATCATGATTTTGTCGAAAGGTTTATCGTAATCATACCAACGAGAGAAAGTAGCTCTTTTGATATAGTTTACACGGTAACTTCTGAGGGTAGAAAATCACTGTCAGCACAAATGATGGAACAAAAAGCTGATAGAATTCAAACTCGAATTTTCAGAGAAAATGTCACTAATTACTCATTTATTAAATCTGAAGAAAGTGGTATTCTTAATCAAGTTTTATTCTATCAAAAATTTAAACAATCATTCGGTATAGATACTATCGAAGAATCCATCGAAGAAAACTGGACGAGCAGATCTGGCTATACTTCAAGATGGGCTAAAGCCATCGAATTACCAAGTGGGGCGATGAATGTCCAGTTTGCTACAAGGAATTTGGGCAATCAAACGAACATTACAATTGGCACACCCATACTAACTGTTGAATATTAATAATAATGAATATGGACGCGGAGGAGAATGAACCTTGGATAAAATCATCGTCCGTGGTGGAAGGCAGCTTGCAGGCACTGTAAGAGCTGAAGGTGCAAAGAATGCCGTACTGCCTGTCATCGCAGCAAGTATAATTGCAAGCGAAGGAAAAAGTGTATTACACGACGTACCAGCTTTAGCTGACGTCTACACCATCAATGAAGTAATCAGACATATGAATGCAGATGTTCATATGGAAGGAAGAACTGTTACAATCGATGCTTCTAGTGATTTATTAACAGAAGCTCCTATAGAATATGTACGCAAAATGAGGGCTTCTGTGCTTGTGTTGGGACCATTATTGGCCCGCTATGGCCATGCAAAAGTTGCCCTTCCAGGTGGCTGTGCTATCGGCTCACGCCCACTTGACCAGCATCTCAAAGGTTTCGAAGCAATGGGTGCAGAAATCACAGTAGGCAACGGTACGATCGAAGCAAACGTAAATGGGCGTCTACAAGGCGCAAAGATTTATTTGGATGTTCCTAGTGTAGGTGCTACTGAAAATATTATTATGGCAGCAGCACTAGCTGAAGGAAAAACCATTCTTGAAAATTGTGCGAAAGAACCGGAGATTGTTGACCTAGCTAACTACTTAAATAAAATGGGTGCTCGCATTGTTGGTGCAGGTACAGAAACCATCCGAATCGAAGGTGTCGATAAGCTTTACGGCACGACTCATAACATTATTCCAGACCGCATTGAAGCAGGGACCTTTATGGTAGCAGCAGCAATCACCGGTGGAAATGTCTTAGTACAAGGAGCATTGCATGAGCACTTAAGCTCACTAGTGGCCAAGATGGAAGAAATGGGCGTGAAGATCGAAGAAGAAGAAGATGGTTTGCGCGTGATCGGACCTGAACACCTTAAAGCAACGGATATAAAAACACAGCCACACCCAGGCTTCCCAACAGACATGCAATCTCAAATGATGGCACTTATGCTTAGTGCAAAAGGCACAAGTGTGATCACAGAAACTGTTTTTGAAAATCGTTTCATGCATGTAGAAGAATTCCGACGAATGAATGCAAAGATGAAGATTGAAGGTCGTAGTGTGATTATTGAAGGACCATCAAATTTACAAGGGGCTGAAGTTCAAGCAACGGACTTGAGAGCGGGAGCCGCTTTAATTCTTGCAGGGCTTGTAGCCGATGGATTTACAAGGGTTACTGAACTGAAACACTTGGATAGAGGATATGTTGAGTTTGCGGAGAAATTAAAGTTGCTCGGTGCAGATGTCGAACGTATTAATGAAGAAGGATCCTATGCAGAAGCAGTTGAACCTAGTGAATCTGTATCAACCTTATAAGATTATTATGACTGCCAAAAGCAATTCTCATTAATAGCTAATGAGGATTGCTTTTTGTTATGTCCAATGAGACGAGTGCGTGATAGGGAGTTATGTGCTTACCCGTGGAGGTGTTGGGGAAACCCACATGAGGTGGCCGCAACTATCTTAAGTTGGTAGAAACTCCATAACTCTTCAAGAAAATGATGGAACGGTTGAGAACAAGGCTACGAATGATTCGATGTAAATAATAGAAAAGGCTAAAGACAAGAATCAATAACTGAGGGCATTAGGTGTCTCGAAGCCAAAGTTTTTGAATGAATAAACACAAGAAAAGGCTATGGAGATCGCCAGTAGCCTTTCCCTCCTTCTTGCGCTCTTGGCATCACGCATGGGTTTACGGATCCGCACGTACGGCGGTAGTGTGCTGTGGAAGGCATATCGGAGATGAGGGAAGACCCCTCGATAGGAATTGAACAGGTAAGAAAATCACACAACGGACAAATCAAAGGTTTGAAATGGGGACGATTCGTGTTACTTAATCGACCTTCTCGACTTAAGTAAAGACGGTATCAAAGACAAGAAAAATATCAGAAAAATCCCCAGAGATGATTTCTTGAAAAAATGGTTCTTAGATCTTTATGAACAAACAACTTATAAAAGTGAGAAGCATTCCTAGACACATTGATTAATAGTAGCCAGGCAGCTGCCCTTCGCTTCTACTTTCAAGAGCGTACGAAAACCACTAGAACCATGGAAGACGCCCATTTTAGATTATGAGCTAAGTTAGAATGTGCGGGATCAAATAAAGCACAACTCTTCATCTTCCGCTTCATCAAACTAGTTAGCAGTTACATGAAGAAGAGAATTTTGACCTATGAAAGGATGGAAATGTGTGAGTTTCACAAAAGCCGAAATGAATTATATATCCATGTTACATAATTGTAATCTATGAAATGAAAATGTAACTAAAAAAATACTTATCTAGTAAAGGAAGTTTGTTATAATAGTATTTGGCAGAAAAAGATGCATATTTTCTGAGAAATCGACAATACAATCAAGAATTTTTACTAGGAAGTGACCGAAATGACTTACTATAAGTTTTTAAAACTGGATTGTTTATATAAATTGAGAGGTTTTTATGTTTATGAAGATTAATACAATCAATCGTCATATGAAGGAAGGAGTAAAGAATCTAGTTAGAAATGGATGGATGTCATTTGCCTCTATATCTGCTGTCACTGTTACTTTACTTCTAGTAGGTGTGTTCGCAGCTTTATTGTTTAACCTTAATGAAATAGGTTCACAGATAGAAGAGGATGTTGAAATCCGTGTATTTATTGAAAGGTCTGTCGAAATAGAAGATCAAAATAGTCTAGAAGATGAGATTGCTAGTATACCTAAAGTTCAATCTGTAACATTTCAGTCAAAAGAGGAAGGCTTAGATCAACTCATTGACAGTTTAGGTGAAGAGGGTGATGCTTTTGCATCACTTAAAGAAGAAAATCCCTTAAATGATGTGTATATTGTAAAAACGGATCAACCGCAATCTACTACAGAAGTTGCAAGTGAGATTAAAGGATTGCAGAGTGTTGAAAAGGTAGAGTATGCACAAGAAACAGTAGAAAGACTATTCAACGTAATGGACATTGTCAGGAATATTGGAGTAGGATTAATTTTCGGTCTACTCTTTACAGCGATGTTTCTAATTGCAAATACTATTAAAATTACGATCGTTGCAAGAAAAAAAGAAATAGGGATTATGAAATTAGTAGGTGCAACCAATTGGTTTATTAGGTGGCCTTTCTTTATAGAAGGAATTCTAATAGGTGTACTTGGCTCAGTATTGCCAATAACTCTATTAATCTTTGGATACAGATACTTATATGAAGATTTTACTGCTAGATATCCAACGCTTTTTATTGATTTATTGCCAGTATATCCATTCATATTCCAATTAGGGGCTATTTTATTATTAATGGGCACATTAATTGGGTTGTGGGGAAGTATGACTTCGATGCGCAAGTTCTTAAAAACATAAAAAAGAGATATACACAGGGGAGGAAGAAAATTTGAAAGCAAAATTGATAGTTTCAGTTTTATTCGTTTTTTTCTTAGCGAGCGGTTTATTAACTTCTCAGATTTCAGCTGAAAGTAACGAGGAAAAATTAAATGATGTGAAAAAACAACAAGAAGAAAAAGCTAGTGAAAAGCAAGAAAAACTTAATGAAATCAATAAAATTCAACAAAAACAAGAAACGGTAGATGACAAAATAAAAAAAATAGAACAAGAGATAGAAGAGACATCTTCAAACATACAGGTGAAAGAAGATGAAATCTCACAAACTACTTCTGATATTGAGAAACTTAAAGAGGAGATTACTGTAATAGAAGAACGTATTGCTGAAAGAGACAGTCTCTTAAAAGAACGAGTGAAATCAATGCATCAAAATGGGGGAAGTATTGATTATTTAGACGTTTTGATGGGAGCGCAAAATTTTGGTGATTTGTTAGAAAGGGTTATGTCACTAAATACAATTGCAGAACAAGACCAAGAAATTCTAACTGAACACCAGAATGATAAAAAGGAAGTAGACCAAAAGAAACAAGAAGTTGAGGAACAGTTACAAGCTCTAGAGCAAAAAAAGGAAGAACTTGAAAGTTTACAATCAGAATTAAATAATAAAAAGTCAGAACAAGATGAATATATGAGTTTACTTGAGAAAGAAGAAAAGGAACTTCACAATCATACAATGGAACTAGAAGAGGAGCAGGAAACGTTAAGGGCTCAAGAAGTGGCCATTAAGGAAGAAATTGAAAGGCAAAAAGAGCTTGAACGCCAAAAAGAAAGAGAGCGTCAAGAGGAATTAGCTAGAAAACGTAAATCTAATCAAGAACAGTCTAACTCCCAGGTCAATCAGACGTCACAAAGTGATTCTTCTGGATCTACGTCGACTGGACAAGCTAATGCTAGCGGCTCTACATTTAACTGGCCTTCTGCGGGAGTACTAACTTCGGGGATCGGACAGCGTGGGGGAAGCTTTCACGCAGGTATTGATATAGCGAAAGCAGGTACAGTACCTATCCGGGCTGCAGCAGATGGGACAGTCATTCGTGCTTATAAATCTTCTAGTTATGGAAATGTCGTCTACATTAGTCACTATATTAATGGTCAAACATATACTACTTTGTATGCTCATATGAGATCAACTCCCTCTGTATCAACAGGACAGTCGGTTTCCGCAGGTACATTCTTAGGGAATATGGGAAATACAGGGCGATCGAGAGGGCAACACCTACACTTCGAACTTCATAAAGGGTCATGGAATGGAAGTAAATCAAATGCCGTTAACCCCCTTCAGTATTTACCTTAATTGAACCGTTAATAAACTACATAAAAAACGACAAACAACTTATATGTTTGTCGTTTTTTTATTCGTTGCTATTTTGTCACAAGAATGACAAGAATATTTAGTTCTATCAGTGACTCTTGGTGGATACATTTTAGTAGAGAGGTCTACTAATGATGCAGGAGGACGAGATATGAAAAAAAATCATCGAATAGGGATCATTACAATGATTAGTGTATTTTTGGGAATTTTAATTATTCCCGCACTCATCGTCGTACCATTTATTGGTAAAAATGACACATCCACTGTGTCGGAAACCAATCCGAACCAACCAGTATCAGATACGGAAATCCCGGCGAGCCTCTCTCCCTTTTCCATTAATGTGATGAGGACCACTAGTGAAAAAATTGAGAACGTGCCACTCGAAGATTATGTAGCTCGTGTCGTTGCATCTGAAATGCCGGCAAATTTCGAAATCGAAGCTTTAAAAGCACAAGCATTAGCCGCAAGAACATACATCACCCAACAGCTTACAGAAGGAACACCATACTCGGAACAGGCGGATGTTTCAGATACTACCCAGCACCAAGTATACAAAAATGATGATGAACTGCGGGAACAATGGAAGGATCACTACAATCAAAATATAGGACGGATCAATCAGGCGGTTAAAGAAACAGCTGGAGAAATTATCACATATGAAGAAGAACCAATCACCGCTGCTTTTTTCTCGACGAGTAATGGGTACACTGAGAATTCCGAGGACTACTGGGAAAATGAGATTCCTTATTTAAAAAGTGTAGAAAGTCCGTGGGATGAAGATTCTCCAAAGTTTTTTGATCAAAAAATCGTAACTCTATCCAGTTTAGAAGCGGCGTTAAACGTTAATATTGAGCCAGGGTTAAAGAATTTCAATCTAGCCAAAACCCCAGGTGGGCGAGTAGCTGAACTTTCCGTTGGGGATAAGAAATTTACTGGTCGAGAAATTCGAGAGAAATTAGAATTGCAATCGAGCGACTTTACGATTGAACAGAAAGAACAACACATTATCTTTACAACAAGAGGCTACGGACACGGAGTAGGTATGAGCCAATATGGTGCCAATGGAATGGCGGAAAACGGCAAAACCTACAAAGAAATCATCCAACATTACTACCAAAACACAGAAATTACACCCGTCACCAAGCAAACCGCGTCCCGTTGAATGGGTGGTTAAGTTGTGTGGTACCTGGTACTGAACGATTAGAAAATTCACTCTTTTTAAGCTACCCATTTTCGGGTGGCTTTTTTTATATTTGTAACACTTTTTCACCTCTTTTTGTAACTACGATTACCTGTCCCCAATAAAAATTTTTATAGTCATGTATATATTTCCAGAAAAGAGTTCAGAATGACTGTTGAGGTGATGAACATGAGAGAGGAAGGAAAGAAGAGCGTTACTAAATTAAAGTTTAAACGCTTGATGCGCAAGAAGTGGTTGTACCCAGCTTTATATTTAGCAGTAGCAGCTATGGTTTTGGTTGGAGTCTTTTGGTATCAGTCAAGTTCAAATGATGTAGCTGATCAGTTAAATGAGGAAAATCAGAATGTAGAAGACGAGGTATTTATTGGTCAGGATGATGAGGAAGCAGTACCAGTCACTAGTCAAGGTGAAAATTTAGAAATGCCGGTAGCCAATCAAGATGAAGCAACCATCGTTACAAAGTACTTCGACTATGATGCAACAGATGAAGAACAGGAAAGTGCACTAGTCCTCTACAACAATAAGTATTACCAGAGTAAAGGAATCGATATCGCAAAAGGTGAAGGTGAAGAATTTGCGGTCACTGCAGCTTTATCAGGAACTGTAACTGAAGTGAAAGAAGATCCGCTCTATGGCAATGTTGTTGAATTGACTCACGATGACGATGTAACTACAGTTTATTCTAGTTTAGCTGAAGTTGAAATCCAATCAGGAGATGAAATTGAACAGGGAGATGTTATTGGTCAAGCTGGTCAAAACTCTTTTGGACAGTCCAACGGCGTACATGCACATTTTGAAGTTCGTAAAGATGGTGAGCCAGTGAATCCAGAAAACTTTTTCGGTCAGGCAGTGAGTTCCATTG
This sequence comes from Halobacillus seohaensis, assembly GCF_042663045.1. Taxonomy (NCBI): domain Bacteria; kingdom Bacillati; phylum Bacillota; class Bacilli; order Caryophanales; family Bacillaceae; genus Halobacillus; species Halobacillus seohaensis. The sequence continues at coordinate 159,067 of NZ_JBHSZV010000025.1, read as the reverse complement.
AATCTGCTGCAACAACAGAAGAAGAAGTATCTGAAACAACAGAACCATCAGACGAACCAACACTTGAAGAAGAGCCATCTGAATCAGGTATCCAACCTGCACCAGAACAAGATGAACCTGCTCCTGAAGACGAAGGTGAAGCAGAGTCCGATGAATCCGGTGAAACAGATGACACTGATGAACCAATCATTGATGAAGAAAGTTCTTCATCAAGCTCAACAACTCAATCCTAAATCAATAGGCAATACCCACGTGCTAAAAATGGAGGCTGATTCGGTCTCCATTTTTTTGTGTTTAAATTGTGTGGTACCTAGGTACGTAAACAGAATTGTATGGTACCTGGTACCACACAATTCAACAAAATGACTCTCCCCGCACGACAAACGCTTTAAATAGAGCATAACTCCCAACTTTTAATAATAGAATGAACATAACCGAAGATTCGGTACCATCCAGGGTGACCCAACCAGAGCTTTACTACTAACATAGATCCTGTAACCCTAATCCCGTCTCACCCAACCCCCTTGGATAGTCAATCACAGGAGGCGAGAGATGTGCATGACTACATCAAAGAACGGACAATCAAGACTGGTGAGTACATTATCGAGACGAAAAAGACGGTACGCGTTATTGCTAAGGAATTCGGAGTTTCAAAGAGTACAGTTCACAAAGACTTAACTGAACGGCTACCTGAAATCAATGCTCCTCTTGCAAAAGAAGTAAAAAAAATCCTCGATCATCATAAGGAAATTAGACATTTAAGAGGAGGGGAAGCGACACGAATGAAATATAGCACAATTGGAAAAGATACACCTGCAGAGCCTACCCTTTAGCGAATTTCCAACCTCCCGATAAAAATTTTCACCCCAAGATTCTATATGGAACTTTTTTCTTGAGAAATAAGACGATCCATGTAACTTTGTGATAGAATATAAAATTAGATGTGTATTAATTTAAAATAAATAATTCGAATAGTTTTTCTGATAAATAGGGAGGATCTACTCAAGATGTTTGCAAGAGATATAGGAATTGATTTAGGAACCGCTAACGTACTTATTCATGTAAAAGGTAAAGGTATTGTATTAAACGAGCCATCTGTTGTAGCGATGGACCGGAATACTGGGAAAGTTCTTGAAGTAGGAGACGCTGCCCGTAAGATGGTTGGTCGTACGCCAGGTAATATTGAGGCTATTCGTCCACTAAAAGATGGCGTCATTGCAGATTTTGACGTCACAGAAGCCATGCTACGACATTTTATCCAAAAAACAAATGTGAAAGGTTTTCTTTCGAAGCCGCGAATGTTGATTTGTTGTCCTACGAACATTACAAAAGTAGAACAAAAAGCCATTAGAGAAGCGGCGGAGAAATCAGGTGGAAAGAAAATTTATTTAGAAGAAGAGCCAAAGGTTGCTGCAATAGGAGCGGGTATGGAAATTTTTCAGCCTAGTGGAAACATGGTCGTTGATATCGGTGGTGGAACGACGGATGTTGCGGTACTTTCAATGGGAGATATTGTAACAGCAGCTTCTATTAAAATGGCTGGTGATAAATTTGATGCGGAAATTCTTCAGTATATTAAGAAAGCTTACAAATTGCTCATTGGTGAGCGAACATCTGAAAATATTAAAGTACAAGTGGCAACCGTATTCAAAGGGTCCCGCAATGAAGAGATTGAGATTCGCGGCCGTGATATGGTTTCCGGATTGCCACGCACGATCACTGTGAATTCAGAGGAAATTGAAGTATCGCTTAGAGAGTCCGTTCAAAGCATCACGCAAGCTGCTAAGCAAGTACTTGAGCGCACACCGCCTGAACTTTCCGCTGATATTATTGATCGCGGAATTATTATGACAGGTGGAGGCGCGCTTTTGCATGGAATTGATCAACTGTTAGCTGAAGAGTTAAAAGTTCCTGTTTTTATTGCGGAAGACCCAATGGATTGTGTAGCTAAAGGAACTGGTATTATGCTTGAAAATATTGATAAAATAACTAAGAATAAAATTGGTTAAAAGGAGAGAATCGTCTTGCTGAGAGGATTTTATACGGCGGCATCAGGAATGATTGCCAACCAACGCATGCAGGAAACTCTATCAAATAATATAGCGAATTCAAACACGCCAGGATATAAAGCCGATCAAGGTACCTTGAGAGCGTTCCCGGAGTTACTCATTGAAGAAATGGGAGGAACGACTGTCCCAACTCGCAATGGAGGGTTAACCCTTCCAACACAAAATGAACTGGGTTCCCTAAATACAGGAGTTTATATGCAGGAAGCCGTACCTAAATTTTCTCAGGGCGATTTAAGGGAGACAGGCAATACGACGGACCTGGCTCTCTTAAATGGTGATTTACCTGACGATGAAGGATTCCTATTTTTTAATGTTCAAAATGAAAACGGAGACGTGCGCCAGACGCGTAACGGGAATTTTACCGTGGACGGAGAAGGTTTTTTAACGACGAATCAAGGTTACTACGTACATGACGATGCGGGACAACCGATCCAAACAGATGGTATGGAATTTAACGTTCGAGATAACGGGACATTGGAAATTGGTGAGGCGGAAGTCCAACTAGGCCTATCTTACACAGCGAACGCGCCGGATATGGTAAAAGAAGGAAGCGGACTTTTCACACCCGGAGAAGATGCTGACCCTCTAGAAAACGCACGTGGGAACGATGGTGTGAACTTTGAAATCCAACAAAATGTTCTTGAAGGTTCCAATGTTGATCCATCAAGAACGATGACTGAGATGATGAATACATATCGCACGTTTGAAATGAACCAGCGCGCCCTTAAGGCATATGATCAAAGTATGCAAAAAGCGGTGAACGATATTGGTAAACTAGGGTAATAGGGGGAAGAGTCCATGAATCTATCAATGATACAAGCATCAAATACGATGGGGCAGTTGCAGCATAAGCTTGATTTAATAGGGAATAATATGGCAAATGCAAATACAACCGGTTATAAAAGTAGACAAGCTGATTTTGCCTCATTACTTGTCCAACAAGTTAACAATCAGTCACATGAGGAAGCAGAAGTCAATCGGCTCACACCAACCGGTATACGCGTAGGTTCTGGCGCGAGGCTCGCTCATACGAATATAGATTTGTCTCAAGGTACGATGCAGGCAACCGATAGAGGCTTAGACGTTGCGTTGCAGGAGGACAATCACTTGTTTCAATTACAAGAGGACACAGAAAACGGACCCGAAACACAGTACACTCGTGCAGGTAACTTCTATTTAAGCCCTGTAGAAAATGGAGAAGTAATGCTGACCAGCTCAAACGGACGTCCGGTTCTTGACGAAAATGAGGAAGCACTAACGTTTGTAGATAATATGGAAGACTTGAGTATTCGTGAAGATGGATCAATTATGGTGAGCCGTGACGGGCAAGAAGCTGTTGAGGGTCAACTTGGTATTGTTGAGGCTGTTCGCCCACGTACGCTCGAAGCTACTGGTGACAACCGCTTTCGAGTACCAAATGATGTAGAATTACCAGCAGATGAAATCATTATCGGTGCTGACGCTCAAGTACGAACAGGAAGACTCGAATCATCTAATGTTGATATGGCTAAACAAATGACAGATATTCAAACAGCACAACGATCCTATGAATTCAACTCTCGTTCCATCTCTACGGGGGACGAAATGATGGGACTAATAAATCAACTCAGATCTTAATTTTTAATGGTAAGGGGATTGTGTTTCATGGCAACAGAAGAAAAGAATCCAGATAAAAAGCAACTAAGAAAACAGCATAAAGAAAAAAAGAAACCAAAGGAAAAACGAGCAAAACAGCCTCGCCGACGGATTCTTCCTATCTGGCTTAGAATCATCATCGTTCTTCTACTCATTATTATAGCGCTTTCCGTTGGACTTATGATTGGCTACGGTGTGGTTGGTGAAGGTGATCCGCTAGATGCACTTAAATGGTCAACATGGCAGCAGATTATCGATGTTGTAATAGGTGAATCCGGCTGAAAGTTTCCTTTCTAATAGATATGAAAGCACGAGACTCTCGTAGAAGAGCCGTGCTTTTTATAATTGCTCGTAATATGGGCTGAACCATTCGCAAAAAGTTATTCACGTTCACAATTAAGCCAAAAGACCACCAAGCAAACATCTGAACATTAAAAATCCGTAATGGTAAACACCAATACGGATTGATTAATATGGCATCGTTAAGGCTTCTTCCGGCCACGCACCACTTTTACAATGATGACAATGACGGCAACAATTAGTAACACATTAATGAGGCCGCCTGCTAAATCAAAAACAAGACCTAATAGCCAAACAGCTAATATAATACCAACAATGGTCCAAAGCATGAATTATCCTCCTATTGAAAAACTATCTCAAGGGTAGATTTCCTTTATATCATTTCCCTAAAACATTTTCCGAAAAATTTTGTTCTCATCAGTCGATACCTTTATAATAAGAATAGTTTGTACGGAAAGGAGCTTTTCTATGCTAGATATTCAAGCAATCAAAGAAATTATCCCTCATCGTTATCCCTTTCTTCTGATCGACCAAGTTGAAGAACTTGAAGAAGGGAAACGTGCCGTTGGATACAAAAACGTAACAGCCAATGAACCATTTTTTCAGGGCCACTTTCCAGATTACCCTGTAATGCCAGGCGTGCTCATTACCGAAGCGCTTGCCCAAATGGGTGCCGTTGCAATGTTGAAAAAAGAAGAAAATCAAGGTAAACTCGCCTTTTTCACAGGGATTGACAAATGCCGCTTCAAGCGCCAAGTGAAACCAGGTGACCGACTCAAACTTGAAGTGGAAATTGTCCGACTCAAAGGACCAGTAGGCAAAGGTAAAGCGACAGCCACTGTTGATGGTGAAGTTGCCTGTGAAGCTGAAATTATGTTCGCACTTAAATAATGGAAAAAGAAGCCGTCCAATTCCGGACGGCTTCTTTTTCTCTCTAAATAGTCAATATCTTATAAAATGTACTCAAACTGCAACCATTCCCATATCTCGCCATGTATATCCCATACAAAAAATGGATAAGCTAGCAGTCGTAAACAACATTTGAAGGAGGAATACCAAATGAAAAACGGTCTACTCAAACTATTTATCACCATGCTAGCTATTTCAGCTCTAGGTGCGTGTGCAACGGAAGAGGAACCACCTGCTGAAGAAGATGGTGGTACAGAGGAAAATGGTGGTAATGGAGAAAACGGTGATACTGGAGACGATGGTGAAATGGATGACGGCATGGGTGATGATGGCGAAGGTGAAGAGGATATGGGCGGCGATGATGATAACGGAGAAGGCGAAGGCAATAATGGTGACGATGCTACAAACGAAGACACTATGAATGAAGACGAAGAAGAATAATTTAAACATGCCGCTCTTAATCAAAGAAGCGGCCTTTTTCTTCTCCATCCAAACAAATCTTGTGAAACATAGAAGAATTTGAAGGAGGAATACCTAATGAAGAGCAATCTACTCAAATTATTAATCGCTATGCTAGCCATTGTGGCAGCTCTAAGTGCTTGTGCAACGGAGGAAGAGACACCACCTGAACAAGAGAACAATGAGATGGAAGAGGGCGACGGGACAGAAGAAAGCGAAGACATAGAAGAAAATGTTGACGTTGAAGAGAACGACATGGAAGATCGAATGCAAGATGGTATGGGCGGAAATGATGGCAATGGGAATAAAGGTACAAACGAGGACCTTTTAGAAGACGAATAATCTGTGTAAGGCCGCCCTACTCCAAGGAAGCGGCTTTTTTTCTGCCCCATTTAAAAGAATACTAGGCAGCTTCAGTATTGGAGCGCCACCTAGTATCGATCGATTTACCCTTTCAAGTCAATTTGACTTCCTTTCGTAGGGTGTGAAACCGTAGCCGAATCAGAGAGCATCTCTACCATTTGATTACCCTTTGTTTCAGCATCACTTTTCACCTGATCCATTAGAGCCACACTCGTTTGTTGCTTTAAACTCGTTTGGCTCATAGCAATAGAAGCGGCCGCTACATCCATTTGATCACTCTCCTCTCCCTCATATCATCGACCATTTACACGAAATTTCAAGTTATTCATAAGAACCATTGGCATTTCCCAGGTCACATGCGATAGAATAAAAGAAAATCCCCCCGAAAAAATCCAACATTAATTTTCTTGAAAATAAGTTTTCCATAAGCCAATATGTGGAATAGGGGAACGAGAGGTGATATCCGATGAAATACAGAACGGCTCAAGATCTAAAAATATTATTACTCGACGAAGAAGAAAAATTTGTCAATCAAATTCCACGAGAAAAAGTAGACGTATACTCCTATCTCAACGAGAATTTTGACAACACCTATCTTCCAGACGATACCATCTACCAGTTTGTCTTTCGTCACTTCTTCAAATTGGACAACCCAAGCTTGACGAACGAATTCGAAGAAAAATACTTTAAACTGATGGAAGAACAGCGTGACGAAGAACGCCCAAACATCGTCCACATCACAAAAAACTTATACAATATTAAAAATCATAAAGGTAATCCGACGATGCAGTTCCCACTCGCCGCTGCCATGCTTCACGCCATCAATCCGGAATTTCCATCCTATGATAGCGATATCGCAAAGGCATTTGACTTTTCCTCCACCTATCACCTATCCGGATTTGACAAGAAGATGAAGCGCTACATCGGACAATACCAACACACATTCAATACGTACAAAGAACTGCTCGACGACGAAGCCATTAAACCACTCATCGAGCACTTCAACGACAAATTTCCCGACCATGATCAACTCCCGGAAGTGAAAAAATTAGAGTTTATCATCGGACAACTCGGTAACAGTATGCAATAAGCTACATAACCGTCGACTCTACACTAGGGACGACGGTTTTTTTCTGGAATCCGCGCATATTCACTCCCTCGACAAAACCTTGCATAACCTCCCATATTCTAGTAACATTATCCATAATTATGACCATGTAGTCACACATATAAGAGAGGAAGACATACATATGAAACGGATCCTAATCACCCTCCTACTCATCATCACCGCCACCCTTACAGCCTGCAACAGCCAAGAAGACACCACACCAGCCGATCAGCGCAGAACACCCGTCGAAACCGCCCAAGTTCAACAAGATAACTTCATTATCGATAGAAAAATAGTAGGGAGGGCGACCACAGATCTACCCACTCCCGTCCTACCGAGCACACCCGGAGAATTAGTGACATTAAACGTAGCTAAGGGAGACCGTGTCGAAGCAGGGGAGACTGTCGGCGTCGTGGACCCCGGCGACCAAGGAAACCAAGTAGAGCTCCAGCAAGTCGCCGTCCGTCAAGCCCAGTCCCAGCTCGAAAACGCTCGCACTCAATATGATCAGGCCGTCGAAGGTGTCAAAACTGCCGAAGAACAAGTCAACATCGCCCGTCAAGGGATCAACGCAGAAACGGAGCAAGCGATGGAAGCTGCGCGTGATCAGCTTGAATCCGCTCAGCTGATTGCGAAACAATCCAAAGAGCTTGCCGAAGAAGGAACGATCCCACAATCGATGTACGAAGAAGCGCAAGCCCGCGCCGATCAAGCACAGAAACAGTTTAATCAAACGTCCGACCAAGGCGGAATATCATCAACAGCTGTCGCCGAATCGGAAGCACAAGTAGAACAAGCGGAGCAAGCAGTGGCAGAAACTGAATCTGCCGTTGAACAAGCCGAACTAGGACTCGAACAGGCTCAAATTCAATTAGCCAACGCCCAAGAGCAAAGAGAAAACGAAGCGGTTATCGCGCCAAAATCTGGAGAAGTGGCTTCCGTTGAATTCAGCGAAGGCGACAATGTCAGCAATCAGCAGCCCTTTGCCACGATTGTCCGTTTAAACCCGATGACGATTACGGCATCGGTAACCGATCAACAGCTGTCTCTTTTTGAAAAGGGGAAAGAACTTGAGGTTGAGGTTTCCACTTTAGAGGAAACCGTGACAGCTACGATCGACTATGTTCCCTCTGTTCCTAATGATACGAACTTGTATCCCGTCGAAGCGACCGTCAATAATGATGAGGAAGCCATTAAACCAGGCATGATGGCTTCATTTCTGCTTCCGGAAACCGTCGTGGAAGATACGTTAATTGTGCCGACAGATGCCGTTGTTCAACAAGGAACGGAATCTTACGTTTATCAATTAGTGGAAGATGAAGTCGAACGGATCGACATCGAAGTAGTTGAAGCCCAATCCGATCGTACCGCGATTCGTGGTGATCTTACCAGTGGTGCTGAAGTCGTCACCAGCGGCCAACTTACGTTAACGGACGGAGCGAAAGTCGAAGTGATGAAGGAGGACGACTAAATGAAGCTCGTCAACCTATCCGTTAGACGTCCTGTTGGCGTTATCATGGTCGTCGCTGCGATTTTGGCCCTAGGCTTTGTTTCTTTACGATCCTTAACGATTGATTTGTATCCAGATATTGATTTACCAATTGCTGTTGTTTCCACAACCTATGAAGATGCGGCACCTCAAGAAGTGGAACGACTCGTCAGTCAACCCGTTGAATCCGCAGTAAGCGCCATTGAAGGTCTGGAAGTTTTGCAATCCCAATCTCAAGCAGGTGCTTCTCTCATCTTTATGCAATTTAGCACAGGGACCGATCTCGACAGTACGTTACTTGAAGTTCGCGAGAGCGTTGATCAAGTGAACCAAGCGTTGCCTGAAGGAGCAGGAGAGCCAAACGTGCTGCGTTTTGATCCGCAACAGCTGCCGATTATGACGATTGGATTATCAGGAGACTCTCCTGAAAAATTGCAGCAAGTTGCCGAAGACCAATTAATCCCGCAAATCGAACGTCAGGGAGGAGTAGCCTCTGTTGATATCGAAGGAGGCAAAACCCGCGAAGTCGAAGTATTGATTAGTCGTTCGCAAATGGCCCAGTATGATCTAAATACGCAAACGATTATGCAAACTCTGAATGCATCAAACCAAGCTGCCTCAGCCGGTTCAATTCAAAAAGGTGATCAAGACTTACAAATCAGAATTGACGGTGAGTTTGATTCGATTGAGGACATTAAAGACACGATTATCCAGTCTTCCTCAGGCGCACGCGTTACCCTCAGTCAGATTGCTGACATTGAAGAGAAATACGAATCAAGTACCGTTTCTGAAGTGGGTGGGCAACCAGCCGTTGTCTTGTCAATCTTGAAAAAGTCCGACGCTAACACAGTTCAGACTGCCGACAACGTACGTTCTTCCATAACGGAAGTCGAAGATGACCTGCCAGTCAATACCAACACAGAAGTTGTCCTTGATACAAGTGAGTTTATTAAAACTTCTATTAATAGTGTCTTTCTCAACATTATCTTAGGTGGAATTTTCTCGATAATCGTTCTCATGCTATTTTTAAAAAGTTTCCGTGCTACTCTCGTCATTGGCATCGCGATCCCGATTGCGATTATTTCTACGTTTACCTTAATGTATTTCACAGGTGAAACGTTAAACGTCCTTACAATGGGTGGACTAGCCCTTGGAATTGGGATGATGGTCGACAGCTCAATTGTCATTTTAGAGAATATTGTCAGCTATCGGCAACGTGGGTATTCAATGGTAGAATCCGCTAAAGAAGGGGCATCCGAACTCGCTCCCGCCGTCATTGCATCAGCGACGACGACACTTGTCGTGTTCCTGCCGATCATTTTTGTAGAAGGAATTGCCTCTGAACTGTTCACACCGCTCGCGCTCACGATTTCTTTTGCTTTGATCACAGCCTTGGCCGTTTCGGTGACGCTCATACCGATGTTGTCATCCAAATTATTGACAAAGCCATTACAAACGAGTGGACGCCGCTATTGGTTTGATCGGTTTTTAGCAAAAGTAAATGATAGATATCGCTCGCTCTTAAGGATTGTGTTGCGATGGAGAAAGACAACAATCGCTTTAACTCTCGCAAGCATCGTTGGAAGTGTGGCCTTAATCCCAAGCATTGGCACAGAATTTATTCCACCTTCGGATCAGGGACAAATTCAAATTAATGTCGATATGCCTGCAGCCACTTCACTTGAAGGCACACAAGAAGCGACAGACAAAGTCGACGCCCAATTGAAAACGTTCAGCGATGTCATTAAAGTGAGGTACCTCACAATTGGCGGGGGAAGTATGGGAGGGATCGGAGGAGGCACTTCTGACAGTGCCTCATACACCATTCAACTAGTCGACCCTGATCAGCGTAAATCTTCCACTCAGGCTGTCGTAAAAGATATTGATGAGGAACTTCGCGGAATTGCCGGAGCGGACATCGCGGTCAGCGAACTCGACGCAGGCTTAGGAACAGGAGCCCCATTGCAAATTCAGTTGAACGGGACGGAATACGAAGTCCTTGATGAATTATCACAGCAAGTCGTCTACGTCATGGAAGATGTAGAAGGCGTCAGTGAGCCAACCTCTTCTACAGAAGAAGGCCGTCCGGAAATGCAAATTGAAGTCAACAGAGAAAAGGCAGCTGAATATGGATTGAGCGATCAAGAAGTAATCACCCAAGTACAAACCGCCTTTACCGGACAAATCGCTACCCGCTATCGTGAAGCAGGAGAAGAAATCGACGTGCAAATGATTTTACCAGAAGATCAACGGGAAACGATCGCTGATTTAGAAGGTATGTCCGTGCAAACACCAACCGGCAGTGTCATCCCGCTCGCTACGATCGCTGACCTGGAACAAGTACAAGGTCCTGTATCGTTATTGCGAGAAGATCAGCAGCCGCAAGTAAACGTCGAATCCAATGTTATCGACCGTGATCTCGGCAGCACTACCGATGATGTACGTGCCCAACTTGAAGAACTCAATTTCCCAGACGGCTATTCCTACGAAATCGGAGGACAAGCCCAAGACATGGAAGAAGCCTTTGGAGACCTTGGTCTTGCGCTCATCTTCTCAATCTTTCTAGTGTACGCCGTCATGGCAATCCAGTTCGAGAATTTCCTATTCCCATTCATCATCATGTTCTCATTGCCTGCAACAGTGGTTGGAATTACTTCAGGATTGTTCATAACCGGCTTACCGTTTAGCTTACCAGCCTTTGTCGGCATCATCATGCTCGCAGGCATTGTCGTCAACAACGCTATCGTTCTCGTTGACTATATTAATATATTACGAAGCAAAGAATACGACCGAACCGAAGCGATACTCGAAGCAGGCCCAAGCCGACTGCGTCCGATCTTAATGACCACCCTCACAACAGTCTTAGGAATGGTGCCGCTTGCCATCGGAATCGGCCAAGGTGCAGAAGCCCAGCAACCATTAGCTGTTACTATCATTTTCGGCCTTACAGTATCGAGCTTCTTCACATTAATTTTAATCCCAGTCGTTTACACTTATTTTGACGACCTATCTAATAAAATCACAGGCATCTTCCGCAAAGGAAAAGACGAAGCCTAAACCTAAACCAAAAACAACCTCACCGTTTAACGGTGAGGTTGTTTCATTTCCAGACATATTTCGATTATTTCCAGGGAAATATATGATAGTTTCGACAAACTTCAAATTTTCATTAACATCAAAAAGGGAAAAAACCCTCCATCAAAACCAGATCTCCCACAAACCCCCTAAGGAATATTTTTCAATGAAAATAAATCATTTTAGACTTAGGAGACAATCTAACACTGAGTAAAACAACTATCCTATCAAAAGTAAGAAAAGTTACTACAACATCTGCTGATCGACCAATTCACGATATCGCACATTCTCGCGATATAATTCCGCATGGCGACCGTGCCCCGTAATCATCCCATCCTCAAGCATTAATAGCTGATCGGCATCAACAACCGTTGATAACCGATGGGCGATTACAAGCGTTGTTCGTCCTTCCATTAATGTCCGAAGCGCCTCTTGCACCGCTGCTTCAGATTCCGAATCTAAATTCGACGTCGCTTCGTCTAACAACAATATTGAAGGATCGCGCAGCAAAGCTCGAGCTATAGAGATCCGCTGCCGCTGACCACCAGACAGCTTAATTCCTCTCTCGCCAACCCACGTACTTAATCCATCTTCAAACTTCATTACAAAATCATAGGCATTGGCCTGACGAAGCGCAATCTCGACTTGTTCATCAGCGACCATATACTGAAGTCCGTAACCGATATTATCGCGTATCGTTCCTGACATTACCGGACTGTCCTGGGAAACATAACCGATGGAGCGGCGCCAATCTTCAAGACCGATCGACTGTAAATCAATTCCGCCCACCTTAATCACCCCAGCCGAAGGACGGTAAAAACGCTCAATTAAGGAAAATACCGTCGTTTTTCCGGCCCCACTTGGACCAACAAGCGCTACCGTTTGTCCAGTAGTCACTGAGAAGCTCACCCCTTTCAAAACTATCCGCTCCGATCTCTCATAACCAAATGATACATCTTGAAAAGTTAAACGTTCAGTGGTAATATATGCCTTCACTTTATCCTCTTCCACAGGAATCTCGTGCAAAAATTGGATCCGTTCCGTCGCTCCCATCGCTTTTTGAAAGGAGGTGAAGAATGTCGCCATCTGACTGAATGGAACAATGATTTGAAACACGTAAATAATCACTGCGACTAGCGATCCAGCACTAAGCGCACCAGAAGCTACCCGAACTCCACCGTAACCAATTAGCACTACGAGCACGACCATAATAATCATAGTCACGAATGGAGAGATAACTGCCTGAATACGAGCTTCTTTCATACCATATGTAAACAACTGTCCAATACCTCGTGTACCTTTATCACTCTCAGACTCTTCAGCATTAGACGATTTCACCAAACGAATCTCACTTAACACTCTACCTAAATTGGCGCTAAAATCCGCCATTTCATCCTGCAAGCGACGCGATACTTTATACATCATCCGGCCAAGCGGCATTAACACAAATAATGCGACTGGAACCGATGACACCATAATCAATGTCATTCGCCAATCAATCGTTAACAAGATCACCACAGCCCCAACGATCGTAATCACACCCGTAACAAATGAGACCAAATGATTGGTAATTAAATTTTTCACTGTCGTTGTATCCTGTGTGATCCGACTCATCGTTTCCCCGGACTCATGTTCGTCAAAATAGGAGACAGGCAGTCGTAAAATATGAGTCCATAACTGTTCACGAATATGGGCGACGATATTTTCTCCAATATAAGCTAGTATATAGTAGGAAAATCCACCCGATACGGTTTGAATCAGAAATGTGCCCCCGAGAAAAACAATTAATCCTGTACTTAATCCGCCTTCTGATAATTGATCCACTAAATCTCTAGCAAACAGCGGAACGACTAGACTTGCGGCAGTTTCCATTAGACTAAGTACAAGTCCACACCCACGAGCCATCTTGAAGGTAATCCTGCTTTAACATACCTAAGAAAATCCATGAGCGACCTTCGCTGTTCACTCATCAACAGGATCCTCGGCATTGACCTTTATTAAATCCCATGCGGTTATGATACCGAGCGGCGAGCTACCATGTTTTCCATCATTCGTTATAATCACAGATTTTAGCTTACGCCCCTCAACATGACTATGTTCATATATGTCCTCGACACCAAACACTGTAGCATCCTCAGGCATAAACTTCACATTATATTCTGCTTTATTTTTCAACAAGTTGCTTACCTTAACATCAGTTACGTCGATTACACCTTCCTTCAATTGCAGACTCATCCAATGAACAATGACCGTATCCGTCAACAGACCAATAAACTCTCCACCAACACCATCATAAATTGGAAACTGCGAAACCTCATGTTTACGAAAGGCATCCATCACATCTAATAACGGAGATTCTTCATAAAAAAACATCACCGGTTTTGTAGCAATATCAAGGGCTAACGGAGGTTGGTCAAGCGTTTGATTAATAACTTCTAGCTCTTCCACAACCTCAATATGAGGCGTCGCAATATAAAAATCCTCACGCACTCGCTCATGAACCATTGCATTACGCAATTTGGCATATTGCCTTAATGTATCAAAATGTTCCTTTACAACACTACGATCCTGTGAACGATTCAATAACTCTACGAAATTATCGTTCTTTGGGAAACTATGCATCTCTTTTAACCTTTGATGAATTTGGTTAAACGCTAATTCAAAACGTTCGACTAACTCCCTCATACGTCCACCTCTTTTAAAGAACTATTATAATTAGATAGAAAACTATATAGACTGGAGTTGCGGCCACTGATTGGTCACTAGAAAAAAGTATTAAAGAAATATCAAGAGTAGGGTCTCTCCACGTAACAACCATTTAAATGTCTATTTGGTAGAAGACTGACCTCATTTCAATGGACCATATAGCTAAACGCTCCCCGCTCTCGATATTAAAGGAGCTTAATGCAAATCCTAGAACTAGTTAAAAAAACAACTCATAACTAGTATAACTAAAACTTCACAAACTCACACCTTCGTAAACCAAACCTGAAAAATGATTACAATTTCCTAAAGAAAACTTGTGCTTTAAATAGAACGTAACGACAAATTATGCTACAATAAAACCATATAATGAAAGAAGGTGGTAGGATGATCGGTAATCGCATCCAACAAATACGAAAAAATCGACAATTATCCTTATCAGAACTCGCCGAACGAGCAGGGGTCGCCAAATCCTATTTGAGCTCCATTGAAAGAAACCTACAATCAAATCCCTCGATTCAATTTTTAGAAAAAATTTCTAAAGAACTTGATGTCTCCATGAATTATCTCCTTCACGGTGAGTCTGCCGAGAAAGATACAAATTTAGATGACGATTGGCTTGAAATCGTACAAGATGCTCAAAACTCTGGTGTTTCTAAAGAACAGTTTCGAGAATACTTAGAATTCAATAAGTGGAGAACGAACCGTAAAAACTAAAAAATACTAAAATCACTCATAACATATGTAGTGATTTTTTTAATGGGAAATTTATTCAAAAAGGAAAACTGTAAAACCTTAGTAATTTAGGCTCTATAATGAATGTGGTGGTTATTCTTGATACATCAAGGACTCAAGAGAATATAAAAAATGCACTCCATTCTCTCTTTTGTTAGTCTAAAGTTACGAGAGAAAAAGACAAAGGAGAGAGAACGAGTACACAATCATTTTACATATAGACGCTGGGGATAAAAGATAATAAAGTTAACGGCGAGAGTTGGATTAAAAACTTGTTTGGAAAAAATGAAAACGTCAGGCATGAACGCGTTAGAGAACCATTTGAACGATGGAAGACAGAAATATTACAAGCCTTTTGAATAACACAAATAAAGTATTAAAACGCAGCTCTTACGGGATCAAGAGCTATGAACGCTTAAAGAATAAGATTTTATGGCAAAAAGAAATGAAGATCTTAAGATTTTAATCATTGTTGTTTTGGATAGATGAATTTTTGGGAAACCATCTAACAAGCAGGACTCCCTGCGGAAACAGTGGTCAAAGTTCAAAGAGGGTCACGGGTCACCCGCGGAAAGCTAAGTGTATTCAGACTGCGGTGGCATAAGCAACAAACTATGCGAAAGTAACTAAATCAAAAGGGTGATGGGATCATTCTCCACCACCACATTTGACAGAGAACCGTAATTTTCGCTAACCGAACTCAGCAACCTACTGAACATATTAATAGATGAGTTAGATTTCCAATTTATAATTTTTATCTTAATTCTTCAAAGACTGAATCTGAAATGAATTCAGTCTTTTCACTTTTTATCTAATTATAAAGGACACTTTATTTTTATTAGAAGCAATAACAAATTCTAACGCACGTTGTATATAACAATAATATGCATGAATTCAATATATTGGATTTTAGGAAGTGCTATGATATAGTTTTAATAATTAAAAAGTCCTACATAGACCCTGTTTCATTACATGATTTGGTCTTAACTTGTTAATAAATGGATGGAGAAGGTGAAAAAGTGATCGGTGATCGGATTAAGACAACCCGCAAGGCAAGGAAGATGTCCATGGAAGATTTAGCTGTTCAAACTGGATTCGCTAAATCTTATATTAGTTCAATCGAACGAGGGGTTCAGTCGAATCCATCAGTCCATTTTGTAGAAAGTGTCGCTTTGGAATTAGGTGTATCGGTTCACTATCTGATTCAGGGAACCGCAGAAGAAGCGAATGGTTTTTTGGATGAAGGGTGGATCTCACTTGTGACGGAAGCAATAAATTCCGGCTTATCGAAACAAGAGTTCCGCGAATATATAAAGTATAAAGAACTTTGAATAATGAATATATATTCAAAAATTCTTGGTAGCTAAGACGTGTATGTTTAGTTCAAGTATTTGCCTGGTGTCTTGTACAAATAAAGATGATCAAGGTGTGATGGTGACTATAGAGAACGGTTCAGAGTGGTTTGTACTATTTTAAACGTGACATAATACACTACATAATTATCATATTCGTATTCTGAGTGCTCAGTTTACCGAAATAACTTATTAATATTTGCTGCACTTAACATTATAGATTGAACTTATATAGCTAATAGGCTTTTTATAGTTTTTCTTATAAAATAGGAAAGGAGTCTAGACGGTAAGGGAGTGTTCGTATAGCTAACAAGCAAAGGAAATTACCTTTATATGTACAAATTAGAAATAAGATGGTCCACAATATTCAAGATGGTATATGGCAGTCCGGAAAAGCTATACCTTCAGAAAGTCAATTGATCGAGCAATACAACGTAAGCCGTACGACTGTAAGGCAATCCATTCGTGATTTAGTGCAAAAAGGTGTACTTGAAACTCGACGAGGAGCCGCAACGAAAGTCAGCCAAGTACCAAATGAAGAGATGAGCAATCCAGGTGTGATTCATCACGAATTAGGTACTGATATGGACGTTAAAGTAATAAGGTCTGAAATAACTGATTATCATTATTTTGCAAAAAGTCTGTTGGATTTACCAGATGAAGTCGAGGTATATGTATTTGAAAGAGTTCGAACAGCAGAAGGAATACCTATCGCATACCAACAATCATTTTTTCCCGTTCCAGTTGGAGAGAAAATCAAAGATATTGTGTCTGAAGCTTTTGATTTATTCGCTTATTTAGGGAAACATAATATTCACTACACGAATATTAAAGAACAAGTATCCGCGTCGAATGCTACGACCTATGAAGCGGACCTATTAGGGATAGCTCCTGGGGAAGCTTTAATAGATATTCAACGTACGACACGTGGAATGGATAATGTACCCATCGAGTTTAGCCGCACGAAATACATTCCTTCTTCTTTTAATTATCGGGTAGAAATCGGCAAATAACTTATTGTAATAAGTAACAAGGTGTTGTAACATTTTATGTGCAATTAAATTCTTGCGTTTTAAGGATAAGTAGGAGGAATAGTATGGGAAAATTACAAAGCATTCGGCATGATAAAACACAAATTGATTTAGTACGAATGCGCCAGTATCGGTTAGGGAGAGTACGTGAACAGCTCAAGGAACTTGGGTATGGTGGAATTGTAATTTTCGACCCTGTTAATTTGCGTTATGCCACTGGAAGTAGGAATATGCAAGTCTTTATGTTAAGAAATCCTGCTCGTTATGCTTTTATCCCAACAGAAGGCCCAGTTACTTTATTTGATTTTCCAAATTGTGAACATCTTTCAGAGGGGATAGAAACGATCGATGAAGTGAGACCGGCAATTACTTTATCGTATGTTGCTTCAGGAGACAACCTACACAATAATGCGAAGCAATGGGCGAAAGAAATAGAGGATTTAATGAAACAGCATGCAGGGGATAATAAAAAGCTTGCTGTAGATTATATTCCATCTGTAGGTGCTATTGAATTAGCAAAACTAGGCGTAGAGGTTATGGATGGACAAGAACCGATCGAGCATGCTCGCAGCATTAAAAATAAACAAGAGCTTGAAGCCATGAAAATTTCTGTGCGTACTGCAGAAGAAGGAATGATTCGGATGCAACAAGCGTTAAAACCGGGAATAACAGAAAATGAATTGTGGTCTTACTTGCATCAAACAAATATTGCCCAAGGGGGCGATTATATAGAGACAAGGTTGCTAAGTTCTGGTCATCGTACTAATCCGTGGTTTCAAGAATGCAGTGATAAAGTCATTCAAGAAGGCGAACTCGTTGCCTTTGATACCGATATGAATGGCCCCTTCGGCTATTTCACAGATATAAGTCGCACATTTTATTGCGGAGAAGGTGAACCAACCGATGAACAAAAGCGCTTGTATCAAGTAGCCTATGATCAAGTTCAAACAAATATTGACTTGATCAAGCCCGGAATGACTTTTCGTGAATACGCACATAAAAGCTGGAAAATTCCAGATGAATTTTTCCCAAATCGTTATTTCACAGTAGCTCATGGAACTGGATTAAGTGGAGAATATCCTTATATTGTATACCCTCAAGACTTTGAAGAGAAAGGATACGATGGAGTAATCAAAGAGAATATGGTACTTTCGGTTGAAAGTTACATTGGATCGCCAGAAGGAAAAGAAGGAGTTAAGCTGGAAGAACAGTTGCTCGTGACAAAGGATGGGGTAGAAAACTTCTCTGATTTCCCTTTTGAACAAAAACTCCTAGGAAGATGACTCTTGAATTAGTAAACTCAACCCTGATAGCTGAGCAGTGTTATGCTTAGCTATCGGTGTAGTGTTAAGGGTAGAAAGCAGTCTGTTAGTTGTAATTGTCCGAGAATTTGGTGTTTAGCCGATTAAATGAAAAAAGTGTCCGATCAAATTTTGAGTGTTGTCGATAAATTGAAATAGAGTTAACACAAGAGATTAATTTGACCATCAAATTCTCCTGGAATTTCTCTGCCTTTTAAATAATTTAACCATCTTAGTCATAAGAAAGACACCTGCAAGAAGGCAGGTGTCTCAAAAAACTGTTTAATACGCCGGGAGATTATCAAGGTTATTATCCGGATCGCCGTCCGCATTTCCACGAATAACTGGTCGACCATTTCTAGCTTTTCCTACGTTCGCTCCATGAATCGTTCCGTCTTCAACTGCAGCAATCGCTTGTTCATAAGTTAATTCCCTACCAGTAGAGGTTTGAAAGCTAACAATATCCCCATCTTCATTTTTTCGAACACTCTGGAAGATTTCCTCCATAACTGCTCCCTCCTTTCGTACTTTTAGTATGGAAAAGAAACGAGTGATTAATACGGAAATATTACTTTTACAATAACGTGTGTGTAAATTGGTAGGTTAAAGTGAACTAAATTCTGCTAAGTAGAATGTAACGTAGAATTAAATACAATATAGAAAAAATCACCTATATAGTCATGTAACGCCGTCCGATTATACTGAGACGGCTTAAAAAGTGAAAGAAGTATATGAAGATAAAAAAAGTGTATTGAAAGTTAAGTAGTTCCGTTTCGGTGGAGAAACTTACGAAATAGCAACTACTTAGAAGAATGAATCGCATATAACAACACTTGAATTATCATACAAAATCGCAACCCAAATAATATAATGACAATAGCTGTCGTCTCCGTGAGAATTACTATGTTAATTGGTATGCTATTTGTTATGTTGATTTTTATAGACTAAGTAGATAATTGTCATTTTATGTTAAAATAATTGTAGAGTCTGCGAAGGATTGTTCTTTAACTCCCTCAGTTAGATTCTACCAGAGCAGGATTGTTGAAGATTCGATTCCGAGATGATGGGGGTTCTATACCATATAAGGTATAGGGGTGGCTTTGAAACAACTCGCTTTCCTGCGGGGAACTGGCAAGCCTCCTCGGTCGTTGGCACTCCCTGTGGGGTCTTGCCTAGCTCCTTCTCCCGCGGGAGTCTCGTCGTTTCAAATCCCCCCCTTTCGACATGGAAATGAATGAACCCCCGGCATAGGAGAATGCGTCTTCCTATGTTATAGGATAAAGCCTCACCCTACACGATCTCGAGGCTGCTGAAAAAGTGTTTAAATTTAACACGGGCAGAGAATCACAGTCAACATGTTGATGTTAAAGAAGAAATCACTCGCGTATATAGTTGTTGGTTGAACCCTATTAAAGCATGAGATATCTGATATATACGCCAATTGAAGCTTGATGCAGAGCAGGGAATATGGCCATCATACAGATCTATTGAGTCACTAGAAAAGTTGTTTAAAATCGGGTGTGATAGTCTGTTTAAATGAAGTGTACCTATTAAGGGTCCTTTATTTCAGGCCGTAAACGGCAGCTAGGAGCTTACCTGGTGTTTATGCCTACCACCACTTCTCCTTGTGAAGACCGTTTCTGAATTTATAGTACAGGACCCATTAATGGCAGAAGTGGATCAATTTCATGGCACAAGTAGATCGTTTCAATAGCGATATTCACACAGCAACCCCGATTTTAATAAAATGGGTTCCGTTCCATCCCCCATTCTCCGATGAAAAGCAACGGAACCGTCATTCTTTTATTAAACAATCTAGTACTTTAGTTTAACAAGAAAATATAGAAAAGAACGCTTGGGCATTAAAGTTTTAGTATGTTATTTCACCTGTTATTTTAGATTTTCTCCACGGTATCGGAACTACCTAAGTGAAAGTGCCTGTTTTATTTTCCGTGCTCTAGCTCAATATCCGAAAACAGGGGTAACTTGATCTACCCTTAACTTATCATTTCGATACCGAAGCATTCATTAATAACTTGCTTAGTAGATCTTTTTGAGGATAATCAGAGGCTTTCACATCCTCAACTAGTCTTTCTAAATCATAGTTTGTTCTCACAATCGATGTTTGCACACCACTATCCTCAATATCTACGATAGCGTAAGATGGTTGAGCCAATCCGTCAAAAGGCAAGCCAACACTGCCTGTATTGATCACGACTTTTCCATCAATATGGCGAATATAAGGCTTATGAATGTGTCCATACACATAAATATCAGCCATTTTATTAACCATCAGATGTTCCTTCATGCTTTCCTCAGTTTCTGTTGGTAATACAACTTCAAATAAATTACCAGGTGTCGCATGGAATCCGTGAATGTTGACTCCTTCAAACTCCTCATTTATTTCTTTAGGTAAATCGTTAAGGTATCTTACTGATTCTCCCGTCATTTTCGAAGTGGACCAATCCTTTTCGTCATTCATTCCCTCGATCACTTCATCAGGAACTTCACCTTCCTGAACTCCCCGAACGACCCACTCATCAGCGTTTCCTTTAATAACTTTAGCATCGAGCTTGCGAACCATTTCAACAGATCGCTGAGGTTCCAGTCCTCGATAAGAAATATCACCTAGAACGAAGAGCTGATCGATATTTCTTTTTTCAATATCTTCTAAGACAGCTTCAAGTGCACGTGCGTTTCCGTGAATATCTGATATAAATGCTAACCTCATACATAATCTCCTTTAACTATCTTTTTTTATATTGTTCCCCTCATTAGAAGAATCAAAACCGGTGTCTGAACCTAATCGGGATTTGATATTGATAGGTTTGTATGTTGGATTTATTCTTCCAGTTCATGCTGATAACTTCTTATCAACCTCATATTTGTCAAGAGAGACAGGTAAAAAACACCATTATAGTAGCATTATTGCAGAGAATGTAATGAAGCCTATCTCTATTCAATCAGAAGAAAGACAGTTTGATTTTGAAGAAGCTGATAAAATTGTAGAATTTGCTAAAGAGAATGATATGGATGTGCGATTTCATGGCCGCCAAGTGGTGAGTATAAATCTTATGAAGAGATTCCTAATAGTTTACTAGAAACTCAAGGAGAACGTTACAATCAGTTATTTGAGTCATATGAAGATTTAGATGACAAAATTAGTAATGTTACGTTCTGGGGTATTGCTGACAATCATACTTGGCTTGATGACCGAGTGAGTGATGTTGAGGGTGGACCTTGTAAGGATGCACCATTTGTATTTGATCCAGATTACAATGTAAAACCTGCCTATTGGGAAATTATGGACTGATCAACTTTTCAAAAACAATAAAAGCAGCTCAGCTATGGCTGGTGGGTTAAGTTTTCGAGTACAAAACATGAAATAACATATAAATTAGCATACAAAATCAGAGATTGTGCTTGAATTCGAGATGTTTGTGTGAATTTTGGGGCTGCGGGAAACGGCTCGCTTTCCATGGGGCGGGCGCTGAGCCTCCTCGGACTTCGTCCTGTGGGGTCTCAGCTGTCCCGCACATCCCATAGGAGTCTCCCCGTTTCCCTCCGCCCCTTTACCATATAAGTGTCTCGATACCACTTCAAGAAAAGGAAGCCATTCCTAAGTTTGTATGCAAATCTTGATAGCGGGCGGTCCTATTAAAATCCTTGATATAGAGAGGTTCATTGCAATAGAACACAGATAGTGGAAGATAGTCCTACTGGGAGAAATGAAAGCGATCCGCCACAATAATCGGGTCTCCTAGAGCTTTTTGGACGGCTGATTTGAATGAATGGCTCATGTCCATGATTACCATTTGAACATTGTCCCCTTTGGCCAGAAGGTACTGCTTCACCGTTTTAATGGACCGTTCAGGTAAGATGTCGTGTATTCGTCTCCTATAATGACTTGGTACTTGCCAGCTCGTATCCCCTTTATACTCATCAAACGCGATCACTTCAGGAAGTTGATCGATCTTTTTTAACATGGGCACAGAAACCTCATCAAAACGACGCATGGCCGTCGTTAGTGATGTACGGAATTGCGCTGCCGTATCTTTAAAGTTCATACCTTGGATGGCCCTAAGTCCCAAAGCTTGATTCCACTCCTTTGTATGACGTTTATAACGCTCAACAATAGGGTTTGACTCGGCAAATCGCTTTCCGCAAGTACAAACATACCGGCGTCTTCTATAGTAAAGGTATGTCGTTCGTTCAAAGAGTTTTAAGTGTTGAACCTTTTGTGTGCGATAATCATGTACCCTACATGTTCGCTCTTCACAAACAGGACAAGTATGAACTTGTTTAGGGATCTCTACAAAGATTCGGAAGACATCATTCATATCCTCCATCCTTGTAACTGTAACCTCTTCTAATCCTGGTAATTTCGTGTTAAAATTCACGTGCACACAACTCCCTTCTCTCTTGTTTCTCGACAATTCAAGTGTAGTAGATAGAGGAGCTTGTGTGTATTTTTTATGCTTAATTTTCTAAGACCCCAACAAATATTGTAGAGCCAAAAATGTTGCTATACCAATTAAAAAGGAGTACGAAACGCTATTGCGATTTGTACTCCTAAATTAATGTTTTCTCCCCGAGAATTGAACCCGTTAAGCTATGGCGGGCTGTTTTTTTATGTTCTTTAGGCGAATCCTTTTTATATTATGAATGAAACGGAGTACCATTCATAAGTTATTAAAAAAGAGGTGGTGTCTCGGTGAAAAAATTAACAGCTTATATCTTATTGGCATTCATGATGATGTTAATTGCATGTAGCGGTGACAGTTCAGGTGAAGACAACACTGAAAATGAAACCATGTTAGAAGAAGAGCAAACGAGTGAAGAAACAGCAGAAAAAACAGAAAAAGAGACCAGTGAAAGTTCGGAGGATACTAACAGTCCGGGCAGTGGTGATGCCGAACAAATTTTACGTCAGTCCGCAAAAGTAATGGCAGACTTAACAAGCTTTCTTGCAGAGGGTGAATTCACCGAAGACACTACAACGAATGGACAAAATGAAAAAACCGAAACCAAACTAACGATGGAAATGGTTCAGGATGGATCAACACAAATGTATGCACAATCAAATACGTTATCAAATATTAATACAGACGATGACACGGAGATGTATTTAGTAGAAGACGTGGTGTATATTAAATCTGAAGGCCGATGGTTTTCTATGCCAATGAACTCTGATAGCGGACAGATGTTTGAAATGTTCAAAGTACTTGATGATGAACGACTTGAAGATTACGTTAGTTTTGGAAAATCATTTGACGTTATCGATAATGACGATCATTACCTACTAACCTTTAGTGGAGATGATGAAGATTACAAATCAGTTGTAATGGGAGCAAGCGAATCTATGTTAGGAAACTCACTTAAAGAACATTATGAGAACATGGAAATCACCGGAACATATGAAATAAAAATTGATAAAGACACGTATTATATGAGAGGTTATAACACCGAATACGAGTTAACAACTACAGGGGAACTTGGTGATGTAAAAACCTACCACAACTCAACGTATGCTATTAGCAACTTTAATGAGTATGATGAAATTACGGTACCTGGTGAGGTTGTTGAACAAGCTGAATCATTTCAAGAGTAATTTATAGGATCTAGTTATTATTTTGCTGAATCAACCATCAATATACAAGAGCTAATCCATTATTAAAGTGGCTGAAATTATAAAATCTATAAAACTAGTATAAAAAATCGTATATCTTTCCATAATGAAAGTAGATAGTAAAGGAGAGGTATACAATGTTAAAAAGAATTTTACTAACAGCACTGCCCATACTTTATATGGTACTTATTTGGATTCAATCAAGCCACTCGATAGAAGCGATTAAAACATTCTTAGGTGTAGCACAATGACGATTAATGCTCTATTTGAGAGCTTACACGTAGTCGAATTTGCTGTTCTGTATCTTTTGTTAATTGTTGCCTTCCGAGCCAACCATATGTTTTCTAGATTCACTAGTTACGTAGCGGCTGGAATTGCAATGACGTATGGATTGGTTGACGAAATTCACCAATTTCACGTGATTGGGAGATCATTTACTATCATAGATTTAGTGAAAGATGTAACAGGTGTCTTAGTGGTTTGGTGGTTCGTTAATAACATATGTTTTAGTAAGGAAACTAAAACATCTAAAACTCGTACGGCCTGATTTAACTATGCGAACGAAATGATTTGATTTTTTGAAGAGCCTTGTGAGGTAGTTTCTGCGAGGCTTTTTTTGCGTGAATTTATCGAACTAGTTATTTTGTATATTATCGAATCAGCAAAAAGAACCAATTTCCATACATTATTTAATTATTTTTGTCTAAACTATACCAGACAAAACAATAAAGGAGCATTTACTAGTGAAACTATGGATATGGTTAGGAACATTGTTGTTAACGGTGATTATGGTTATTCAAATGCCGCAAACTACTCATGCACAAACCGATACGTATACGGTTAAAAGTGGCGATACGTTATGGAAAATATCTCAGCGTTATCAAATCGGTCTCTCTGAAATTATTAATGCCAACCGGGGAATAAGTAATCCGGACCTTATTTATCCAGGTGATAGAGTGACCATTCCATTGAAACAAGGAATAAAATCCTTAGAACAGCAAGTCATTGATTTAACCAATCAAAAGCGATCTGAAAATGGATTGTCTGCACTTAGGGCGGATTGGGAATTATCAAGGGTAGCTAGATATAAATCAAAAGACATGGAAAATAAAGGATACTTTTCACATGAATCTCCAACTTATGGTTCCCCATTTCAAATGATGAGTGACTTTAATGTTTCCTATAGTCGTGCAGCTGAAAACATTGCAGCTGGTCAGTCCACTGCCCAAGAAGTTGTTAACGGATGGATGGATAGTCCTGGACATAGAAAAAATATTTTGGATGCTAACTTAACTTATATTGGAGTTGGATACTCTGAAGGTGGAAGTTATGGACACTATTGGACACAAATGTTTATAAGTAAATAGTTGCCTATTTCATAAAGGCTTTCAAAGGAAATTCCTTGTTTAACTTTTATTTTTACATGGGAAAAGTCCTATAAAGGTCAATTATTGGGAGAGGTGAAGAAAGATGTTCATGAAGGCAACTACTATCGAAAAATTCTCATTAAAGGCACAGGACGGAGAAATGGGTAAAGCTAAGGATCTTTATTTTAATGAGCAGACTTATACGGTCCGTTACTTGACTGTTGAATCTAAGAAATGGTTTCCAGACCAAATTATTTATTTATCTCCTTCCGCTATTGATCATATCGACTTTGAGAAGAATGTTATAAAGGTCAATAACACTAAGGATGAATTGCGAGAGGTGGCGGGTGTCAAGCACGAATCAGAGATGAATCATCAAAGAGAACAAGAGCTTACGACAAGTATGAACTGGAATCAGTATTGGGTCGGTGACGAAGTGTGGGGACGTCATGCTACTCCTCTTAACTCAACTTCTGATGTTAAGCCATCTTCGGTTGTAACTGATCGTACGGATCATTTACGCAGTGTAAACCATATGAAAGGTGTTTTTAATCACGCCAACGTTATTGCCGAAGATGGAGATATGGGTTATGTCGCCGATGTTATTATTGAAAAAGAAACATGGCGTATTCGCTACTTCGTTATCAATTGTGGGAAATGGTCCACACACCAATTAACACTTATTTCCCCTGATTGGATCACATCCGCTAACTGGACGAAGGATGAATTCTATGTTGATATGACCTTGGAAGGCATCGAAAAGGGTCCACTGTATCAAAAAAGAAAACCAATCACTCGAGATTTTGAAGAAAGAATGTATCATAATTACGGTAAAGAACCTTATTGGTCTTAAAAAAAGCAAAGCCAAGTAGTCTTCAATCTACTCATGGCTTTGCTTTTTATTTGTAGTTATGAAAATCCCGAAAAACTCCACTTTCCATATTTATAGGGAAACGTTCATATAATTTGATCAGGAAAGGGACTCTTTCTGATTAATAAATTCCGTTTTTTAAGCTTTAACAATAGTTGAAAAGCTATTTTCTCCTTTTCGCCTTTTAAACGATAATCAGGTAAGATGAATTCATATATTTTAGAGGAGGAAACTAATTGATCGAAACGAAATGTGCTTTTTGTAATAAAGACACGGATAAGTTAAAACTCGTTCCGATCACAAAGGATCAAAGGCTATGGGCGGAACTATGTTTGGATTGTAGAGAATTTTACAGTTGGTTATTAGAAGTTGAATCCTGAAAGATTTAGATAAAAACTCCGAGCCAAACCGCATTAACCATCGCTAAAATCAAAATAACCTTTTCATAAGCAGAGACTTGCTGATGATTCTTGACCTGCATTATTACGATTAAGTAAGTAGCTATGCTAACTAAAGTTAACATTCCGAGTGCGGCCCACAGTCGGTCGATTCCTAGCCATAAAGCACATAGTCCAGTTAGACCAAAATACAATAACGCGGGCAACCGACTAAACGCTACTCCAAATTTTTCAGAAGCCCACACGACACTTGTTTGCTTCATAGGAACAGCTTGTTTGTCTGCTTCCAAATCAGGGATATGATGGACCATCACCCAAGCGATACAAAATAAAGCATTGATCACAGCATTTTGCCAAACCCATTCAGGCATATAGTCTAACGCTAGCCAAGCACCTGATAATCCAAGAAAAAGTACAGATGGAAAAGTGGCAAACCATTCCCCAACGAAAGGACGGTAACTTAGCTGGAAAGGAGGAAGCGAATATGAGATCGCTCCCCACAATCCGATGAATAGTAGGATCGCTAGTTTATAGTAACCCAAAAGTATAAAAACTAGCACAATCATACTAAGTACAAGGATCAGTCCTTTGCCAAATCGCCAAAGGGCGGATGAGGAAATAAGACCTGTTTGAATCACTCGACTGCCCCCTGACAATATCGCAGGACTAAAGGTATCCGTTCCTGATAAATCATCGATATAATCATTTAATATGTGTGTAAGTACGCCATGGATCAAAAATGCACTGAAAACTAACAGTAGGAACAACGGAATTATTACGTTAGATGAAATCGGTAAATACAGATATAAGGGGAGAACGGTAGAAACGATGGTTGCCACGCTTGAAGAAATGACAGCGATCGACCGTAGTAACAGCCAGCTTCCCTTTAAGCTGGAAATAGCAAGGTTTGTCATTTTATCCACTCCTTTTTTCCTGAATGGAAATATCATTATTATGTAAATCTAAACATCCTTTTTGTACCCATTCTACATTAAGAGCCATATCAATATCTATCAGGGAGAAATAATATTTTAAAGGAGAGCTTGATATCATTAGAAATAATAGGAACTAGAAAGATTTAAACATCCAAATAAAATGTAATTGAATAAGGTTCACCATAAAGGTAATAGGGGTATAATATTCAAAAAGTTAAGGGAGAGAGGTAAGCAAGGGATTATTCTCGATGGAGGCAGTGGTATACGCTTATCTCCAAGTACGTACAGCGTTAATAAACTTTCTGTATTTGACAAGTCTATGATTTATTTATCCTCTATCTGTATTGATGGTATCAAGGAGATTTTGATCATTAGTACTAAGAAATTGATTGAAAGTGCAAATGCCCTTAGCGAACCATTTATAAAATTGATTATCCTGAAAGTATCTAAGGGCCTATCGCCTTTGCCCTATATATTTTTCAAATTGAATTATTGGCTCATGTAAAGCTAGCTTTACATTCAAAGATATCGTTTAAAAGTTAATAATATTTCCATTAATTGTTTATAAATATTCCTATTGTCCGTAACCCCCTAGATTAGAGAACCTACTAGTTTTGAAGAAATAGTATTGAAGTGCTTTTTATATACTGTGTAAGCGTTATCTATTATAATAATACATAATTAGATCGTCAGATGACCTTATGTTGCAACATTATTATGAAATTCCAATAATTTATAATACGTATACGGAAATATGTTCAATGGTAGGGTACGAAAAAAATACAATGATGGTGAAAAAACAATCTCCAATTGAAAATAAATCAATTGGAGATTGTTTTAAGAAAGGAGGAGATCATAAATGGATCTTTATAAACTATTAATGGAACGAACAGAAGAAGAAGAGAAGATTCTTAAAGATAGACGTAAAGTTGAAAAAGGATTATATACGGATGAAAAAGACTTTGTTATACAACGAGAAAAGTTTTTAAGTCCTGAGAAAATGATTATGGTCCGAAAACACACTAGGTTCGTTGACTTTCCTAACCACAAACACAACTATATTGAAATTAACTATGTATATAGTGGCCAGTTAAAACAAACGATTGGAGAAGAAAAAATAACTCTTCAACAAGGCGACTTGTTATTTTTAAACCAACACATTGAACATGAAATTGAGGCGTGTGGGAATGAAGATCTTGTGATAAATTTCATCATTCATCCTCAATTTTTTGATGATGTACTCATGTATTTGTCTTCAGAAACAATAGAAAATAAAATTGGAGATTTTTTCATAAGCAGTTTATTTAATCAAACTCAGGCTGGACAATACCTTCACTTTGTAGTGGATGAGATTCAATCTATTCAAGAGTGGGTCCATAAAATTATTCAAGAAATCATGCAGCCTACTGTATTATCTGAATCCACTATAAAATTGTATATGGGCTTGTTAATGATTGAGCTTATTAAACATTCAGATAAAGTGAAAAGTCAACGTCAACAATATATAGATTATCAATTTGTAATGGAATCATTGACCTATATTGAGCAAAATTATCAAAATGCTTCTTTATACGACTTAGCAGATAAATTGAACCAGCCTCATTATTCGCTTAGCAAGGCGATTAAACAAGCCACCAAACACACGTTTAAAGAACTTTTACAAGATAAAAGGCTAAACAAAAGTAAAGAGCTTCTCCACCATTCTAATCTTCCTATTGCTTCAATTATAGAGGAGGTAGGTTATTCAAATATTAGTTACTTTTATCGAATCTTTAAGCGTAAGTATGGCTATACCCCTAAGAATTTACGGAGAAGTTATAACAAATCATAAATACATTTAGAGTAGTAATTGCAAATAAGGACAATAAAAAAACAAACCTGGTTATTAAGAATTGAGTGGAATCGCAGTATGATAAGTATAGAAAGCGTTTTCGAAATGAGGTGAACATTTGAGGAAGTGCAATTTAGCTGTCGATATTGGGGCTTCTAATGGAAGAGTATTTGCTGGATATGTTAAGGATGAACACATGCATTTAAAACAAATTCATCGGTTCGATAATCAAATGATAAAAAAAGGTAATCACTTTTGTTGGAATATTGATGAATTATTTAAGGGTATTAAAGATGGAATAAAGAAGTGTAATTCTGCAGGGTTACAGCCTGAAAGCATTGGAATTGATACGTGGGCTGTTGACTTCGTTCTTCTTAACGAAAATGATGAATTGCTAACGGACGCTGTCTCGTATCGGGATTCTCGAACAGACGGAGTCATGGAAGAAGTCTTTCAATCTATTAGTAAAGAAGAAATTTACTCAAGGACAGGAATTCAGTTTCAAAAATTTAACACTCTTTATCAACTCTACTCTTTGAAGAAAAACAACCCAGAAATTCTAGCTAGTGCGAGATCATTTTTAATGATTCCTGATTACTTCAATTATCTATTAACTGGTAAAAAGGTTAATGAATACACAAATGCTACTTCCACTCAACTAGTTAATGCCCACACTAAGCAGTGGGATCAACACTTGATTGAGTCATTAGATTTTAACGAGAGTATGTTTCAAGAAATTAAACCACCCATGTATGAAGTAGGTAATTTAAGAGGTGAACTTGTGTCAGAGTTCGGTTTTGATATGAAAGTATTTCTCCCTGCTACTCACGATACAGGGTCTGCTGTTGTATCGGTTCCAGAGTTGGACGATACGATTTATATTAGTTCAGGAACCTGGTCTTTGATTGGGACTGAGAATGATAACCCAAATTGTGATGAAGATGCTTTGAAATATAACTTTACGAATGAAGGCGGATTAGACTATAGATTTCGTTTTCTAAAGAATATTATGGGGCTTTGGATGATCCAAGAAGTTAAAAGGAACTACAACGATCAGTACTCATTCGAAGAATTAATGAAACTGGCTAAAACAACAGAAGAATTTTCTTCTCAAGTAAATGTGAATGATGATCGATTCCTAAAACCAGAGAGCATGATCGAAGAAGTCCAAAACTATTGTCTTGAGAACAAACTACCTTTGCCTCAAACACCGGGAGAGATAAGTCGCTGTATTTTTAATAGCTTAGCATTTAGCTATGGGCAGGCAATTGATCAAATTGAAGAAATTTCTGGGAAAACCTTCAAACAAATTAATATCATTGGAGGCGGTAGCCAGAACGAATTGATCAATCAGTTAATTACAAATACAACAAATAAACCAGTATATTCAGGACCAATAGAAGCAACGGCAATTGGTAATATTGCATCTCAACTGATTGCACTTGGGAAGTGTAGGAATGTGGGAGAAGCCAGAACTATGATTAAGAACTCTTTTGATATAACTACGTATACTCCAAGCAATATTAATGAGTGAGGGGGAGAGAATGGATGAAAGATCATCGAGTTTATGAAGTAGCAAAGCAGTCTTTTGAAAAGTGGAATATCAACGTAGACAATGTGTTAGAACAGATGAAGAAGGTGTCCATTTCGATTCATTGTTGGCAAGGGGATGATATTGGTGGATTTGAGGTGAACCAGCAAGAGTTATCAGGTGGAATAGATGTAACAGGGGATTATCCCGGAAAAGCGACAACTCCAGAGCAATTAAGAGGGGATTTAGAAAAGGCTCTATCTTTAATTCCTGGAAAGCATCGAGTGAACTTACACGCCATTTATGCAGAAACGAATGGAGAAGTAGTGGAAAGAGATGAAATTAAACCGGAACATTTTAGGAATTGGGTGCAGTGGGCCAAAGAGAACGAACTTGGCTTAGACTTTAACCCTACTCTATTCTCACATCCTAAAGCAGAAGAAGGTCTTACATTATCCCATCCAAACAGGGAAATCAGGAAATTCTGGATTGACCATTGTAACGCTTCAAGAAAAATTTCGGAATATTTTGGTAAAGAGCTTGGTACTCCTTCTTTGACGAACATATGGATTCCAGATGGGTATAAGGATATTCCTAGCGATCGTCTTACCCCTAGGAAACGATTGAAGGAATCGCTAGATGAAATTTTTAAAGTCGAGACAGAAGCTTCGTATAACTTGGATGCAGTTGAAAGTAAGTTGTTCGGAATTGGATCGGAAGCATTTGTTGTAGGTTCTCATGAATTTTATATGAACTATTCATTAGCAAATAATAAACTATGTTTACTAGACACCGGACATTTTCATCCTACTGAAAAAGTCTCTGATAAACTTTCATCTATGCTACTATATCATGATCAATTAGCCTTGCACGTTTCTAGACCTGTAAGGTGGGATAGTGACCATGTGGTGACTTTAGATGATGAATTGAGAGAAATTGGCTTAGAAATTATCAGGAATAAGGCGTTGGATCGAATTAAACTAGGTCTTGATTTCTTTGATGCTAGTATTAATCGCGTAGCAGCGTGGACGATAGGAACTCGTAATATGCTTAAATCATTGCTCTATGCCATGCTTTTACCACATGAGCATTTAAAACAGTTACAAGAAGACGGTGATTTCACAGAAAGGTTAGCCCTAATGGAAGAATTTAAAACTTATCCATTTGGTGCAATTTGGGATCATTACTGCAGTGAAATGGGTGTGCCTATACAAGAGTCTTGGTTACATGAAGTCAAGCAGTATGAAGATGAAGTTACGTTAAAGCGAACTACTGTTTAAAAAATAGAGGAGGATGACTTATGGTCCGAAATTTATGGAATGATAATGAAGAAAGATCTAAAAACGGGTTGGATGAATTGGTGTACCGTTCAAATCTATTAGGTTCCGATCGATCTGTTGCAAATTGGGGTGGCGGGAACACTTCAGTGAAAACCATCGAACAAGACTTTAAAGGGGAAGAAATTGATGTCATGTGGGTAAAGGGCAGTGGATCTGACTTAGCTACTATGAAACATGGAAATTTCACAGGTCTAAACCTCGCTGATATTCATCCCCTTAAAGAAAAAGAGAATATGTCAGACGAAGACATGGTTGAGTATTTGAGTCATTGTATGATTGATTCGAAGCATCCTAGGTCATCCATTGAAACCTTATTACATGCATTTTTACCTTTCAAGCATGTAGATCATACCCACCCTGATGCGATTATTAGCATTGCTTGTGCATCAAATGGGAAAGAAATAGCTGCACAGATATTTGGAGACCGATTTGTTTGGGTTCCTTATATTCGTCCAGGATTTAAGCTGTCTAAAATGATAGCTGAAGGGGTAGAAGCTAATCCAAAGGCTGATTTAGTTATTATGGAGAAGCATGGACTTGTTACTTGGGGTGAAACATCTAAAGAAAGCTACGACCACACGATTTCGGTTATTCAGGAAGCTGAAAATTATATTAATAAGCAGGCATCTGAGACTTCTATGTTTGGTGGTGCACAAGTAGGAGCAATTTTTCAACAGGATAGAAAGGATATTCTTGCGAATGTATTACCCGTTATAAGAGGTAAAGTGAGTGCTGAGAAAAGAATGATTGCTACGTATACTGATGAGGACAATGTATTGGAATTTGTAAATAGCAATGCGGGAAAAGAACTATCAAAGGTAGGAGCTGCTTGTCCTGATCACCTTGTTCATACGAAAAGAACACCTCTTTTTATTGATTGGAACCCTGAGAAGGAAGGGGAACAAGAGTTAATAGAAAAGGTTGAAAATGGGTTGCTGGATTTTGAGAACGAATATAAATCGTATTTTGAACAGAATAAGAATGAAGCGGATGAGATGTTTGAGGCAGTACCTCGGGTTATTTTAATTCCTGGTATAGGAATGATAAATACGGGAAAAAGTTGGAGTGCTGCTAATGTAAGTGAATCCCTTTATCGTCGTGCTATCTCTGTAATGAGGGGTGCAACAGTACTAGGTGAATTTGTCTCGTTAAGCGAAGAAGAATCATTTGCTATAGAGTACTGGCCCCTTGAGTTGTATAAATTAAGCCTAGCTCCACCAGAAGCAGAATTCTCTCGTAAAATTGCTTTTGTAACTGGGGGAGCTGGAGGCATTGGGACTGCTGTGTGTCATAGATTAGTATCTGAAGGAGCCCATGTTATCGTAGCAGATATAAACGAAGAAGGAGCAAGAAATACAGCTTCCCATATCAATGAGTTATATGGTGCCAATCGTGCACTGGCCGTAAAAATGGATGTAACGAGTGAAGAGAAAGTCATGGATGCCTTAAAGGATGTGGTACTCACATATGGTGGATTAGATATCATTGTCAACAATGCAGGACTAGCTAGTTCTAGCCCATTTGAAGAAACAACGACAGAGCAATGGAATTTAAATATGAATGTACTGGCTACAGGATACTTCTTAGTTGCTAGAGAAGCGTTCAAACTGATGAAATCACAAGAGATTGGTGGAAATATGGTGTTTGTAGGCTCTAAGAACTCTATCTATGCTGGTAAAAATGCAGCAGCTTATAGTACAGCGAAAGCCGCAGAAGTTCATCTTGCTAGAACAATAGCAGCTGATGGAGGAGAATATGGCATCAGAGTTAATTCAGTACTTCCAGATGCTGTTATTCGAGGCTCTAAAATTTGGGATTCCCAATGGAAAGAAGAAAGAGCGTCTTCTTATGGAATAGATTCTGATGACTTAGAAGAACATTACCGTAAGCGGACGATTTTGAATGTGAATATTCTTCCTGAGGATATTGCAGAGTCCATTGCATTTTTATCCTCTTCTAAAGCCAGTAAAACAACAGGGTGTATGGTAACTGTCGATGGTGGGGTTGCGGCAGCTTTTACTAGATAAGAATTTTAATGTAAAACATAAAGAACCGTCGCTTTATATAGAACTCTATATAAAGGGCGGTTTTTTGTATTGAAACTAAGAATGATATACTATCAAAAGAGCAAAAGTTGTATAAGTGGCTTACAAAGGTGTTTGAAATGGTATAGAATGGAAGTGTGGCATTATTTCAAAACAATCAAATGTGGTAACCAACAATTTTAACCAACAAATATACCAATTATTTTAATGTAAAACCACAAAAATAAATGTTTTTATTTGGTTTTTTCTGTTTTTTAATTTCAAGAATAAAAGGCGCGTGAGAAAAATGGAAGAAAATACAAACAACAATAACGGATCATTAGTGAATCTAAACGAACGGCAAAAAAATATTGCTTCCTTGGTGGATCAAAGTGGAACGGTACGCGTATCAGATTTAAGTAGAGAGTTTAAAGTGAGCGAAGAGACAATACGCAGAGATTTTGAAAGGTTGGAAAAACGGAAGCTAATTAAGAAAATACATGGGGGTGCTGTTAGAGTAGAAAAGGGAATCGAGGTACCTTTTCCGAAGCGGCAATCGAAACATATCCTAGAAAAAGAAATGATTGCAAACACAGCTGCTTCTTATGTAGAAGATGGAGACATCATAGCTATTGACGCTAGTAGTACTAGTGTACTAATGACAAAGTACATAAAAGGAAAGAGTTTAACTGTAATTACTAATTCTATTGGGGTTACACTTGAATTGGCTCATGAACAAGATATTCGGTTGATTCTAATTGGGGGGTATCTTTCAGAGAGTTCAATGTCGCTTGTAGGAAATTTTGCCGAAAGAGTCGTTCAGGATTATCATGTAGATAAATTTTTCTTTTCTTGTTTAGGAGTAGACTTAACAAGAGGTGTAAGTGAAATCCATGAAGACCAAGCATTGGTAAAAAAGCAAATTTTATCCATTTCTGATCAGCTATTTTTATTAGTTGACCATAGTAAGTTTGGTGAGAAATCCCTCTTTCGTTTATGTGATTTGTCGATCATCGATTATCTAATTACTGATAATAAAGTATCTATAAATACAATAAATGAACTTAATAAAAAAGGTACTCGCACTATAGTTGGCGAGAAGTCAAATTGACTTCTCGTCTTTTTTGTGTGATTGTTCTTTGTTTCACAAACATTATTTTGGTAAACCACAAAAATAATGTTGTAAAACAGACTTTGTGTTGTTATAATAAAAATATTAAATATTATCAAAATTAAAAAAGTAAGTGCATTCCTTTGAACTATGCTATTTACAAACAATTTAAAAGTTGATTTCACAGAGCTTTTAAAAGAGGGAGGATATATATGGGACAAATTGGACCGTCATTAATGTGCGCTAATATGGGAGAATTAAGGGATGCAATTGTGAGATTAGACCAATCAAATGTTGATTTTTTCCACTTCGATATCATGGATGGGAACTTTGCACCTAATTTTACGATGGGGCCAGACATGATTAGGAGTTTGCGTTCCCACTCTGATAAGCCATTTGATGCACACTTAATGGTTGAAGAACCGGAAAGGTATATTGATATCTTTGCTGATGCTGGTGCTGACATGATATCAGTCCACGCTGAATCCACCATTCACTTACAAAGGACGTTAACAAATATAAAAAATAAAGGGTTACAGGCTGGGGTCGCTTTAAATCCATCCTCCTCCCTAAACCACTTGGACTATGTGTGGGATATGATGGACTATGTAGTATTAATGACTGTGAACCCTGGGTTTGCTGGACAAAAGTTTATACCACTGACATTAGATAAAATTAGTCGTTTAAAAGATATGGTTCATGAGCAAGGATTGGACATTCAGATTCAGGTAGATGGAAACATAAGCTACGAGACCATACCAAAAGTACTAGAGAGAGGAGCAGATATGCTTGTTTGCGGCACATCTTGCTTATTTAAAAAAGATGAATCGTTGGAAGAGTCAACAGAAAAACTGCATACTTTTCTAAATGAGTTTAATTCGAATCGTGTGACAAATTCTTAAAAAGAAAGAGTTGACCCAAAATGAGTATTAATGTTGTTGGTAGTATCAATATTGACATCGTAGCGATGACGAATGACTATCCATTACGAGGAGAAACAAAATTTGGAAACAAAATAGACTATTTATTTGGAGGCAAAGGTGCAAATCAAGCTACAGCAGCGGCGATGCTTGGAAAAGAAGTGAATATGATTGGATCCGTTGGAAGTGATTATTACGGAGATAAGCTCATTGAGAATCTAACTAGTAATAAAGTAAATACACGCTTTGTTAAAAAATCAGATTCCTTTGCTACAGGCACGGCAATTATTACGATAGATCGAACGGCTGAGAATACAATGCTCGTCCTAAAAAGTGCAAATGAAGATTTAAATGTGGATGATGTTGAAAGCGCATTCAGAGAACTGGATGATGGTGGGGTTTTGCTGGTACAAATGGAAGTTCCCCAAGAAACAGTGATTCGGTCGATGCAGTTAGCTAAAGAGAAAGGCATGTATGTGATTTTAGACCCAGCCCCTGCTGAAGGAATTACAATAAAAGCGTTGGAATATGCGGATATTATCACACCTAATCGGCAAGAAACAAAACACATGCTGGATATAGATGTAATTGATGTGGAGTCTGCTTTAAGGGCAGCACGAGCCTTTGAGACTATGGGTGTTGACCAATCCATTATAAAAATGGCTGATAAAGGTTCCGTTGTTTATCAAAAAGGAGATTGGACTTACTTAGAATCAATACCTGTGGACGCCGTTGACACAGTAGGAGCTGGTGACTCATTTGCTGGCGCGTTAGCCTGCAGCATTTTAGATGGTCATGATATTGAAGTAGCTGCTCGTTTTGCTTCAATTGTAGGTGCATTAAAGGTAACAAAAGTTGGAGCACAATCAGGACTTCCTACAAAGGCTGAAGTACTAGAGTTTTGTAAGGAAAGAGGGTTGTCATATCCTCAACCAAAAGAATCAAACTTCCTAAAGGAGGCTTCTCAAATTGAGTGATTCTATTTTAGAAATGAAAAACATTAGTAAAACATTTCCGGGTGTCAAAGCTTTAGATGAAGTTCAACTAGAAGTGAAAAAAGGTGAAGTCCATGCGTTGATTGGAGAAAATGGTGCCGGTAAATCAACATTGATCAAAATTCTGGCAGGTCTTCATAAACCGGATCCCGGAGCAGAATTTTACTTTGAAGGGCAAAAGGCAGAAATCAATAAACCAATTGATGCCACGTTAAAAGGCGTATCAATCATTTATCAGGATTTAAGTTTATTTCCAAATTTAACAGTAGCGGAGAACATTTATATCGGACATGACAGTGGGAAAATGCCTTGGAAAAAAGTTAATTGGAAGAAGATTAAAGAAACCGCTAAGAAGGCCTTACAGGAATTGAATATAGAAATTGATCTGAATACAAGAGTAGAGCAATTAAGCATTGCTCAACAGCAAATGATTGAAATCGCTAGGGCGTTAGCCTTTGATTCAAAACTAATTGTAATGGATGAACCTACCTCTTCATTATCTTCTGGAGAAGTCGAAAAACTATATAAAATTGTTGATAAATTAAGTGCGAAAGGTATTTCCATCATTTTTGTTAGTCATAAATTGAGAGAGCTATTCAGAGTATCAGACCGGTTCACTGTGCTACGAGATGGAAAATACGTCGGTTCCTATGATATAGAAGATATCGACGAATCGATGTTGATCAAATTAATGGTTGGACGTGAAGTAACTTATGAGAAGAACGAGGCGGAAGTAGAACCTGGAGATGTAATATTTGAAGTAAAAGATTTTTCTAAGCAAGGGAACTTTAAAGATATTTCACTCCAAGTGAGAGAAGGCGAGATCCTGGGCATTACCGGGTTGGTAGGATCAGGACGAACGGAGTTAGCCCAATCTATTTTTGGAATCAACAAACGAGATGAAGGTAGCTTAGCTCTTTATGGCAAACCAATCAATATTAATTCATCAGAGGAAGCTGTTAAAAAAGGAGTAGCTTATGTTCCCGAAGCAAGGCAGACCCAAGGACTTGTTTTAGGACAATCAGTAATTAATAACATGTCTCTTCCAATAATAGATAAATTAAGGAACAAGTTTAAACTGATTGATAGAAATATAGAAGTAGAAATGGCCAACCAATATGTCAAATCTTTGGATGTCAGACCTGCGTTGCCAGAGTTACCAGCTTCTAAATTATCAGGAGGTAACCAACAAAAAGTTGTTATTGGAAAATGGTTATCGGCTCAGCCTAAAATTCTTATCATTGATGAGCCTACTAATGGCATTGACATCGGAGCAAAAACAGAAATTCATAAATTGTTAAGAAGGTTAGCAAACGAAGGAATAGGAGTTATTATGATTTCTTCCGAGTTACCAGAGGTGCTAGCCGTCAGTGATCGAATCGTAGTCATGCGTAATGGCAGAATATCTGGAGAAATGAATGTAGGAGAGGCTACACAAGAAAAAATTATGAATTATGCACTTGAAGGGCAACAAAAGCGCAAACCTGATGTTGAAGTATCGGAGGAAGATAAGCTTGGTCAGGAGGTATGAATTGTGAAGGCAATTTTGAAGCAGAAAGAAATGAGCATTCTAGCAATTGTTATTTTAGTTAGTATAATTCTTTCCACGATAAGCCCTGTATTTCTAACTGTAGGAAATTGGTTAGATATTATCGAAGGGAACGCTGTAATCGGTATATTAGCAATCGGAATGACGTTAATTATCATTACCAGTGATATCGATGTATCTGTCGCCGCTGTGACAACAGCTGTAGCCGTATCAATTGGATACTTCTTTCAATTTTTACCGGATAGTTGGATTTCTGTTCTATTAATCTTTTTATTTGCACCATTAATTGGCTTGGTTATGGGATTGTTTAATGGTTTATTGGTATCAAAAATTGAAATTCCAGCAATTGTCGTGACGTTGGGAACCTTAAATATTATTGCTGGTTTGGTGTTGTATATAACGAACGGTAATTATATAAATAGCACAAATTTCCCGAGTTCTTTCATGACGTTTGCCAACTTTGAATTATTAGGTATTCCTATTTTAGTATATTTGCTAGGTTTAGTAGCAATTGGTACTTGGTTTATCTTAAAACATACTTTAATTGGGCGATCTGTCCTAGCAATTGGAGGGAATGCTCAATCCTCCGTACGAGTTGGGATTGATTATAAGAAGGTTAAACTCTTTGTTTTTGCCTATATGGGTGTATTAGCTGGGATTGCAGCTATTGCTCAAACTGCTTATACCAAAGCAGTGGATCCAAACGGAATGCTAGGATTAGAACTTACTGTTATTGCAGCTGTTGTTCTAGGTGGAGCCAATATCCACGGTGGGCGCGGATCCATTCATGGAACACTACTGGGAGTACTCTTATTAGCTATTATGCAAAATGGAATGATTCTCGCCCGTATTGATACGTATTGGCAGAATGTTGTAACTGGCGCCATTATTGTTATTGCCGTTTCCTACGATCAAATTAGCTATAAGCGTTCTCAAGATAAACTCGCGAAAATAGAAGTTGAGGAGGCATAACGGAAATGAACATAAAACTCTCAAAAGAAAGCATATTGGGGCTAATCGCATTAGGAACGTTTGTGTTGATGACCGTAGTGGCCCCTGGCTTCATATCTTCTACAAATATTAATAGTATGATGTTTCAGTTACCAGAATTTGGACTTTTAGCTATAGCAATGATGGTGGTCATCGTTACGGGTGGTATCGATCTATCAATAACTTATATTGCTGCTCTTTCGGGTGTAGGCGCTGCCCTTATGTTAACAAATGGATTTGGTATTTTACCAGCAATTATTGTCGCTATACTGTTTGCTTTAGCTTGTGGTGCATTTAATGGGTTTGTCATTTCGAAGATTGGTGTATCACCTATTCTCGTAACACTGGGAACTATGGTTTTATTTGAGGGAGTTATATTAGCGATTACTAGTGGAAGTTCCATTTCTGGATTCTCAGATAGTTATAGCTTAATAGGTAATGGATATTACTTAGGGATCGTCCCTTTTTCGATGGTGATTTTCATAGTATTTGCCGCCTTGACGGGACTCCTCCTTAATAAGACAACTTGGGGTAGAAGAGTTTACATGTACGGCAGTAATGATATTGCTACATTGTTCTCAGGTGTTAAGAATAGCAAAGTGCTAATGAAAGTTTATTTATATGCTGCTTTATTGGCTGCTATTTCGGCAATCATCATGACATCTCGTTACAATTCAGTGAAAGTAGACTTAGGGTCTTCCTATTTATTACAAAGCGTTGCTGCTGCAGTGTTAGGTGGAACAAATATACACGGTGGTTATGGCAGAGTAATGGGAACCGTATACGCTGTGCTTATCTTTCAATTTATTAGAAATGGATTAAACTTGTTAGGGTTCCATTCATCTTTAGTTGATGTCGTTATAGGAAGTATTTTAATTCTCGTATTAACTATGAATTTCTTTTCTGACAAGTTTAAGCAAAAACGAGATGCCAAAAGTGCTGGTCATGCGGCATAGCATAATTAAATGAAAACTAGCAACAATTGACTTCGTTTATACCCTAGATATTTAGGTATAATAATAAAATTTATTTTGAGGGGGAGAATCATGAAGAATTTTTGGAAAAGCTTAGTGGCCGTATTGTTTGTAGTCGGTATCCTAGCAGGTTGTGTATCAGATGGAAATAGTGGTAGTTCAGATTCTGAAACAAGTGGGGATGGTGGTGATAACACCGATTCCACTGAGGCAGAGGATAGCGGTGAGTTAGACATTGCTGTTGTACCTAAACTAGTAGGTATTCCATATTTCAATGCTTCAGAAACTG
The DNA here is from genome assembly GCF_042663045.1 of Halobacillus seohaensis. Taxonomy (NCBI): domain Bacteria; kingdom Bacillati; phylum Bacillota; class Bacilli; order Caryophanales; family Bacillaceae; genus Halobacillus; species Halobacillus seohaensis. Next base: position 117,784 of record NZ_JBHSZV010000025.1, on the reverse strand, counting down.
GAGCAATAGAAGCAGGCGAAGAACTCGGTGTGAATGTTGAATACACGGGTCCAACGCAAGCTGATGCTTCTGCTCAAGTAAAAGTTATCGAGGATTTGATTTCTAAAAGTGTAGACGTAATTGCAGTGGCACCTAATGACCCAGCTTCTGTGAAGCCTGTGCTTGAAAAAGCAAAAGAAGAGGGTATTTCAGTAATGGACTGGGATACGCCTGCTGACAAAGACCTTGTTGATCTTTCTGTAAAGCAAGTAGATGACGAAGAATTTGGACGTCATATGGCTCAAAAGCTAGTAGAGGCAATGGGCACTGAAGAAGGTGAAATTGCTATTCTAACTGGTGGGTTATCAGCAGCTAACTTGAACTTGTGGATTGAAGCCGCACAAAAAGAATTTGATGAAAATTATCCAGGAATCGAAATTGTATCAGAGAAAATACCAACTGATGAGAAACAACAGGTTGCTTATCAAAAAACACTAGACCTCATTAAGTCATACCCAGACCTGAAAGGTGTTCTAGCTGTTTCAACTCCTGCTCCACTTGGCGCTGCTCAAGCTGTTCAAGAAGAAGGGCTACAAGATGAAGTTTCTGTTGTAGGTTCAGCTCTTCCAACTGATTCTGCACCTTTCCTTGAGGATGGCTCACTAGATACAGCTGTTCTGTGGAATCCGAATAAACTAGGATACTTGTCTGTTGCTTTGGGACAAATGTTAGCCAATGGTGAAATGCCAGAAGATGGACAAGAAATTGAGAACGTTGGAGAAATCACTGTGAAAGATGACGGTAAGACAGTCATCATGGGGCCACCAGCGGACTATACGAAAGAAAATGCTGCTGACTTTGATTTTTAATATGTAGTGAGAACTTAAGAAGAGCCGGCCAAACTAAATATTCGTTTGGTCGAGCTCTTTTTATTAAATGGATAACGTAGGCCAATTACATCGACATGTCTTGGAGGGATCCTAATGAACAACCAAAATTATCAACAGAAAAGTAATAGAATTAAGCAAAAATTTTTCGAGGAAAAACAAAAAAATCCTGAAAAATTTCGTAAAAAATTGAACTTATCCTGGAGTAATTGGGGGTTTGGTTTAGAAGATTTAGAAGATTCAATTCTTCGATTAAAGAATGCAGGAATAGATTATATAGAATTACATGGAAACCATTACGGCGAAGATTTAGGATCTGATGTCAACGAGACTATGCACCTCTTAGAAAAGCATCAAATGAAGGTGTCGGGAGTTTGCGGGATGTTTTCAGCTGAAAATGATCTTTCAAGTAATGACCCTAGAAAGAGACAAGAGGCTATTAGTTATCTTAAACGAGAGTTAGCGTTCACTCATTCAGTAGGTGGAAATTATTTATTAGTTGTCCCTGGCGCTGTTGGAAGACCTAATGCTTATGATGAAATGGAATTCGAAAGAAGTGTACAGACCCTTCGTACTCTTGGCGATAGATTTCATGAAACAGGAATTCATGCAGCTATTGAACCCGTTCGTGCAGCAGAGGTTAGCTTTGTTCATACAATCAGTGAAGCTCAGAAGTATATACAATCGGTTAACCATAACGGAATTTATCATATTAATGGTGACACTTATCATATGCAATCAGAAGAGTCACATATTGGAGAAGCTATCCTACAGGCTGGTGATCAATTAGTGAATTTACATGTTGCCGATAGTAATCGAGGAGCACTTGGAGACGGTCAAATGGACGTAGACAGCATTATTATGGCGTTATATTTAATAGGCTTTAATCAAGAAGGAAAATTCGTAACACCCGAACCACTAGGACCAGGTGGTGACCCTTACCCAGCTATGTATGCGAAGCCGAACAGAGAGAAGTTGAATTACTTAGTCAATCAAACAGCTAGTTATTTCAAAGAAAGAGAGAAACAATTACTTCAAAGTGAAGGTACCTGAATGATAAAGGAGTGTTGATTATGCTGGAAGGTTTAAAACAAGAAGTGTTAGAAGCTAATCAATCTTTAGAAAAGTACAATCTCGTTACATTTACTTGGGGTAACGTTAGTGCCATAGATCGAAATTCAGGTTTGGTTGTCATTAAACCTAGTGGTGTCCCGTACAAAGAAATGACAATGGATGATCTTGTAGTGATTGATTTGGAAGGTAATATAATAGAAGGAAAAAGAAAACCTTCCTCGGATTCTCCGACTCATTGTATCCTGTATGAGAAATTTCAAGATATAGGTGGTATTGTACATACTCACTCTCCTTGGGCAACGAGCTGGGCACAATCGGGAAAATCAATCCCTGTCCTAGGAACCACCCATGCTGATTATTTTTACGGCGCGATTCCTTGTACTCGTGAAATGAATGACGAAGAAATTAATGGGGATTACGAATGGGAAACAGGGAAAGTGATTATTGAGATGTTTATTGATATAGATCCTATGACAATTCCAGGGGTATTAGTAAAAGGACATGCACCCTTCACTTGGGGAAAAGACCCAATGAATGCTATTCATCATGCAGTTGTACTTGAAGAAGTTGCTAACATGGCCTTGCATACGTATCAGATAAATGACTTGGTTCGACCGATAAACTCAAGTCTCCTAAATAAACATTACTTGCGAAAACACGGATCAAAAGCTTATTACGGACAATCATAATAAAGGAGGATAACAAGATGAGAAAAGGGAGATTTGTGATTGGAATCGACTACGGAACGGAGTCAGGGAGAGCAGTTCTTGTCTCTTTAGAGAATGGAGAGGAAATAACTGATCATGTGACCCCTTATCCGCACGGTGTTATAAGCAACGAACTACCTTATTCTGGGGTGAAATTAGGATTTGAATGGGCACTGCAACATCCGGGAGATTATATAGAAGTTTTAAGAGTTTCTGTACCATCCATTATTAAAGAAGCGAATGTTGATCCAAAGGATATAATTGGTATTGGTATTGATTTTACTGCTTGTACTATACTGCCTATTGATGATCGGGGGGAACCTCTGTCTTTCCAAGAAAACTTTAAAGAAGACCCACATAGTTGGGTGAAATTATGGAAACATCACGCAGCACAAAGTGAAGCGAATCAATTAAATGAGGTCGCTGAGCAAAGAGGTGAGGAGTTTTTATCACGATACGGCGGGAAAATATCTTCAGAATGGATGATCCCAAAGATTTGGCAAGTTTTGAATGAATCCCCTGAGATCTATCAAGCAGCCGATCGTTTTGTAGAAGCAACAGACTGGGTAGTTTCACAATTAACAAATCAATTTGTCAGAAACAGCTGTACCGCAGGATATAAGAGTATATGGCATAAAAAAGAAAGTTTTCCAAGTAAAGAATTTTTCAGAGATCTCGATCCACGTTTAGAAGATGTTGTGGAGCAAAAATTAACAGGAGATGTTGTTTCTCTTGGTACGAAAGCTGGCGAATTATCAAAAGAGATGGCTGAACTTATGGGGCTCTCAGAAGGAGTAGCGGTGGCGGTTGGTAATGTAGATGCCCATGCATCTGTTCCTGGTATGGGAGTGGTAAGTCCAGGTAAATTAGTTATGGCGATGGGAACGTCCATCTGTCATATGATTCTTGGTAATAAGGAAGTAGAAATTGAAGGAATGTGTGGGGTTGTAGAAGACGGGATCATTCCTGGGTATTATGGATATGAAGCAGGACAATCGGCAGTAGGGGATATATTTGGATGGTATGTAAATGAGGCTGTTCCTTCCTATGTAAATGAGGCAGCTGAAAAGGAAGGAATAGACGTCCATCAGTGGCTTGAAGAAAAGGCAAGTCAGTATCGACCTGGCGAGATAGGTCTTCTCGCTTTGGATTGGTGGAACGGTAATCGCTCTGTTTTAGTAGATACGGAATTAAGTGGCTTAATTATAGGATCCACACTGCAAACAAAACCTGAAGAGATTTACCGCGCATTGCTGGAATCTACTGCATTTGGAACACGCAAAATTGTAGATGCCTTCCAGTTTAATGGAATCGACGTCGAAGAACTTTATGTATGTGGCGGGTTACCGCAAAAGAATAAACTTTTACTTCAAATTTATGCAGATGTAACAAACCGCCCGATTACCATTGCTGATTCCAAACACACCCCTGCGGTCGGTGCTGCTATGTTCGGAGCTGTAGCAGCAGGAGCTAAAAAAGGCGGATATGATACCATAGTGGAAGCGACGAACGAGATGGCTAGAATTAAAGAAGAAAAGATAAAACCTATTTCAGAAAACGTTGAAGTCTATGAGAAACTATATCAGGAGTATAGCAGATTGCACGACTATTTCGGACGTGGCCATAATAATGTTATGAAGACACTGAAATCGATTAGAAATAATTCAAACGTTTACGATGAAGAAAAAGTTTATTAGTGCTGAAATTTTTTCTGTTGCTCCGTAATGAATAAGCATGAAAGTCTTGTGGAGAGAATGCTCTATAAGGCTTTTTTCTTTTTAAGTTTATGTAAGCTGCTCACATTAGGCTAGAGGTAGTTAGGCTACGGGACTAATTAACTTACTAATGTTGTATACCTAAGGTTATCTTCGGTAAAATAGACTTAGGTGAGTAGGAGATGATAGCTTTAATGAACGAAAGACAAACAGAATTATTACAAAAATTATTAGTCCATAAGAATGGTGTTTTTCGGGTGCAAACGTTAGCCGATGATCTAAACTGCTCTGAAAAAACATTGCGAAACGACCTGGAAATTATCGAGCAGTTTTTACAGAAGGAGTCGACGGCCCAACTTGTTCGCAAACCGGGGAAAGGTATTTTTCTTTCTGCTGAAGGTGAGGAAAAGTCCAGGCTCTTTCATCTTCTTTATCAACCAGAGATGAAGTCGGATCAAGATCGGATTTTAGAACTAACCTATCGGATGCTTGTGGAGGAAAAGGCACTCACAATGAACGAATTGGCAAAGGGTTATTTTACTACTAAGCCAACAATCAGAAATGATTTAGACGTTATTAGTCGTTGGCTGGAGTCCTATGGTCTGCAACTCATTTCTAAGCAAAGATTAGGTAGTAAAGTTATTGGTAACGAGCTGGATAAGCGGAACGCGCTGGCTCACTTGTCAGAAATTGTACCTTCAACAGTGAACTCGAAAGATTACGTACTTCAGTTATTTCCTTCTTATGAAGTAAATATTGTTAACCAAACATTAACCCAGCTCCAACAGCATTTTTCTTTTACGTTTGCGGACGGAGAATTGGAAAGTCTCCTCATTCATGCATTGGTGATGATTAAACGTACGAGACAAAAATTCTCAATTACGATGAAGGATACTGAACAAACTTTAGTACTACAATCTGAGGAGTACGAGATAGCGGATTGGTTCTTCCAGCAATTAGGAGAAGCTTTTCGCCTTAAACTTCCTAAAGAAGAGCAGGTTTATTTCACATGGCACTTAATTAGCTGTAAGCGTCAGGAGAGAACATCAAGTTCAGTTTCCAATCTTTTGCTGAATGATGTGATTGACCAATTGACATTTCAAATGCAAATTATGACGATGATGGATTTCCGAAATGATCGATTACTCATGGATGGGCTTCATATTCACTTAGAGTCGACAATTCATCGTGTACGTTATGGCCTCACTATTCACAACCCGATGTTGGACCAGATCAAAAAGATGTATCCATATATGTTTAGCATGGTCGTTTTGGCATTAGAGGAAGTAAATCATAAGTATGAACTTAATATTCCAGAGGATGAAGCGGCATATTTAGTGTTGCACTTCCAAGCAGCAGTGGAACGATTGGAGAAGCGCAGAGATACAGCCAAACGAGTATTAATCGTATGTGAATTAGGAGTAGGAATGTCACACTTACTGCAGGCAAAGCTTGAGCAAGCATATAAAGGTATGAACATTATATGCTGTGTAGGTGAGCGGGAAGTTAGACATAAAGTTCATATAGAATCGGTTGATTTTATCATTTCCACGAAATCGTTAGAGATAACTGATATTCCGTATATCGTGATCTCTCCTCTCCTTGAATCTAAAGATAAAAAACAATTGGATCAATTTTTACAGTCGATGGAACGTACAGACAACGAGAGTATGGACACGAGTTCTCTAAACGATTACCTTAATGAACAATTTACTTTCACAAGTGTTCAACTTGACCATCGGTATAAGTTGATCGAAAGACTCGCTAACGAATTAACGGAAAAAGGTAAGGTCAAACCAACTTTTGGACATCGCGTTTTACTTAGGGAACGTTCTTCCGCAACAGTGATAGGTGGAGGTATCGCTATTCCTCACGCTCGTCCTGAGGAAGTAAAGCAAACGACCATCGCATTTGCCATCTTAGATAAGCCGCTCAAGTGGGGACAGGAAGAGGTTTCTGTCGTGTTTTTACTGGCGATTGCTGCGGAAGATCAGAAATTGACACGCCCTCTCATGAAGGCAATATCGAGAGTTAGTGAACAACCTCACCTCGTGAGACAGTTGATTCAGTCGAAGAACTTTTCTGAAATTAAACAAGCTATATCCCAATAATTCATTTATTACCGTAGTTGCGGTAAAAATGAATTATTTTTTATGAGAAAAAATAGCGTATGCTTTAGTTAGATTAAACGTGAGGGGGAAACGTTATGAAAATATTAGCTGTAACCGCTTGCCCAGTAGGCATTGCCCACACTTATATGGCTGCAGAGAATTTACAAAAAGCAGGCGACGATATGGGCGTAAACATAAAAGTCGAAACGCAAGGCTCAATTGGTGTGGAAAATGGACTAACTGAAAAGGAAATTGCAGAAGCTGACGGTATCATTATTGCGAGTGACAAAGATGTATCCAAAGAGAGATTTGGTGGGAAACCACTGCTAATCGTTGGAGTACAGGAAGGTATTCGTGAGCCGCAAAAGTTAATTCAGAAAATCATTGACAAAGATGTATCCGTTTACAAGGGAGATATGCCATCCGCTGAAACGGTAAAGCAAAATAAAAAGGATAAGGAAAATCCGATTTATCGCCACTTGATGAATGGGGTATCCTACATGATTCCGTTCATCGTTGTTGGGGGATTGTTGATTGCGATTTCGCTAGCCCTTGGAGGTAATCAGACTGCAGACGGAATTGTGATACCAGAAGATTCGTTTTGGAAACAAATTGAAAGTTTAGGAGCTGCATCGTTTAGTTTCATGGTTCCGATTTTAGCTGGATTTATTGCTTATAGTATTGCTGATCGCCCAGGGTTAGCGCCAGGAATTATTGGAGGCTATATTGCTGCCGATGGAAGTTTTTACGGAAGTGATGCGGGAGCTGGATTTATCGGCGGAATTATTGCAGGTTTCTTAGCGGGGTATGTAGTGCTAGGTATTAAGAAACTCAAAGTACCAAAAGCCATCCAGCCAGTTATGCCGATTATCTTCATTCCGATCGTAGGTTCACTAATCGTCGGCCTAGTCTTTATATTATTGATTGGTGCACCAGTTGCAGGAATTTTTGAAGGGTTAACAGCATGGTTAGAAGGTATGCAAGGAACAAGTGCAGTTTTATTGGCTCTAATATTAGGTGGTATGATTGCAGTTGATATGGGGGGACCGTTCAACAAGGTGGCATTCTTGTTTGGAGCGGCCATGATTGCTGAAGGAAACTATGAAATAATGGGTGCCATTGCTGTAGCCATTTGTATTCCACCAATTGGTATGGGATTTGCAACGTTTATTAACAAGAAAAAGTATCAACAAGCAGAACGTGAAACAGGAAAAGCATCCTTTACAATGGGCTTATTTGGTATTACTGAAGGTGCTATTCCCTTTGCTGCTCAAGATCCGCTTCGAGTAATTCCAAGTATTGTCGTCGGTTCAATGACCGGAGCTGTTGTTGCAATGTTGAGCAGCGTTGGGGACCGGGTAGCTCATGGTGGTCCAATCGTGGCTGTGTTAGGGGCGGTGGATAATGTCTTCATGTTCTTTATTGCTGCTGCTGTAGGTATAGTTGTTACCGCATTTATGGTCAACCTTTTGAAAAAAGATGTAGAGGTAGCTAGTATGTCCACAGGTGAAATTGTTAATGAAGCAACTCCATCTACTGAACCAAACCAGGAAGAACGCGTAACAGAGACAAAAGAAATAACTAAACTAACTAACATTACAACACCAGAGTTGATCAATATTGATCTAGCAGGAAATACTCGTGACGACGTGATTGATGAATTAATTCAAACACTAGATGCTAACAATGTACTAAATTCACAAGCAGACTTTAAAGAAGCGATTATCAATAGAGAAAAAGAAAGTACAACAGGACTTGGCATGAGCATCGCGATTCCACATGGAAAATCAGACGCTGTAAAGAAACCAGCAGTCGTCTTTGGTATTAAACGTGACGGAGTGGATTGGAGTAGCATGGACGGAACTGATGCAAAGTTAATCTTCATGATTGCCGTACCAAAAGAACGACAAGGTGATGATCATTTAAAGATCTTACAGATGCTATCTCGTCAGTTAATGGATGAGAAGTTTAGAGAAGATTTGTTGAATGTAGAAACGAAAGAAGAAGCTTATAAGTTACTAGAAACAATTAAGTAGGATGAAAAGTACCTGACTCTATTAATGGGATCAGGTATTTTTTTATGGAGATTTGGATAAATTCCTACTGTTTTTGGCTTAATTAATAAGAATATCGGCTCAATTAATATAATTAATTTTATCACTCATTATAGAACACCCCTTCCACTTTAAAATCCCTCCCCCTATAATCCTATAAATTAAACTTTGTTTACCCAATATACAAAGTCAAAATTAAATGATACAATAAATTTGTTGAAAGCGATTACTTTAGAGGGGAGGGAGGAGTAGACTTGATCTACTCCATGAGAATATGAAAAAACATAAGAGTCTTTATATCGTGCTAATCACGTTGGTTGCGACATTAGGTGGGTTATTGTTTGGTTATGATACGGCTGTGATTTCTGGGGCAGAGGGATCCTTGCAGACTTACTTTGCTGATAATCTAGATTTAAGTTCACTTGCTCACGGTTTGACAGTTTCAAGTGCATTAATTGGTTGTATTATTGGTGGATTATTGTCGGGGTATTTTTCGACAAAGTTTGGACGTAAATATTCACTAATCTTAGCGGCTGTACTATTTTTATTTTCAGCGATAGGATCCGCTTATCCAGAGCTACTATTCTTTACTGCAGGTGAACCTAGTTATGCACTACTCATCGTGTTTAATATCTATCGAATTATTGGTGGAATTGGGGTAGGCCTTGCTTCAGCAGTCGCTCCGATGTACATTGGGGAAATTGCGCCATCTCATTTAAGAGGACGGTTAGTTTCTCTCAATCAATTTGCTATTATTTTTGGTATGTTAGTTGTTTACTTTGTGAATTGGGGGATTGCTAGAGGTCAAACCATTGAATGGGTAAATGAAATTGGTTGGAGATTTATGTTTGCATCTGAAGCCATACCAGCTATTTTATTTCTTCTTCTATTATTTACGGTTCCAGAGACACCAAGATATTTAGTCTCACAAAATAAAAACGATGAGGCATTAAATATTTTATCGAAAATCTATGATAAAACGATGGCGAAAGCTACTTTATATGAAATAAATAATTCTTTTGACAGTAAAAAAGGGAAACTGTTTTCCTTCGGTGCTACTGTAGTAGTCGTTGGAATTCTGTTATCAGTTTTTCAACAATTCGTTGGTATTAACGTTGCTTTATATTATGCCCCGCGAATTTTTGAAAGTATGGGAGCGGCTCGTGACGCTTCGATGTTCCAAACGATTATCATGGGATTAGTTAATGTGATATTCACCATAATTGCTATTTTAACGGTAGATAAATTTGGTCGGAAACCATTATTAATTATTGGTTCGATCGGAATGACTGTTGGGATGTTCGGCGTTGCTGGACTGGCATTTTCTAATACTATTGGAATTGCAACACTTATCTTTATCATTATTTATACAGCTTCATTTATGATGTCGTGGGGGCCAATAGTCTGGGTGTTAATATCTGAGATTTTCCCTAACAAAATTAGAGGACAAGCTGTTGCTATAGCCGTTGCGGCTCAATGGGCAGCTAACTATTTTATTTCTTCTACATACCCAATGATGATGGAGTTTAGTGGTGGATTAACTTATGGATTTTATGGGGTTATGAGTATTCTCTCGGCCATTTTTGTCTGGAAGTTTGTACCTGAAACAAAAGGAAAATCATTAGAGCAACTAGAAATGAGATTAAGAAGAGATAGACCTGAGGAAAAAGTCGAAGAATCATCTGCTAGGTGATACTAAAGAACCCTACACTGAAAAGTAGTAACGGTTCACTTGTGAAGTACAAAAAGCTAATTTACAGAACTAGTGACATGATTGTCGCAATACGATTTACATTCTTAACAAGGCTTAGAGAAATTTCACCTCTTAGCCTTGTTTTTATGTATCTTCTTGTTCAACTAAAGCCCCAGATTGTGGAAGACTCATCTTCAGAAATTCCAGTGGTTTCCGTTACAAAGGATGGCGTTAGAAGGTCCGGGAAATCACTCGCTTTCCGTGGGCATGTGGTGAGCTTCCTCAGGCTACGCCTTGCGGGATCTCACCGAACATGTTCATCCCACAGGAGACTCGCAATTTCCCGGACCTTCTTGCTTTCGTAAGGAGAACGGAAAACATCTTCACGTGAGCAGAAGCTTCATACGTGAGAATCGTGTGGGGGGGTGATGCTCTATTCTATAGCATAGGTAAGACACATTCTCCTATGCCGGGGGGGCGTTCATTTCCACCCCTATCCCTATACCGGTAATGAACCACCATGATTTCGGAATGAGCCTTCCTTCCAACTACCCGCTAGTACAAGCGATAGCAACAGTGCAGCTATAGCCCCAGGTTATGAAAGACTCAACTTCAGATATTCTGGTGGTTTCCGTTACGAAGGATGGCGTTAGAAGGTCCGGGAAATCACTCGCTTTCCGTGGGCATGTGGTGAGCTTCCTCAGGCTACGCCTTGCGGGATCTCACCGATCATGTTCATCCCACAGGAGTCTTGCGATTTCCCGGACCTTCTTGCTTTCGTGAGGAGAACGGAAACATCTTCACGTGAGCAGAATACTCATAGTGAAAATCGTGGGGCTGTGTAATTATTGCCATTGAAACCCGCCAATTAGGAAATCAAATTGACCTGTAATGTAATTTGGAACCGGTCTTTACAAGGACGCAAGGAAGCTCCTAGCTGCTGTTTATGGACTGAAATTATTACCACGGTGGCTTTATGTCAACAAGGCCCTTAATAGGCGGGCTTTATTTAAATAGACCATCATACCCATTTATTAACAACTTATCTAAGTGGCTCAATAGATGTAACAGATATCTCATACTTTAGCAAAAACTGAGAACAGCATGATTCTCCAAACAATCATCTAGGAATCGATTCTTAAACAATCCTGCTGGGTTAGTTTAAGTGCATTATTTCACAAACTTTGTTACCTTATTTTAACATGAACTAAACAACTGGGCTTTAATAGATTTAAAAACCAGTTGTTATAAAACGTTCAATCATAAAGTGTGAAGCTCCTAAAGAGGTAGAATAAGGGGTCATGGAAGAAAATGTTACTTCTGCCTTATCCTTATGAAAGTTCAAGGTGTGACGGTTTATGGCATCTAAAACTGATTGATTTAGAAGATCTTCCGCCATCGCAAGACGATTCCCAATTACGACCTTCTTTGGATTAAAGGTATTCAATATGTTGCTTATCCCTATTCCGAGATAGTAACCAACTTTCTCGAAAACCGAGGAGATCTCAGAGTTTGTTTGTGCTTTTTTGATGAGGTAATCCAAACTTAGATCTTCTGGTGAACTTAAAACCGTTTGTGCTTCAAGTTGTAAAGCTTTTTCAGAAGCATACATTTCCCAGCATCCCTGACTACCACAGGAACAATTACGACCGTTTATATCTATCATCATATGTCCTAATTCACCTGAGTAACCCTCTTCGCCTCGATAGATCTTACCATCTATAATCAGTCCAACGCCTATGCCAATACCAGCACTGACATAGACAATATTATTAGGGTCTGAGGTGGAATCTCTATTTCTCTTTTCTCCATAGGCACCTGCATTTGCCTCATTGTCAATCGATACGGGAACTTTAAATGTTTTTTCTAACTCTTCTTTAAGGTTAATATTTTCCCATTTCAAATTTGGCGCGAATAGAATCGTACCTTGATGATTAATAATGCCTGGAACACCAACACCAATTCCGATGACTTCATAGGGAGAAGATGGAGCGTCTTCTATCAAACTATGTATCGTCTTCGTAATAATAGGAAGCATGTGTTCAAAGTCATGCATTGAAATGCTTTGTTTTTGTTCGGATACAATTTCTCCTTTTAAATTCGTTAATATCCCTAAAATATAATTAACGCCTAGATTGATGCCAATAGAGTATCCTGCTTTTTCGTTAAACAAAAGCATAACAGGTCTTCTTCCGCCACTTGAAGATCCTGGCCCATATTCATAAATAATATTTTCATTGATTAACTCGCTCACTAGCGAAGATACTGTCCCTTTGGTTAAACCGAGTTCTTTAGCGATAGATGCACGGGATAAGGGAGCGTGGTTTATAATGAGTTGCAAAACTTTTTGTTTGTTTTCTGATTTAATTGACTGCTGATACCAAGACATGAGTCATCCATCCTCTCAACTACCTGTCCAATTCTTTATTGGTCAATTGTATCATAAGGGGTCTTATTGCTGTCGGTATATTTAGCCGTACCAATGGAAAGTTAATTTCAGATTTTCCGCCATACTTTCTTACTAATTCAACCATAACGCAACTCATTATCCTTCGACCTTTTTAAGACGTACAATCATACCTATTTAAAAAACCCTCTGAAGAGATTCAGAGGGTTGGCTATTAATCTTCATATTCTTTTGTCGTTCCATCAATAAATTCAATATCTAACTCAAATTCCTTGTAAGTTGGATTAAGTTCAAACGTTTGAATTACCTCGTCAATTACTTCATCTTCCGGTGTATTCTCATCAAAAGAGAACTTATGAAAATTCGTTGATAATTGATTGAAAGCTTCACTATCTGTAAACTTCTGATTATCTAAATCCTCAATCGATGCAAGGTTTCTGTTCAAATCATATTCCACTTCATAAGATAAACGGTCCACATAATCAACCTCTAAGTCAAAACTTGTAAAGTTAAGGTTGTTCTCTTCATTTTCAGTGTAATCTATTTCTGTAGGTGTTGTATCCATTGGTTCTAGATCCAGAGCTTCCTGCTGATTGTTCTGGTTGGCACAAGCTGTGAGAATCATGAAACTGCTCATAAGTAATATCAAGTGCATTAATTTCCACTTCATAAAAATCCCTCCATTTTTAGTCATATGTATAGGTTTTCCAAAAGAGTGATTTTTTATATCTGCGGAACAGTTTCATAATGCCAAAAAACAAGGCAAATTGAATCGAATTTCTTAAACTGATACCATAATACATATTAAACACATAGGATTAAAAAGAGGATATGATGGAGGTATGTCTATTTAATGGCTGAATAACCCTTTTCTATCCAACGAGTATATAAACCAAGACTCCATACTACTACTTTATTAAGGATAAGCAATGTTGGAGAAAAAATATTACTTTACTTAGAAGAGAAGGAAAGAATTTTGGCTATCCCTGTAAAAAAATCCATCTATAAAAAAGTGTTAGAAAACTTGTCTACTAAACCATTCAGTGACCTTTTGGGATGGTACAACCACTCAGTATAACGAGGGAACCCTGAATTCAATATTATCTTTAATCGATCATTAAATACGAAAAAACTATCAGAAGACCCTATGCTTACGTTTGCTGAAGGTTATATGGATAAAGACATTGAACTTGAAGGTGATCTTGAATAAGTGATTGAGAGCATGTTTAATCAAAAAGAGAGTATGTTGAATCAACCGAAAGCATTAAAAGCGTTAGCAAAGTTCAAGTCAACGAATAAGAAGGAATCAAAGGGTAATGTTTCTCACCACTATGATCTAGGTAATAACTTTTATAGATTGTGGCTTGATGAAACGATGAGTTATTCTTGTGCTTACTTCAAAAATCCAGATGATACTTTTTGCGCCGTCATTATAATCTAACGTTGCAGCATTGGGCGCATAATTTTGAAGGGAACCTTGACGTAGTTCGGAAAAGTTTTGATGAGCGTTTTATAAGAATGTGGAAATTATATTTGAAGGCTTGCGCCGCAAATTTCACTTGTGGAATTTCAGATTTGCACCAATTTTTAGTTACTAAAGGACCTAATAATAAATTGCCAATGACAAGAGATTATTTATATTATAATTTCCTTATTCGAAAGTTATTTTGGAGGATCGCCCAATTTTGTGGGAAAGGAATACCGAGCGCCCAATAACCAGCTCCTCTAAGACCGTAATTTTTAATCGTGTCAAATTTAACTTGAACGCTACGCGCATCCTCAAACCATACTTCATGCCGCTGTCCGTTATCGTCTATATAGGTGAAAAATGGTGACTGATATTGCTCATCATATTGTATATCAACCCCGTGCTCCGCAGCTAGCTGGACCGCGTCTTTCGGGCTGAAGGTACGAGCTGTTGTTCCTTCTATCCAGGGGACCTCCCATTCTCTGGCGTATAGGGGGATCCCCATAATAATTTTGTCGCGAGGAATAACAGTCACAGCATAATCAAGAACTTCACGGACTTCATTGATCGGCGCAATTGCCCATGGTTCTCCTCCGGCATATCCCCATTCATATGTCATCAGAACTACAAAGTCGACAATTTCACCATGGGCTTGATAATCATGAGCTTCGTAAAGAAGTCCTGATTGATCGCCACTGTCCTTAGGTGCAAGAGCTGTTGAAACGATCAAACCTTCAGGATGGAAACGGTCGACAATTCGCCGAAGAAAATCGTTATAGTTTTCACGATCTTCAGGATACACATACTCAAGGTCAATATTTATACCCGCATATCCTTTCCTATTAACTGTTTGCAGCAGGTTTGTAATCAGTGACTCTTTTAGTTCAGTACTTCGTAAAATAGTGGCTGCTAGGTCTGAACTGAATTCCCCCTGGGAAAAGTTAGTCAGAACTAGAAGCGGAGCAATGTTATTCGCATCTGCAGCTTCTAAAACTGGGAGTTCCTCTAATTCTGTAATACTTCCATCTGCTCGCATTGAATAAGTAAACGGGGAGAGATAAGTTAAATCTCCTCCTAAAGCTAATACTTCCTGTCTGCCTTGCTCACCTACTTGGCTAATATAGGCATTAACTTCTGTAACAGGTTGAAGAGGAGCTGGAATTCGTAAAGTATCTCCTGAATAAAGAAGGGAAGGGTCCGAAATATTGTTCGCTCGGACGATTTCACTGACAGTTATTCCATAACTCTGGGCAATGCTCCATAGCGTTTCACCGGACTGAATGATATGTGGAAAGTAGGGTAATTCGAGCAATTTACCTATATATATTAGTGAGGGATTGGCGATGTTGTTAATTTCCACCAACTCATTAATGGAAACACCGTAGGATTGAGCAATCGACCATAAACTATCCCCTGGCTGGACGACATACTCACGACTAGTTTCAGGGATAACAAGCGCTTGACCTATCACTAATCTGTTAGGGTTATCCAGTTGATTAACTAAAATGATTTGGTTAATACTCGAACCATAAATCTGTGCTATTCGCCATATCGAGTCTCCTTGCTGAACTACATGTATTCGCATAGTTTCTCTCCTTATTTAAAGTCATCTTATATACGATACTATTCATAAAGTACTTGTCCTATTTTAAGAAAGACGGACTCATTGTCACTTTAAGGATTTTTGTTCCTCTATTATGGGTCTTTAGATATCAAAACTTTATTGATAAGTTAGAGAAAGAAGGACTTTTGAATCGTAATAGTTTTAATTTTCTAAATATTGTTGAAATTAAAATGGTTTCATGTATAATAAACAAATAAGAAATCGTTTTAACAGACTACCACTAAAATTTTTGTTGTTTGTGGAAACGTTTTTACATTTGTTAGGTGGTTGAAGACGGTAATGGAAATTTTTAAAAAGGTGAAAGAGGGGAGGTTATTGGACAAGACTATCAATCTAGTCAACCATTAAGGAGGGAAATCTAAAGATGATGAAAAAGAACTCAAGTTTTATCGTTGCGATGATTCCTGCTGGGATTGCTTTAAACTGGGTAGCAAACTCTATTGTTGAAATGTTAAAGCTACCATTATTCTTAAATAATATAGGAACTGTATTAAATGCTATAGTACTTGGACCCCTTTGGGGAGCTGTTACTGCTTTAATGACGAATGTAATCCTTGCGCTGATTGTTCGGTGGACATATCTTCCATTCGCTGCTGTGGGAATATTCGTTGCTTTTTTAGCTTACTTCTTCTTTAAGAAAGGTTGGTTCCAGAAGACTTGGAAAGTTATTGTAAGTGGTACGATTGTAGGTTTGTTGGCTTCAGTTTTATCAACAGTCATTTCCGTTTACGTTTTCGGTGGTTTTTCTGGACATACTGTTGATATATTAACGGCTGGATTAATTGCATCGGGCACAGAAATTTTTAATGCTGCCTTTATTGCAAATATCCCAGGCACGGTGGCAGATAAGGTTCTAACTTTTTGGATTGTGTGGATGATTTTAAAAACTTTTCCCGTGCGATTCTTGCCAAACGCAAAGGAGATCAGAAACAAGATTGGCGTTACTAAAGATAAAGATAAGAAAATTTCAGCATAAAAAAACATCAAAACAACAAATTTTCGGAGACTTGTTGTTTTGATGCGTTAGGTACTTACCATTATTTTATAAAAGAAAGTTATAGAAATCAATCATAAACATTTATTATCCCTTATGGAAATGGCCAGAGTTTACTGAGCCCTTTGGCTATTTCCATAATTATAAAAGTGAAAACAGGAGGTAGAATTATGAAGTTTGTAAGGTTTGAAATGAAGGATGTTTGTGGCATAAGGCAAGGGTTACTTACATCAGTAGGCATAAATGAAATTAGCGGAGATATTTTTAATACTTGGAAATATACAGGCGAGACCTATCTTGAAGATCAAGTTCAGCTATTATCACCTATCAAACCGAATCAAATTATTGGAATTGGAGCAAATTTTGTGGCGGATAAGAAAGACCTTCCGGAGAATACGCCTGAAATGCCTGTATTTTTCTTTAAATCTCTTTCTTCTGTTACAGGTCCAGAATCTGAAATAAAGATTCCAGATTCTATCGAAGAAGTAAAATTCGAATCTGAAATTGCTGTAGTTATTGGAAAAGAGGCAGCTAAAATAAAAGAAGAAAATGTAAATGATTATATATTTGGTTATACGGTTGGGAACGATGTAACGGCCCCACAATATTTTCATGAAGATGGCCATTGGACAATTGGTAAATCTTTTAATACTTTCACCCCACTTGGCCCTGTTATTGAAACTGACTTTGACCCATCAACAGCTAGTATCGTAGCCATTCATAATGGTACAAAAAAACAAGATAGCAAAACGGATTTAATGATCGTTTCCATTAAAAAGATGATTTCTTATCTAAGTAATGTAATGACACTGATGCCAGGGGATGTCATTCTAACTGGAAGTCCTATTGGTGCAGAGTTTCTAAAAGATAGTGACGAAATTGAGTGTAGAATTGAAGGAATAGGATCTCTTAAAAATTCAGTCATTAAAATGAAAAATAGTACACCTGTCTAATTCTATGAGAATGTGTTTCACACTTTTTGACTTAGGGAAACGTTTCCACTAAGTGCTCATGTTGAATTAAAGTTAAACGTTAATTATCAGAAAATTGTTGCAATTTAACCGTGATTAACAGTATAATAAAAACAACTCAGAGAACGTTTTCATCCCAAGGATATTTTCTTATAGTAAATATATTTTTATCCTTGTAGGAAAACGTTTCCACAAAAGGATTGGAAGTGAGAAAGATGGTCACGATCAAGGATGTAGCGAAAGTAGCCAATGTATCTATTTCAACTGTTTCTAGGGTTTTAAATAATAGCGGATACACAAGCACGGGAACAAAAGAAAAAGTAACGCAAGCAGTAGAAGATCTGAAGTTTCAGAAAAATATGGTTGCTACTGCGATGATAAAGAAACAGACATCAACCCTCGGGTTAATCATCCCGGATATAAGAAACATTTTTTATGGGGAATTAACCCGAGCAATTGAAGATCAAGCAAACCAATTCGGATTTAATGTCATTCTTTGCAATACAGATAATGATTTAGATAAAGAAGCAGATTATATTAACTTCTTGCTTAGAAAAGGAGTAGACGGGATTATTTTTTCTACTCCTGAAATGAATGATAGAAACATCAAAGAGATTATAAAAACTAGATCAGATTTTCCTTTTATTATTTTAGGTAGTAAAGTCACCGATGTTCAACTTGATGAGGTATTAGTAGATAACTTTGAAGGTTCGTACCAGGCTACAAATCATCTTTTGGAATTAGGCCACAAAAAAATTGGTTTTATTGGAGGCCAACACAACAGCTACTCAACTATGGAACGGCTGAAGGGATATGAATCAGCGTTAAAGGACAGTGGATTAGAGTCTTACGAAAATCATATCAGACTAGATGAATTTAAGATTCCGAGCGGATACAACAAAGGAAAAGAATTGTTGTCCTTGTCCGATAGGCCCACTGCCATTTTTGCTGCAAATGATGCTATTGCAGTTGGTGTTTATAAGGCAGCAAGAGAACTTAATATACTAATTCCTGAAGAACTTTCGGTTATTGGTTTTGATGATTCACAGTTTGCTGAAATTGTATTTCCACCGCTTACTACAATTAGGACTCCTATTACAGAAATGGCTGAAAAGACAGTGGAATTGGCTATTCAAACTTCTGGAAAGGGTAAAAACTTCAAGGAAACAATTACTTTCCAGCCTTCTTTAATAGAGAGGGAATCTACAAGTCAAGTAGCGGAACAAAAAGACCCATCCTAAAATCAAAAAGCCCATTTGAGGGTTGAAAAGGGAGGAAAAGTGCGTGAACAGTTTATACATGCCAAAAGACAGCTTTATTCATAGTTTGGATCCTCGAACAAAAATGATATTTGTTGCTTTTGTTGTTCTTAGTTCATTTATATTGAATGATCCAGCACTGCAATTGTTATTTCTAGTGGCATTATTTCCGTTAGTAGTCATCTCGAAATTGGTGAAGCCTTACTTAATTTCTATTCAGTTTCTTCTCCTATTTGCTGTACTCATTATGACAGTTCATGGAATTTATAATCCGATTGGAGTCACACCAGTCTTTGAGATTGGAGGACTTACTTTTAAATATGAATCTATGGTTTATGCTAGCGTGATGTCTTTTAGAATACTTGTTATTGGTACAGCAGCCGTACTGTTTGTCATGTCAACTCACCCGTCAGATATGGCCGCCGCGTTAGTGAAATGGAAAGTTCCGCATTCCTTTGCCTTTATTTTGTTGTCCACCTTTCAAATTATACCAATCATCGCTCGAGAGGCGAAAATTGTTATGGAGGCACAGCAAGCTAGGTGTTTAGATGTGAAGGGGAATTTAATTCAAAGAGTTAAAAATTTAGTTCCCATTTTTGCTCCTCTTTTTATCATTACCTTTATGAAAGTTCACCAACTATCTTATGTACTTGAATGTAGAGCATTTAGTAGAGAAGGCAATAAAACGAGTTTGCGTGATACGAAAATTGGTTCAAGAGACTATGCATTTCTCTTCGGAATTACATTGTTTTTAGCCTTTGAGATTTACTTAAGGCTTTATATGAGCGGATCACTCAATTTAACAACAGATGCTTTACTCACCTACTCTCTATTCGGAACATGGGTGGTATTTGGCTTTATGATCGTTAAGTTTGTATTTAAACGAATTCAGCTGTATGTGGGAGGTTTAGCCGATGCCAGATAGTAAAAAGGCAATTGAAGTTTCAGGTTTATCTTTTCAATACCCTGATACAGATGAAAAAGTATTGAAGAACATTAATTTTTCAGTAGATCATGGAGAAATTTTGGGAATTATAGGACCAACTGGTGTAGGGAAATCAACTCTAGCCATGTGTATTAACGGACTAGTCCCCCAAGTCATTAGTGGTGAATTGGAAGGGAAGGTATACGTTAAAGGAATGGATGTCCATCAAGGTAATGTGGCAAAAATGTCTGAACACGTAGGTTTTGTATTTCAAGAACCAGAAAATCAATTAAGTCAGATGACGATTGAAGAGGAAGTAGCATTCGGAATGGGGAATTTAGGAGTTCCAAGAAAAGAGATGGAACCTCGAATAAAAGATGCCCTCCAACAGGTAGGACTATCCGGTTTTGAAAAACGCAGCCCATTAGCTTTATCAGGAGGACAACAACAACGTTTGGCCATCGCTGCTGTACTAGCTATGCGTCCTACGATACTGATCATGGATGAACCTACTTCCATGCTTGATCCAAAAGGGAAAAATGAAGTATATAGTGTGTTGAGAAACCTTAAGGATTATGGCATGACAGGGATTATTATTGATCATGAAGTAGAAAGAATTGCTGAATACTGTGATAGGGTCCTAGTTCTAAGTGAAGGAGAAATTCAAATGCTTGGGACATCGAGCGAGGTATTCACGGAAATTGAAAAGTTACATGAACTAACGCTTCATGCTCCGCAGGTAACTGAGTTTCTTTACCAATATAATCGAGAATTTGATCAAGAGCTAAAATTATCAACAAAATTAGAAGAATCAATAAAAATCTTAGAAAGCGCTTACAAGGGTGTCTGATTATTTAAAAGGAAGGTGCCAATAAAATGGAGCCATATATCTCGGTAAGAAATGTGTCTCATGTTTATCCCAATGGAGTTACAGCTATTAAAGATATTGATTTAGACATCTTTGAGAATGAAGTAGTTGCGATTTTAGGAAGTAATGGCTCAGGCAAAACTACTCTAGTTAAACATTTTAACGGGTTATTAATGCCAACTAAGGGTGAGGTTATAGTAGGAGATTTAAACACAAGAAAAGAAAGGATAGCAAAATTATCTAGTCTTGTTGGATATGTTTTCCAAAATCCGAATCACCAGACCTTCTTACCTAAGGTTAGCCAGGAACTCGCATATGGGTGTAAAAACTTAAAGATGTCTGAAGAGGAAACAGAAGAGCGGGTAAGGAAAGCGATAGAATTATTCCAGCTTCAGGACATTTTGGACGAGAATCCCTTTGATCTAAACTCAAGCCAGCGTAAAGAAGTGGCTATGGCCTCTATTATGGCAATTTCACCACAAGTTATTGTATTAGATGAACCTACTACAGGACAGGACCATAAGGGGTGTATACGCGTACTAGAACTCGTTCGCATGTTCCAAAGACATGGCCATATTGTCATATTAATTACTCATGACATGCATTTAATAGGGGAATTAAATTGCCGCACAGTGGTTATGCATCAAAGTGAAAAAATTGCGGATGATCAAGCAGACACGGTTTTTGCAGATAGAGGAATAATGGCAGAAGCAGGACTTCAACCCCCACAAATCACATCATTAGCAAATGGCCTGTCTTATGTAGAAGAAAACAAAACCTATTTAACTATTCATTCCGTTTTAAAATTGATGAAAGAAAAAAACGAGGAGGGCATTAAAATTGGCTCAAGATCTTAAATGGAAATCAAAAGCAAATCGACCAGAATTAGAGGATCAGTCGCAATATCATATCCGTTGTCGTCCTGGAGATGTAGCAAAGTATGTACTTTTACCAGGAGACCCCGAAAGAGTAGGACAAATGGCGGAACAGTGGGATGAAAAGAAACATATTGCTACTTACAGAGAACACGTAACATACACTGGAAAAGTCGGTGGTGTAGATATCTCTGCGTGTTCTACAGGGGCTGGAGGTCCATCTACAGCCAGTGCCCTTGAGGAATTAGCTGAAATTGGAGCTGAAACCTTTATACGCGTAGGAACTTGTGGGGCAATGCAAGAACATATTGAACCAGGTGATTTAATTATTTGCGCAGGGGCGGTTCGTTATGATGGGACAAGTGATCAGTACGTAGATGCCAAATATCCGGCTATTGCCAACCAGGAAGTAGTTATGTCATTGATTGAGGCTGCCGAGCGTTTAGGTGTTAAGTATCATGTGGGAATTGGCTACACATCTGCTTCCTTCTTCTGTGGTCAGGGACGCCCTGGTTACAACAATTACAATCAAAGTTTTATGGATACTATTATGAATGATATGCAAAAAGCAGGAGTTTTAAATTTTGAAATGGAGGCAGCTACTGTCTTCACCCTTAGTAGTTTATTTAACTTAAGAGCTGGAGCAATTTTCACTGCTGTTGCAAATCGTGTAAAAGATGAGTTTGCCTATAAAGGAGAAGGTGTGGAACAATCTATCGCAGTCGCTACGGAGGCTACCCAAATTTTAAAACACTGGGACGAGTTGAAAGAACGATCAGGAAAATCTTACTTTTATCCTTCACTATTAAACTCTTAAACTCTTAAACCAAAAATATAATTAATTTCAAAAAACAAGGAGGAAAAGACTAATGAAAATAGGAATTGTTGGCGGAACAGGTTTTTATAATTTAGTAGATGGAATGAAGGAAACTACAGTATCCACGGAATATGGTGAAGTAATTGTTTATGAAGGAAAGCATTCAGGGAAGGAGATTTTTTTCCTACCTAGGCATGGACAGTCGCATGATTCTCTCGCCCATGAAATCAATTACCGTGCAAATATGATGGCATTAAAAGAGCTAGGGGTAAACCACGTAATAGCTATGTGTGCTGTAGGGTCACTAAACCCAGATATTCCAGTAGGGGCATTCGCGTTGTTGGATCAATTTATGGATGTCACAACGAAACGTGTGACCACATACGGAAAATACTCTGTAGAAATTACCCAGCCATATTGTCCTGATCTTAACCAGAGCTTCTTGAACGCTGCAGACGAACTAGGTTATGAGGTTACTCCAAAAGCTAATTATATTTGTGTCGATGGTCCTCGCTATGAGACTGCATTAGAAATTAACATTTATAAACAGTGGGGCATGGATGTTGTAGGGATGACGAATGCTACTGAAGCAATCCTTGCAAGAGAACTAGGAATTGCTTATGCAGTAGTGACTATTTCAACAGATTTAGCAGCAGGTACAACCGATGTTCCGCCTGATCTAGATACACATAAAAATGTAGTGATTGATAATCAACAAAAAATTAAAGACTTATTTTTGAAAACTATCGAACGTATTTCAGATGATAAACCATCTATCGCCCATGAAGCTTATGAAAGAGCGCTATCTGCACGTAAAGAGAAACTGGAGAAATCAGAAACTAGTGAAGCAAATGTGTAGAGAGTGCTACTATGTCAACTTTAATTAAAAATGCAGAAATCATTACCATGGAAGTTGATAAGGGAATCGTAAAAGGTAGCATTTTTATAAAAGATGGAAAAATATCTAACATTTTTCCACACGAAAAAGGACAAGCTTGTCCAAATGTAGATGCTACGGAAGTGATTGATGCAAATTGGGACATCGTAATGCCTGGAATGACAAATGCTCATTATCATTCCTATTCCAACCTCTTGAAAGGAACGGAGAATAATCTTCCATTGGAAATCTGGTCATTGTACACTGTCGCCTATGGTCATTCATTAACGGATGAAGACATTTATCTCGCTGTATTATTAGGGGCTGCGGAAATGATTCGGAGCGGTGTAACAGGATGCATTGATCATTTTCCGCATATAGACAGAATTGATGCTGCTTTAAAAGCCTATGAGGAATCAGGAATGCAAGTATCATTGGCCCCTATGATGCAAGACATCTCTGACGAACAATTTCTAGATATTCCATTACCTGATTATATCCTAGAAAAGCGCGAGACAAAAGAACCTAAGTCTATAAATGAAATAAGAGCGTTTTATAAAAATATTATTAAAAAGTGGCATAAAAAAAACGGAAAAATTCATATGATGCTTGGCCCAAACGCTCCCCAGAGGTGTAGCAATGATACTCTCAGTTTATGTAAAGAGTTAAGCGTTGAATTTGATTTGAAAGTTCATACCCATCTTTTAGAGACAAAGATTCAAGAAGAAGTAGGACGCGATAAATATTTTAATGGATTGATTGGACGACTGAATGATCAAGATTTACTTAACGATAAACTATCTGTCGCCCACGCCGTTTGGTTAAATGATTCAGAAATTGAAAAATTAAGAGATAAGCAGGTTTCTATCATTCATAACCCCGCAAGCAATATGATTTTAGGGAGCGGAATAGCCCCTATTTCAACCTATGTTAAGAATAGTATGCGTGTAGGTATAGGAACAGATGCAACAAACTGTGGGACAACCCATAATCATTTTGAAACGATGAGGTTAGCTGCAATGGTGTCGCGTGTGAGTAACTTGGAGTATCGCGATTGGCTACAGGCACTAGATGTTCTTGAAATGGCAACAGTTTCTGGTGCAAATATGATGGCATATGACAACTATCGCGGGAAGATTTCAAGAGGTTATGATGCGGATCTTGTCCTTTTAAACAGAAATACAACCAAGTTGGCAGAGGCCAATGATCTTATCTCACAACTTGTCTTTCATGAAAATGGTCAATCGGTAGACTCGGTGATGATAAAAGGCAAGTGGGTACTTCGAAATAAGAGAATCCTTGCATTTGATGAACAAAAGATAATTGAGCGTGTACAGCAACGCTCTAAAGATATAATGGAAAATTCTCGTCAGGCACTTAAGATGGCTGAGGAGTTAGAACCATATTTCGATAAGTTTTATCAGGATTTTTACAAATAGGAGGGTTTAATTATGAGTTTAGATTTATTAAAAAAAGAATTACAATATGTTTCCCATAAAGTTTATCAAAAGGGGTATACACAGGCTACGGGCGGAAATATTAGTGTGCGGATCCCAGGAACTGACCATGTATTAATTAAAAGAAGTGGAATTAGCCTAGGAGAAGTAAGCCGTGAAGATGCACTGGTTGTAAATATGGACGGGGAAGTTATCGAAGGTCTAGGAAAACCTTCGAAGGAAATTGGTTTTCATCTAGGAATTCTTAAAGTTCGTCCTGACGTTAATGCAGTTGTTCACTGTCATCCTAATTATTCCATCGGATATGCATGCTTAGGAGTGGAACTTCCCCTTCCTACTGTTACAGCTCAGAAACTACTAGGACATGTGCCTATTGCTGATGTAGCCCCTTCTGGATCTACAGATTTAGCTCAGCATGTAACGGACGTATATGTGAAGTATCCTGATATTAAAATTACTTTAATGAAGAACCATGGTGTGTGCTCTGTCGGGCCTACATTAGAAGCCGCCTATAATGTTGTAGACCTTGCTGAAGCGACAGCAAAACAGGCCTATATTCTTTCACAACTGCGCGTGGGTGAAAAAAATGCTGTAACTAATTAATCATATGTTATCAAATTTAACTTAGCCTGACGATTGAGCAGACTATTAAAATTAAAAACAGTGAACAGGGAGAGGTTTTTTATGAGACTAATTGAAGAACTTGTAAACAATTTTAAAGATAAAGAACTTGCTCTTCCCATATGGTTTGAAAATGATTCACTAAAAGTGTTGGATCAAAGGAAACTGCCGTTTGATGAAGAAATTCATACTTTTACTGAGGTGGAACAGTTAGGGGAAGCAATTCGTTCTATGATGATCCGTGGGTCTGGAGCGATTGGTATTTGTGGAGCTTACGGGATTTTCCTAACAGCTTTAAAGTCAAATGGTAATGCCCAAGCTGTCAAAGAAGCGGGAGACTTGTTGAAAAGTACACGCCCTACAGCAGTAAACTTGATGAAAACTGTTGATGAAATGGTGTCAGTAGCCAAGGGAAGCGGTGAAGACCTTATTTCGGAGGTAGAAAAGAAAGCTGTTATTATTCTTAAACGCCAATTAGAATTTGAGTATAAATTAGGAGAGCATGGTGCTGCATTAATCGAAGATGGTGATACAATTATGACCCATTGCCACTCTGGTGCTTATGGTGGTGCCGGTTATGGAGGGAGAGCTCTCTCCGTAATTAGAACAGCACATGAACAAGGGAAAAATATTCATGTATACACTTGTGAAACACGACCTTACTTACAAGGAGCAAGAATTACTGCCCTAGAACTGAAGAAATTTGGTATTCCTCATACATTAATTACAGACAATATGTCAGGTTTTTGTATGAGTGAGGGAAAAATCGATAAAATTGTTGTCGGTTCAGATAGAGTGTCTGCGAATGGCGACTTGGCTAATAAGGTAGGAACCTATATGCATGCTTTAGCAGCTAAAGAACATCAAATTCCTTTTTACACAGCAACATCAAGTCACACAATAGACTTTAATACACCAAGCGGAAAATCTATTGAAGTTGAGATGCGCAATCCTAGTGAAGTGACTCAATTTAAAGGAATGCCCATTGCTCCAGAAGGTACAAACGCACTTTATCCTTCATTTGATATAACACCAAATCATTTAATTAGCGGAATAATAACTGAAAAAGGCGTCATTTCAGCACCTTACGAAACCAATTTGAAAAAAGTGATCGAAAAGGTGGAAGTGTAGTTTTAATTAGAAAAGGTTTGGTAAGGGAGGCATTGGGATGGTGAAAGAAGCTCTCATGGCGATGCTAGCGGGAATAGTGATAGGAGTAGTGTTTAAATTAATTAAACTGCCTTTACCTGCTCCTCCGGTTTTAGCCGGGGTTCTCGGAGTGGCGGGAGTATATATTGGTGGGAAAATCATCGAGATTTTATTTTTAAGAGTGCAATGAAAAAAGAGTATTTTTTAAGGAGGAGTAGCAGATGAAAGACTATGTAAACATAGGCAACCTTCAAATCGCATCTAACCTTTATGAGTTCATTAATTTGAAAGCCCTTCCAGAAAGTGGGGTAAGTAGTGACTGTTTCTGGAGGGATTTTGAGTCATTAATAACCGATCTATCCCCAGAAAATCAGTCTTTGCTAGCTAAAAGGGAAGATATCCAAAAGAAAGTGGATACGTGGCACAAGGAGAATCAAAAGGTCGAGGATTCTGCATCTTATCAAGCATTCTTGCAAGGTATCGGTTATCTAGAACCGGAAGTAAAAGATTTTAACGTATCTACCCAAAATGTTGATGATGAAGTGGTTACTCAGTCTGGTCCGCAATTAGTTGTTCCGGCAGATAATGCTCGTTATGCTCTTAATGCAGCCAATGCACGCTGGGGAAGTCTTTATGATTCTCTTTATGGTACAGATGTGATTAATAATGAAGGTGGTGCCGAACCTGGAGGATCTTATAATCCTCTTCGGGGAGAAAAAGTAATTGCCTATGCAAAAGATTTTCTTGATCAAGTGGCACCATTGGAAAATTACTCCCATAAAGAAGCTATAAAATATACCATCATAAACAAGGGATTATCAGTAACCCTAAACAACGGAACAGTAGTTGGTCTTCTAGAGCCTACAAAATTTGAAGGGTATCAAGGATTTCCTGAAGAGCCTTCCGCTATCCTATTACAAAATAACGGATTACATGTAGAAATCCAAATCGACCGAAATCATCCAATTGGTCAAACAGATGACGCAGGGGTTAAAGACCTTTTAATGGAGTCTGCTACAACCACCATTATGGACTGCGAAGACTCAGTAGCTGCCGTTGATGCTGAGGATAAAGTGTTACTTTATGGCAATTTGTTAGGTTTAATGAAAGGTGAATTGTCTACGTCTTTTGAGAAGAATGGTACAACAGTAACCCGTACTTTGAATGAAGACCGCGTCTATAGTTCCTCTTCAGGGGAAGACATCACCTTGCGTGGTCGTTCACTTATGTTCATGCGTAATGTTGGTCATCTAATGACAACAGATGCTATTTTAGACAAAGATAATCAAGAGATTCCAGAGGGCATTATGGATGGAGTTATAACGAGCCTTATTGCCAAACATGACGTAATAAAAAATTCACAACAAAAAAATTCCACAAAAGGATCAATTTACATTGTAAAACCGAAAATGCATGGTTCAGAAGAGGTGGCCTTTGCTAATACACTTTTCAATCGAATCGAAGACATGCTTGGTTTAGCACGATATACAATAAAAATTGGAGTAATGGATGAAGAACGTCGAACTACGTTGAATTTAAAAAACTGTATTCATGAAGTAAAAGAAAGAATTGCTTTTATTAATACAGGTTTCTTAGATCGAACGGGTGATGAAATTCATACATCAATGGAAGCGGGTCCAATGATTCGGAAAAAAGATATGAAAGGCTCTAATTGGCTTCGATCCTATGAAACATCAAATGTAACTATCGGACTTGAAACAGGTCTTCAAGGTCATGCTCAAATCGGCAAAGGAATGTGGGCTATGCCTGAACTGATGAACGCGATGATGGAGCAAAAGGGAAGTCAATTGGAAGCAGGAGCAAATACAGCCTGGGTTCCTTCTCCTACTGCAGCCACGCTGCATGTCCTTCACTATCACCATATAGATGTACATTCTGTGCAAAATAAATTAGTTCAACAACCTCAAGATTTTCGTGCTAATATATTAGAAATCCCATTAGCTAATAATTCTGAATGGAGTCCTAGCGACATACAAAATGAAATCGAAAACAACGCCCAAGGAATCTTAGGTTATGTAGTACGTTGGATAGACTTTGGAATTGGTTGTTCTAAAGTTCCAGATATTAATAATATTGGCTTAATGGAAGATCGTGCGACTCTTCGTATTTCTAGTCAGCATTTGGCAAATTGGATTCATCATGGAATTGTAACAAAGGAGCAGGTGCTAGATGCAATGAAGAACATGGCAAAAATAGTAGATAAACAGAATGCTGGTGACACAGAATATCGTCCAATGTCGGTAGACTATGAAAATTCGATAGCTTTTCAAGCTGCGTGTGAACTCGTTTTCAAAGGGGCAGAACAGCCAAGCGGTTATACGGAACCTATCTTACATCGCCGACGAGCAGAAGCAAAAGCTAAAGATTTAGTTTACAATGATAAAAATTAACCAAAAGGACCATTTCCCTTTAAGAGGAAATGGTCCTTTTAACTGATTTATTAGAGGTTTTTTTATTTTTCGATACCCATATATATACCCCATACACGAGCAAATAAATAACGAAGATAAAAGCGGAAAGTTTGTACATAGAAGAATAACTGGTAAAGTTAGCATACGCCCCGAGTAATATCGCGCCTATCCCAATCCCTAAGTCAAATGCTGAGAAAAATGTGCCATTTGCTGCTCCTCGTTTTTCTGGGGAAGATCGGTTGATCGTCCACGCCTGCAGAGATGGCTGAATTAATCCAAAACTAAACCCATATAAGATTGCAGAAACAATTAAGTCGATGGGTGAATTGGTATAGGATATGTAGAAAAGAGCGGTGATTCCAAGAATTCCCCCAGGAAATAAAACAAGAAAATGCCCTTTACGATCAAATATTTTCCCTGCAATGGGTCTGATTATAATAAGACATAAAGCATTAGCAAAGAAAAACCACCCTACATTATCTAATTGTTTTTCTTCCGCAAAAAGTGTGATGAAGCTGACAATACCACCGTAGGTAATGGCGATGATTAACATAAGGAGTGAAGGGAATAGAGCCTTTACATCAAAAAGGGTTTCCAAGAAAGGTCTTGTATTTGCTGGCCTTGGATTGTTACCTTTGGAATCGTATATTTTAAAATTTGAGAGGAGTAATGAACCTATTGAGAAAAGAGCTGATAGAAGAAATAATATAAAAAAACCAAATACATTCATTATCCAAATTCCTAGTAATGGCCCAACCATCATTGCTATACTAATCGATAAACCAAAGTAACCCATTCCTTCACCCCGGCGATCAGAGGGGACAATATCTGAAGCAATCGTTCCATATATAGTAGTTGACATTCCCCACCCTAATCCATGAACAAGCCTTAGCAATAAAAGAAGAAGAACTGTTGTTACTATTATGTAACTGAAAATGGAAATGACTGTAATCAGTAAGCCGATTAATAATATGGGTTTTCTCCCCATCCGATCAGCTGCTGAGCCAGCAAATGGGCGTATTATTAAAGCAGTAATCGTAAACATACCAATAACTAGACCAACGGATGTGCTATCGCCCCCATGATCTTTTACGTAGACAGGTAATGTAGGTAATAGCATTTGGAAGCCTAGGAAAAGCATAAATGTAGAAAGGATTAATGTAATAAATTTTAATGTCCATAATTTTTCTTTCAACAGAGTCTCTCCCATTGTCTTCACCTGCATTTGTGTTATAAGATCTATATATTATAACATTAATCGTCAGAATATTCTAACGATTAATGTTAATTCTATATTCTATAGATAGAAGATAAACGTTGGCCAGGAACTATTATGTAAAGTTTATAATGCCTGAATAAACACTCTAAGTGATTTTGTAATCGGGAACAATTCTGAGGAAATAAATGTAATTTTGCAATGTTATCAGAGAAATTTGCATTTTAAATAAAAGAGTTCCAGTCTACTCTAGAGACTGGAACTCCTTTTCTAATATTCCACTTTTTGTTCTTGCTTATGCCACTCTTCAAACGGTGCATTTTTTTCTTTTAAATCGATCGAATAAAAAGGGATTTTTCTTTTATCATAGTCTTTATTAATCTCTTCGTAGATAAATTGATCGTCGAATCCTCCGGCCGCTGCAAGTTTTTGATCAGCAGCATAGAATACTTTTTCCACTCGAGCCCAATAAATAGCTCCTAGACACATAGGACAAGGTTCACAACTGGTATATAAAGTACACTCTGTTAGTTGGAAAGTATCTAAATTTTCACAAGCTTGCCTGATCGCCTGAACTTCTGCGTGAGCTGTTGGATCATTTGAGGCGGTGACTTTGTTTTGTCCCGTTCCGATAATATCACCAAATTTATCAACGACAATCGCACCAAATGGACCATCAGCATTCCGAGCGTTTTCCACTGCTAATTGTATGGTTTTCTTTAAATATTTTCTGTTATCCATAATAACCCCCTAGGAAATTAATTAGTTTATTTAGAATTTTCTGTTTTTGTATAAATACTATTGTACATCTGAATAGTCGAAAAAGCTATTATTTAAACTACATTAATTATCCGAGAACTCACATACTATTATAAAAAATTCCTGAAGAGTCCATTCATTTCTAATTCTTCTTCATAAAATAAAGGATGAAGGATTGGAGATGATGAAATTGAGTAACACATATTTACGTTGGTCAGAAATCCCTTATGCTGGTGAACGGACCCCACCTACTGACCCGGTTACTCCTCTGGCTGGATCATGGCCATTAAGTTTTTTAAAGCGAGACAGAAGCGGGGAATTTTTAGATCCTAAAGGAGGAAGAATGCGTCTGCCAATCGTACACCCTGATCGCATTGATTTTGAAAGGGAGTTACGTACGGTTCAAAAAACATTAAAGTATCTTACCGAAGAGCAAAAAGAAATTGCGGTATATTATGGAACAGGAGCCCCCACAAAACAGTGGACGCCGGTTATTGATCGCCTCATTGATACTTATAGTATTGGTCCCACTGAGGCAGCAAGAATATTGGCAGCTGTGCAGGGTGCAATCAATGACACAATGATCATAGTATGGGATTTAAAATACAAATGGGATGTAGCAAGACCTGACCAATATGATCAAGAAATGAAAACAATTCTATGTACACCGCGATTCCCCACCTATCCATCAGGGCATGCCACGATGTCAGGATGTGCACAGGTTGTACTGAGTTACTTTTTCCCTCGGGAATCCAAAAGACTAAAAAAAATAGCAGAAGACGATTCAATTAGTCGTTTGTATGCCGGAGTTCATTTTCCCTCAGATAATGATGAAGCATTGAAATTAGGGAGGTATATTGGATCTCTTGTTGTTAGCCACCTAAAAGCAGAACGGAATAGCCGCTCAAGATCTATTGATCACCCAGTAAATGACTATCGAGATGCGGAAATATTTCCGAAGAACTATGAGCAGTTTATCCCTTATGATTTTCCCGAAGCTTGTACTTCCCTTGTAAAAGATAAGCAGGATAATTGTTCGATTGAAAAAGATACCATCAAGGTACCGAAGCCAATATTATATTTATAACGGTTATTCGTCATAGATAAAGCAAAAGTGCCAAACACAATCATCCGTGTTCTGGCACTTTTTAATGGTTTTAAGCTCGCTTCACCATATCAATATAAAGCTGCTGATAAGCTTTGTGTTCTTCCTCCATGCCCAACTCGTGATAAAGTTTTGCTAACCATTGGACAGGTTGGGGATCTTCTTTGCTCAATTCCATATCCCAACTCATACACTCAATGGCTTGGTGATGGTGTTGAAAGAAGTGATAGAGTTCACCAAGTCTTCGTTGTTGGTTAGGATCCTCAGAAATATCGTTCATCTCATCGACATTTTGTAAAATTGGTTCAGCAGTAGGAATACCTCTTAGTGGTTTAGCCCATTCTAGTATGTACGAAAGAGTGTGACCTTGAAGTAAGGACGTTACCGCTTGGTGTAAAATGTCAGAAGCTTGGTCATCTTTAGACTCACATAAAGTTAAAATTAATTTTCGTAACTCTTCAGGAGGAATAGAATCAGCTGAAATTTCCTTCTGCTTCACAATAGTTACTAACTCTTGATACTGGGAGGGCTCTAACGCAAGCTCTTTTTCACTGATCAAAGTTAAAACGTCTTCAAGTTTTCCGAATTCCATATAAGCATCTAGCAAATCATGGTGGAGAGTTTCTAGTTCAAGGCCACGTTTATACAAATCTTCTAGAATAGGCAACGTATTGACATCGCCAAACTGTTCACTAATTAAAGAAAGAAGTGTGCGGTAATCATCGATATTTTGCGTATGAACCACTCGAGGTATATAAATGGCGATTAAATCGAGATGTCGGGATTGCCTGTTATAAATGGCTTCTAGCTTGTGAAATGAGTGATCATGATGTTTAGATGAATACAATTTTTTTTCTACATAAATAGGATCTTTAGCAAGAATTGCCTCATCTCCATGTTTGTAACGTTCATCGTACTTGGTGAATTGTATGTCACCTGAGAACGCATCAACTAAATTGTGATTGGGAGCAAAATCTTTGAGGACCTGGAGAATCCGGTAACAGGATAATAATTTTCCATCACGCCGTTCCTTGTAAAAAAGAGTTTTGATTAAAGCAAGTAGTTTATCTTTTTTTATGAAAGATTCAAAGTAGCTAGCGATTAAAGCTGTTTCTTGAAGTGTGTATTGCTGTTGGAGTTTCTTGAAAAGATCATTAAAACTCTGTTTTTTAAAATGAGGCTGATGGGATAGGACCGTTTCAATAATAGGGTGGGGAGGTGTAATGGTTACACCTTTTTGAAACGAATCAGAGACGTGGGACCGCTTGGTAATCTTCTCAGATGATACATAATTTAAATATTGTTCATTATAGAAGAAAATATAGTAATTTTTACCCTGTTCGTCCGAGGCTTCGACAATTTTACTTTGTTTATAAATAGCCATACGTTTAATTTCTAACTGGCGAGATTCCTGCTTATCTTTTATCGTAACTGTTGAAATTGACATAAATCAACCTCCTATCTTTGTCTCTAGCATACCACGTTATTGGATTTTAAAGAAACTGGGGACTATTATCCTTGCTTAATTGTAAGTTTTTATGTATGGTGTCGTACTCTACTCTAGGTAGAAGCGAAGGATATAGGAGAATCGGACGTTTACCAAAAAAATTAAGTGGAAACTATGTTCATGTCATATAAATTTTAAAAAAACACCTAGCGAAGGATGGATTATATGAGTTATAAGCGAACTTTCATACAAGAGTTAAACGCCCTTAATCGAGAAAATATCACTAAAGAAAAAGAAAAATCCCAAGCCAAAGAAAGCGCAGAAATTATAATAAATTTATATTTCAAGGATTTATTTAGTCATTTGACAGACATAGTGAAAGCGAATCCTGATATTGAAGCAAGGGTAAGGGCTCGTACAAAATCATATGAACTATTAATACTTGATAATAATTATTTAGTCGTTCCAAAACTATCTCTTTTTGACGATGTTCCAGAGATATTAACTGTTGAATATTGCAGTCAAGGATATGTTCAAAGGGACGAGCTTGTAATACAAGGGCGTCAATTTATTAGTACGAAGATAGGGGCTCCTTTATCTGAGGAATTACTAAATCAATATCTGGAATTAGCATTTGATCATTGTGTTACCACACTAATGAAAGAGAGTTAATCCTAATTGGATCGGTAAACTCTTCCTACTTTTCTTTTGTTAATAGATGGTCATATCGAAACACAACTTAAATAGAGAGTCGCTTTTAAGTTGATGATATTGAGTTTCTGTATCTTAATAAAACTCACGTTCTGAGCGAAACCTCAGAGACGTGAGTTTAAAAGTAGGTACCTGCTTACTCCTATCAAGTACAACTTAAAAAACTTTACGCTAATTTTTCATCAGCTCGACTTGGGTTATATTCCGAACTGTCCTTCCACATCTGATTAAATTTATCAGTCCACTCTTCCCCCATCTTTTTGCTTTTAATCACAACAAGAACTTCATCATTTTTCTCTTCAGCTGAATAAGTAAAGTTATAAGAACCTGAGGTTGTGAGCTTTTTATCACTAATCATAACTTTAAGATGCATATTACCATCATGTTGATTCACTTTTACAGGAACCCCTGATTCAATTAACTTTTGAACATTAGCTGTCTGTTTGGAAAGTTCAGAGGTTTGTTTTCTATCAGTGATCATTCTGACATTCACCCCACGCTTAGTTGCCTTGCAAATATGAGTGACAAAATCATTTTCCGTTAACAAGAAGATTCCAATGTCTAGTGTTTTCTCTGTTTCATCGATAATTTTAGTTATTTTTTGTTTAGGTGATTGATCAGACTTTGAAAAAATAGATTCTATTTTATCCAGCTCCATAATGACTGGTTTATCTTTCTGGTTGAGCATATAGTACCCGTAGGTAACTGAGCTAACTATGATGGTCGTCCCTGCAATCGTTAACCACTCCATAAAGATACCCTCTCCTTTTATAAAAGGATATGCTGTATTAAGGTTGTCTTATTCGTTTTCCCCTTTTGTCTTAATATTCAATGCTTTAGACTGATTAAATTGAAAAACGGCTCAATTATGGAAAAATTGGCTTAATTAAGCAAGAATCAGTTCGATACAACTAACCCAGGCAAGAATAAGAATCACTCCTGCAAAGCAAAAAAGAGACATCCAGTGGGACGCCTCTCTTAATTTTAATTAATAACCCTGGGGAATGGTTATCGTCTTGTTAATTCCAACAACTTTTTCGGTAAATCAACCAAATTTCGGATTTATTTCACCAAAAAGATAAGAATTCCACCAACTCTACAATTTTTTTCTCCGTTACATTCGTCTTCTCGAAATAGCATCACGCATTCTTTGTGTAGACTGTTGAGATTTACCTTTAGTGCTTTTACTGAAATTGACTAATAAAGAATCCATTATGGTAAGTCCGGCAATTCTTGAGGCCAATGCCTCTGATCGAAATTCTGTTTCTTGAGCCACAGTATATAATGAAAGATCGACAAGTTTTGTTAATGGTGATTTAGCGAAATTGGTAACCGCAAGAGTTCTCGCTCCATTTTCCTTGGCTACTTCAACAACATCGAGTGTGTCCTTGTTCGAACCTGTATGGGAGATTACTACCGCTAAATCATTTTCAGTTAGCTGAGATGCAGACATTAACTGCAGGTGGGTATCTGTATAGGCATGTACTGACATTCCGGTACGAATAAATTTGTGTTGCGCATCTAGCGCAACAATTCCAGATCCACCACTTCCATAAAAGAAAACACGTTCCGCTTCTAATAAGAACCTAGTTGCCTCAGCTAATGTTTCTTCACTTTGAATTTCCCGAGTTGATTCGAGTGCTCGAATATTCGCTTGGAAAACTTTTTCTGTAATTTCGAGGTCTGTATCTGTCTCGTTAATTGTTTCATGAATATCATTAATGGCGGTGACCGTTTCAGATGCTAAGGCAATCTTCATTGCCTGGTATCCTTTAAAACCTAATCTTTTACAAAATCTGAAAACGGTTGCGTCAGCGACCATAAGATTATCAGCTACTTGATTAATTGTTGAATGAATGATGTTCTCTTTATTTTCTAGTATATAATCGGCTATTAATTTTTCTTTGTCACTCAATAGATTGTACGAAGAACGAATCCGATTCATGACATGCTTAGTTGGAGCCACGGTCATTTTTTTTCCTCCTATAATTCGATACGATTATGTTTAATTGTAAACGATAACATAACGAAGGCAAAGAAATTTAAGAAATAAAATTTTTTTCGTGAAAGCGGTTGTATTAAAAAAAAATTATTGTATAATCGTAATTATAGAAAAAATATTTCAGCGAGATATAACTTAGAGAGAGAGGTTGGATATATGCAGGTTGGGTTAGTTGGATTAGGAAAAATGGGTTATAATCTAGGGTTGAATCTCATAGATAATAACCATCAAGTCGTCGTGAACGATGTGAACTCCGAACAAATTTCAAAAATGTCTAACGAGGGAGCGATTCCTGCAGAAGATCTTAAAGCACTCGTTAATCGTTTGGAGAGACCGCGAACTGTATGGATGATGGTTCCAGCTGGTGAAGTTACCGAAGCAGTTGTTGAGGAACTTTCCCAATTACTTGAAGACGGTGACCGTGTGATTGATGGCGGTAACTCCAATTATAAGGAAAGTCTACAGCGTGCTGAAATGCTACAGAAGAAAAATATTTTCTTCTTTGATGTTGGCACAAGCGGAGGTACAGAGGGAGCTCGTCAGGGAGCATGTTATATGATTGGCGGAGACGCTGATCAATTTAAAGTGATTGAATCACTCTTTGCTGATACTTCTGTTGAAAACGGTTACCATTATGCTGGTCGCGTTGGTAGTGGACATTTTTTAAAAATGGTTCATAACGGTATCGAATACGGCATGATGCAATCGATCGCTGAAGGGTATGAAATTTTAGAGAAGAGTTCATTTGATTTTGATTATGAAGCCGTTTCGAAAGTATGGAATAACGGTTCTGTCATTCGTTCATGGTTAATTGAGTTAATGGAGAATGCTTTCTCTAAAGACGCTAAACTTGAAGACATCCGTGGTGTTATGAATACATCAGGTGAAGGGAAATGGACAGTTGAAACAGCTTTAGAACTGGAAATGGCAGCACCTATTATTACGATGTCTCTTATGATGCGTAGTCGTTCTCAAGAAAATGACACGTTTTCTGGAAAAGTAGTTGCAGCACTTAGGAATGAATTTGGCGGCCATGCGGTCGTTCAAAAATAAATTTTTTAAAAAAAGGGGAATTACAAATGAAGAAATTATTTATGCTATTATGTTTTGTATTATTAATCGGAGCACTTGCAGCTTGTGGAAATGGTGATTCTGAATCCAGTAGTAGTGATTCTGACTCTAGTGATGGTGACAGTGAAAGCGCTTCAGGTGAAGAAAAAGTAATTAAAGCTGGTATTGGACTTAACGATGACCACCCACAATATAAAGGTTTACTTAAGTTTAAAGAGATTGTTGAAGAAGAAACAGATAGTGCAATTAAAGTTGAAACGTATCACAGTGGTCAACTAGGTGACGACCGTTCCATGACTGAAGCACTTCAGCTTGGTACACAAGAAGTTACTATTCCATCTACTGCACCACTAGCAAACTTTGTTCCTGAATTTAGCGTATTTGATATTCCGTTCTTATTTCCAAATGAGCAAGTAGCAGACCAAGTACTTGATGGTGAAGTTGGACAAGATCTTCTTAAAAAGCTAGAAAGTCAGGATTTGGTTGGTCTATCATACTGGGAAAATGGATTCCGTGATTTAACGAATAGCGAGAGAGCTGTTGCAACTAAAGAAGACTTTGAAGGACTTAAAATTCGTACAATGGAAAATGACCTACACTTAGATGCTTTTAAAGCATTAGGCGCAAACCCTACACCAATGGCATTTACTGAACTATTTACAGCTATGCAGCAAGGTACAGTTGATGGTCAAGAAAATCCATATGCAACAATCTACTTGCAAAAATTCTATGAAGCTCAAGATCACGTATCAAACACGCACCACATCTACAGCCCATTTGTATTTCTTATGAGTAAATCTTTCTATGATGGTTTGAGTGAAGAACAACAAACAATCGTTAAAGATGCAGCTGTAGAAGCAGGTAAGTATCAGCGAGAATTAAACCGTGAAGCAAATGAAAAGTACTTGCAGTCACTTCAAGATGAAGGCATGACTTACACTGAAATCACTCCAGAAGCTCGTGAAGAAATGGTAGAAGCTGTTCAGCCAGTTGTCGATGAATATAAGAGTAAGATTGGTGAAGAAACAGTTGAAAAAGTTTACCAAGCCATCGAAGATGCACAGGAGTAATTTTTCATAGAATATGAGAGGGTACATAGCTACCCTCTCTCATTTTTACAGAGTGAAAGAGTTAAAATGAGGGTCAGTTGAGGTGAAATTATTATGAACATCATTAGAGCGATAGACCGCAAGTTAGAGGAAGTTCTGCTCGTGATCTTATCAATAACTATGGTAAGTGTTATATTCCTTCAAGTTGTTATGCGAGTATCTGGGAATTCTTTGTCGTGGTCTGAAGAACTTGGACGCTATGCTTTTATATGGTTGGTGTACATAGGCATTAGCTACGGTGTTAAGAAGCAGCGTCACATTAAAGTGGACGTGATGCTTCTGTTATTAAAAGGCAGAGGAAAGCTTATACTCGCCATGATAGCTAATTTATTATTCTTAGCTTTTTCGATATTCGTAGTAATCTACGGATATGATATTGCTAACCAACTACTCGGGTTCGGTCAGGACTCTCCAGCACTCCACATTCCAATGGGAGCTGTTTATATGGCGACACCGATAGGGTTCGGACTTGCTGCCATTCGTTTAATACAAAATCTTTATGTACAGTTTAAAATGCTTATCGGAAAGCGAGAACTCGATGTTGCTGACGAGCGTGACCGGTTGCTGAATCAGGAAGAGGAGGATGAGACATGACAACTGCAGTATTATTTGGCTCCTTTGCCTTACTCCTACTTTTAAGTGTTCCGATCGGTATTGCGCTCGGTATTTCAACACTTGCTACAATCTTTTATTCAGGAACAATTCCGATTCCGTTTCTAATGAAAGAATTAGTTACAGCTGTTGACTCGTTTCCATTAATGGCCGTACCTTTCTTTATCCTTGCCGGTGAAATTATGGGAAAAGGCGGCATATCTGAAAGGCTCTTCAATTTCGCAAATGCCCTCGTTGGGAATAAAACTGGTGGCTTTGCGATGGCAACTATTGTGACTTGTATGTTTTTCGCTGCTATTTCAGGTTCAGGCCCGGCAACTGTTGCCGCTATTGGTGGAATAATGATCCCAGCGATGGTTAGACAAGGGTATGACAAGAAATTTGCTACAGCTACCGTGGCAGCTGCTGGTTCCATTGGTGTTATTATTCCGCCAAGTATTCCAATGGTTATATACGGAGTTGTTGGTGGTGCCTCCATTGGCGACATGTTTATTGCTGGAATCATCCCAGGTTTAATTGTCGGTTTGGCATTGATGACTTGGGCTTATGTTTATTCTAAAAAGCACGGGTATCGCGGTACTGATCGCAAAACTTCTTTATCATATATTTGGGAAACTTTATGGGAAGCTAAATGGGCTCTGGTTATTCCTATTATTATTCTCGGTGGTATTTACGGTGGTATTTTCACACCGACTGAAGCAGCGGTTATTGCTGTTGTTTACGGAATTATTGCAGGACTATTCCTGTATCGTGAACTTAAAATTAAAGACCTGCCGAAACTATTGGCAGATTCATCATTAACAACAGCAACAGTTTTAATTATTGTTGGCTCTGCAACGGCGTTTGGTCGACTGCTGACAATTGAACAAATTCCAACACAGGTTGCCAACTTCTTATTATCTATCTCAGAGAATGAGATTGTAATTATCATGTTGATTACCATTCTACTTTTATTAGTAGGTTGCTTTATGGATACGTTAGCTGCAATTATAATATTGACCCCAATTCTATTACCAATTGCAGTGAATCTTGGTTATGATCCTATTCATTTTGGTATCATAATGGTCGTTAACCTTGCCATTGGATTTATCACACCGCCACTTGGGGTTAACCTTTTTGTCGCCTCGGGGATATCGGGATTATCTATTGAACAATTATCAAAAGCGATTATTCCATACTTCCTTGCGATGATCTTCTCGCTACTAATGGTAACCTTTATACCAGAACTATCACTTTGGCTAATCAGCTTTGGTGACTAGTCATGAGTAATGACCCTCTCCCTTAAATCCCTTGCTTTTTATGCAAGGGGTTTTTGGTTTAATTATTAGACGGGGGTGATTGAAGGGTTTTGGACTACTCACTAGTACTTTTTGAGTTTATTAAATAAGTGAGCGACTATCTATTGAAGACGAACATTAAATGAAAAAGCAAACTTGCACAGAAAGGTAAAGAATTATGACAGTATTTATCCAAGTGGTACTGCCTGTGCTACTCATCTTCGCAGCGGGGTATCTTATACAAAAACTAGCCAAACTTGATATTAAGTCCGTATCGACAATTGCTTTATACGTTATGCTTCCTTGTCTAGTTTTCAAAACGTTTTATGAGGCGGAACTTAATGGTGAGTATTTAATGATGCTCGTATTTTCAATCTTGTTGCTCATAAGCATTCTAGTCATTAATAAAATAGTGTCGAAAGTTCGAAACTATGATTCTTCGACAGAAAGTGGTTTGATTTTATCTACCGCATTTATGAATTCAGGTAATTATGGTGCGCCTATTATATTGTTTGCATTTGGTATTAATGAATGTATATTTAGAAGTGAAAAAATTAAGGAGAGATTTCTCATGAGAGTTATAGTAACAGATTATGAATATGATACGCTCCAACCTGAGGAAAAGGTAATGAAAGAACATGGGATTGAGTTAGTTGCTCACCAATGTAAAACAGAAGAAGAAGTCATCGAAGCCTGCAGATACGCAGATGGAATTATTTCTCAATACGCACAAATTACAAAGAGAGTAATTAATGAATTGCAACAATGTCAGGTAATTGCCAGGTATGGAATTGGCTATGATTCGGTAGATGTGGAAGCCGCCAGCGAACGAGGAATATCCGTATGTAATGTTACTGATTATTGTCTGGATGAAGTATCTGATCATACCATGGCACTATTACTATCCTTATCTAGAAAAGCACCATTTCTTTCGTCAAAAGTGAAAGAAGGGGAGTGGGATTTTAATCAAGGAAAACCGATTACCCGGTTAAATAAACAAACACTTGGGTTAGTCGGTTTTGGTAATATTCCGAGAAAAGTAGCTGCGAAGGCTGCTGTGTTCGGGTTGGATATCGTTGTCTATGATCCTTTTGTTAAAGAAGCCAATGGCGTTAAACTAGTATCTTTTGACGAACTGCTGAAGGTTTCTGACTATGTTTCTGTTCATGCTCCATTAAATAAACAGACAGAAGGTATGATGAACGTTGACGCTTTTAAAAAAATGAAGCCTAACGCCATGGTTATAAATACAGCTCGGGGTCCTTTAATTGAAGAAGACGATTTAATTGATGCATTGAATAAAAAGGAAATTTCAGGAGCTGCTCTTGACGTTATGACTGTTGAACCTCCTGAAGATAACCATCCATTACGTAACATGGATCAAGTGATTATCACACCACATGTCGCCTGGTATTCTCAAGAAGCAGAGCTAGATTTGAAGACGAAGGCAGCCAAAAATGTTGCTTCAGTACTTTCTGGAGAAAGACCAGCCTACCTTGTGAATCCTCTTGACTAGTTAGCTCGACTTTATTAAAAAATTTTGAAAGGATGATCATAGTGGAGCAAAAAGTATCAAAAACCATTAAAGTTTATATTAAAGAATCACAAACAATTATAGAATTGAGCCAAATCATTCAGCAATACGATTCAGAAATCCTCTTAAAGAAAAACGTGAACGGCAGCATTATTGAGGCAAATTTGAAAAGCTTTCTTGGTCTAATCAACCTGCGTCTTCATGATGGTGATGAAGTACAAGTTGAATGCATAGGAGATGATGCCGCCGACGCCCTAAAAGAAGTTGAAAAGTTCATGCAACCAGATGATTAATTCAATATAATGTGCATGCATTTGTAATAAATAGGTAAAGGAGAGATAGTATGAATTTATTTAACTTGGAAGGTAAAGTAGCTTTAGTTACAGGAGGAAACCGTGGTTTAGGTGGGGCAATGGCTTATGGACTAGCACAGGCAGGAGCAGACATTGCAATTGTGCAAAGGTCAAAAGAAGAAACTGAAGTTGCAAAGAGTATTCGTGATCTTGGTAGGAAATGTGAAACTTTTTCATTTGATTTATCAGAAACAAAAGATCTTCCAGAGCTTGTGGATTCTGTAATAAAGCAACTAGGAAAAATAGATATTCTAGTCAACAATGCTGGGGTTCAACGTCGTTCTCCATCTGAAGAATTTTCCGAAGAAGATTGGGACTTAGTGATGCAGGTGAACTCGAAGGCGGTATTTTTCCTTTGCCAAACGGTCGGACGAAAAATGTTGCAACAAGGGAAAGGTAAAATTATCAATTTAGCTTCACTATTATCTTACCAAGGCGGTTTTACTGTGCCTGAATATGCAGCTTCAAAAGGGGGAGTTGCCCAGTTCACG
The DNA here is from genome assembly GCF_042663045.1 of Halobacillus seohaensis. Lineage (NCBI taxonomy): Bacteria > Bacillati > Bacillota > Bacilli > Caryophanales > Bacillaceae > Halobacillus > Halobacillus seohaensis. The sequence goes on along the minus strand of NZ_JBHSZV010000025.1, from coordinate 75,133 downwards.
AAGTCCTTATCTAACGAATGGGCATCTAAAAATGTAAATGTAAACGCTATCGCCCCAGGCTATATGGCAACTGAGATGAATACGGCACTTATCAATGATGAAAAGCGAAGTCGTCAAATCTTAGAAAGAATTCCTGCAGGGCGTTGGGGAAATCCAGAAGACATGGTTGGGGCGGTTGTTTTCTTAGCTTCCAATGCTTCTGATTATGTAAATGGTGAAACGATTACAGTAGATGGTGGATGGATGGGAAGATAAATTCGACTTGTTCATTTCTAATAAGAAGCGGAAAGGACGGGTTTCGTGAGTAATACGCTGACTCGCATAAAAGATGAGAAGATTGTAGCCATTGTCCGATTAGATAGTACTGAACATGTGAAGGAAATCGCGAGAAGTTTGTATGAAGGTGGTATTCGCATCATCGAAGTTACACTAAATACTCCAGGTGCTTTGGATAGCATAAAAGAGATTAAGCATCTCTATGAGGATTTGGTTATTGGTGCTGGTACCGTTCTTGATGCTGAAAGTGCTCGCTCAGCTATTTTGGCAGGAGCAGACTTTTTATTAGCTCCAACGTTAAGTGAAGAAACCATTAGGATGGGAAATCGTTACGGTGTTCCAGTTATTCCTGGTGTAATGACTCCTACAGAAGCATTAGCTGCCTACGAGTATGGCGCTAAAATGATTAAAGTATTTCCAGTAAGTTCTCTCGGTCCGAATTTTGCTAAAGATTTAAAAGGACCGATGCCATTTTTAGAAGTCATGGCCGTAGGAGGAGTTTCTTTAGATAATGTAGAGTCATATTTAGAAAAGGGCTGGAATTCTATAGGTCTTGGCGGTTCTCTTGTGAATAACCAATTAGTAAAAGATAAAAACTATCAAGAATTAACGAATAGAGCTAAACAATTTATTGAAGTAAGAAACAAAGTAATCAATCGATGAAGAGAAATGTGGTGAATACATGGCAATAATTTTAATTGATTCGGGAACTACCAACTCCCGTATACGATTAGTTGATGAAAAACATATAAAAGTTTTAGATGTTATCAAGCTAGAGATTGGTGTGAGAAATACAGCAATAGAAGGGAGTAATAATAGGTTAAAACAAGAAATAGCCAACGGTATAAATGATTTGCTTGATAATAACTCGTTATCCTCTCATCAAATAAAGTACATAGTGGCTACAGGAATGATTACATCTAATCTAGGAATATATGAAGTACCTCATGTAGAAGCTCCGGCTAGTTTAGATAGTTTCGTAGAATCGGTCCAACGAGTAGAAACTAAAGAATTCTTTAATATTCCTTGCCTTTATGTACCAGGGATGAAGAACAAAGTCACTGATTCACTAGAGGATGAACTAAGTGTGATTAATCAATACGATGTAATGAGAGGTGAAGAAGTTGAAACTTATGGATTATTAAAACAGTTAAAGCCAATAGGAAAAGGTTTAATGGTTTTACCAGGCTCTCATACAAAGTTTGTTTTAGTAGGAGAAAATAAAGAACTATTAAGTTGTCGGTCAACGCTTGGTGGAGAAATGCTAAAAGCAGTAAGAGATCAGACGATTATTTCAGATTCATTAGATGAAGGACTCATTGAAAGTGTTGATCCAAGTTATTTAGTAAAGGGATATAATGCTGCTCGCGAAGTAGGCGTAACGAGAAGCTTATATCATATAAGGCTCCTTCAACTTTTCTCAGAATTAAGTGCTAACGAAAGAGCCAATTATTATGCTGGATCTGTTCTATATTATGACATAGAAGCACTTATGCAAATGTTAAAAGAAGAACAGGTGGAATGGATCGTTATAGGCGGATCTGATCCATTAAGAGGGGCATTTTACCATCTTATCACTCATTTTAATCAATCCTGGAAAATTATAAACTCTACGGATGAACAAGTAGAACTGGCTACGGTTTATGGAGCGCAAGAGATAGGCGAAACCTATTTTGTGGAAGGAGTTGACTCAAAATGAAAATAATTAGTTATGAACTATTTCAAGTACCACCTAGATGGCTATTTTTAAAAATAGAAACAAGTGAAGGAATTACTGGGTGGGGGGAACCAGTTATAGAAGGGCGAGCCCATACGGTCAAAGCTGCAGTCGAAGAACTTATGGAGTATTTAGTTGGGAAAGATCCTATGCGCATAGAAGATCATTGGAATACGATGTATCGGTCTGGCTTTTACAGAGGCGGTCCTATTCTAATGAGTGCCTTAGCTGGTATAGACCAGGCTTTATGGGATATTAAAGGTAAATATTTTAATGCTCCAATTTATCAACTTCTAGGCGGGGCGTGTCGTGATTCTATTAAAGTTTATTCATGGATAGGCGGCGACAGACCATCGGACGTAGGGAAAGCAGCGGAAGAAGCTGTTTCTACAGGGTTTTCTGCTATTAAGATGAACGGAACTGAAGAGCTTCAATATATAGATTCTTATGGAAAAATTGATCAAGCCGTTGAACGTGTAGCTAGTGTAAGAGAGAGTGTCGGACCTGATATCGGGATTGGAATTGATTTTCATGGAAGAGTACATAAACCAATGGCTAAAGTTCTCGCTAAAGAATTAGAGCCTTATCGTCCAATGTTTATCGAGGAACCCGTCCTATCAGAAAATAATGAGGCGTTAAGAGAAATTGCAAATCACACACATATTCCGATAGCAACGGGCGAAAGAATGTACTCAAGATGGGATTTTAAATCTCTATTGTCAGATGGATATGTTGATATTATTCAACCTGATCTTTCCCATGCGGGAGGTATTACGGAGACTAAAAAAATTGCTACTATGGCTGAAGCCTATGATGTAGCTGTTGCACCTCATTGTCCTTTAGGTCCAATAGCCTTGGCCTCTTGCTTGCACGTTGATGCGACATCACACAATGCAATCATTCAAGAACAAAGTTTAGGTATCCACTATAATAAAGAAAATGATCTACTTGATTATGTGAAAGATAGAAGTGTGTTTGATTACGAAGATGGACATGTGAAATTCCCAGAAGGCCCGGGTCTAGGCATAGAAATCGACGAAGAGTATGTTCGCAAACGAGCTAAAGAAGGTCATAATTGGAAAAATCCAGTATGGAGACATAAAGACCAAAGTATTGCTGAATGGTAATAAAAGAACTATATAAGATCTTTAACATATGTACAACAAAAACCACCGGCTTAGGGTAGTACTCTGCCGGTGGTTTTTGTTGTCTTCACTGCCTTAAGAACTGGATCTCTTTCATTGTATGGGAGTAATACCGGTGTCTGGCGACGGATTAACTAATGAATTCGTCCGGATTTATGAATAATTCCTTCATTTTGATAAGTATTTCAACCATATTTGTTGCTAATTCAAACATTTCAGCAAACAATTCCCTATATTCATTGATGATGCAAACGACGGAACCAGATGTTGTTTCTCAAATTCACTATAGATAATTGACTCTTTAATAGAAGCGTTCTCTGCCAGTAAACGACAAAATCAGAGAAAAATAATGGTTGTTTTTTCTGAAATTTTGAAATATTATGGTAATATACATACTAACCAGTTGGTATGTTGTTGGAGTCAATTGATCGACAAGAAAGCTATCTGGGAAAATCTTAAAAAGAATGGAGATAGTTGTATGCATTTACGTCTAACTGATGAACAACAAATGGTTCAGAAAACCATCCGAAAATTTGTAGAAAAAGAATTAGTTCCATTAGAAAATGAAGTATTAAGAAATGAAAGAGAAGGAAAGCCAAGTCTTCCTGAAGGTAAATTGAAAGAACTACAGTTAAAAGCGAAGGAAGCAGGTTTCTGGGGAATTAACACGCCAGAAGAATATGGTGGGGCTGATTTAGGTCAAATGATGTTAGCAATCGTTCAAATCGAAGTGGCCAAGACATTTGTACCGTTTCAGTTCGGTGGTTCAGCTGATAATATCTTGTATTATGGAAATGAGGAACAAAAGAAAAACTATCTGTTACCTACAATTAATGGTGAGAAAAAGTCATGCTTTGCGATGACGGAGCCTGGAGCAGGATCTGATACGAGAAACATTAAAATGACGGCTGTGAAAGATGGTGATGAATGGGTTTTAAATGGAGAGAAAACCTTTATCACGGGTGGAAACGAAGCTGACTTTGTTATGGTCGTTGCCATCACAGATAAAGAACTACATGAATCTTCGGCAGGTCGCGAAGGGGTGACATGCTTCATTGTTGACCGATCAATGGGATGGAAGTCTGAATATATCCATACAATGGGTGAATGGGGACCTGCCGCACTCGTTTTTGATAATGTAAGCGTTCCCGAAAGAAACATTTTAGGTAAAGTAAATGGTGGATATGACCTTGGACTTGAATGGATCGGCTTTGCAAGGTGGATTGTAGGTGCACGTGCTGTAGGAGCTGCAGAAAGGCTACTAAAAATGGCTGTAGATTATGCGAATGAGCGAGAAACGTTTGGCAAACCTATTTCTACTAGACAGGCTATTCAATGGCAAATAGCAGATTCAGCCGTAGAAATTGAGGCTGCCAAATGGCTCGTACTTAATGCAGCATTTACGTTAGATCAAGGAGAAGACAATCGTCATGCTGCATCAATGGCAAAATTGTATGGTTCAAATATGGGAAACCGAGTGGTAGACCGTGTCCTACAAATTCATGGTGGGATGGGATATACAAGGGAATTGCCAATTGAACGCTGGTATCGTGAAGCAAGGTTATGGAGAATTTACGATGGTACGGATGAAATTCAACGTTTAATCATATCTAGAAATCTATTAAAGGGACACGTAAAGATTGGTTGATTTTATTATAGATATTGGAGGCCTAATATATGGCAGGTAAATTTGATGGTAAAGTTGCATTTGTCACTGGAGGAAGTCGTGGGATTGGAAAGGGGATTGTTCAGCGGTTTGCTGAAGAAGGAGCAAAAGTAGCCATTATAGATGTCGATGAAGAGGCACTAAAAGAAGCTGAAAGCGACTTTGCAGAAAAAGGTTTTGAGGTTTTTACTAAGGTAGCGAATGTTGTAGAAGCGGAACAAGTCGAGGCTGCAGTAAATGAGGCTTATGAAGAGTTCGGTTCAATCGATATACTTGTTAATAACGCTGGAGTTATTAGGGATAACATGTTATATAAAATGACCGACTCGGACTGGGATACGGTAATGAACGTTCACTTAAAAGGATCTTTTAATGCAGCACGAGCGGTTCAAAGATATATGGTAGAAAATAAGTATGGCCGCATTATCAACATTTCTTCAACTTCAGCTCTTGGTAATCGAGGACAAGCAAATTATGCGACGGCAAAAGCTGGTTTACAAGGCTTTACGAAAACGCTTTCAATTGAACTGGGAAGGTATGGAGTTACTGTTAATGCCGTGGCACCAGGATTTATAGAAACAGAAATGACGAAACAAACAGCAGCCCGTATTGGGATTTCTTTCGAAGATTTAGTGAAAGCAAGCGTAGACAGAATTCCTGTAGGCAGGAGCGGTAAACCTGAAGATATTGCTAATGCGGTGGCCTTTTATGCCGATGAGAATTCATCTTTTGTGAGTGGCCAAGTGTTGTATGTAGCTGGAGGTCCAAAAGATTAAGGTCAGATAATTAAAGGGAGGTGACTTTTGTGTTAAAACCTAGCATAGGTAAACGGTCTACTAAAGTGAAGAATACTGTGGAAAGAGGCGCAGTGAAAAAGTTTGCAGAAGCCATCGGTGATTCGCATCCTATTTTTGTTTGTGAAGAAACCGGGAGGAAATCAAGGTATAACGAGAATATTGCTCCTCCTACTTTTCCAAGAGTATTTGATTATGGAACCATTGAGGAGCTTAATTTACCCGCAAAAGGTTTGATTCACGGGGAGCAAATCTATCATTATGAGAGACCTCTTCTTGTTGGGGAAGAGATCTTCTGTTTCTCTGAAGTGAAGAATTACTATGAAAGAAGTGGAAAAAGTGGGGATATGGGATTTTTATTATTAAAAAGATATGGAGAAGACCTTGAGGGAAATCTCATTTTTTCAGAGGAACAGGTTGTGATTATCACAGAGGCCGTTCGAAAGGAGATGATGGTTTGAAACAGCTAAATGACTTACAAATTGGTGAGTCTCTAGAAGACGTGACTCTCCCCCCAGTGTCAAGGCTTGAACTAATTAAATATGCCGGGGCATCCGGTGATTATAATCCTATTCATACGATTGATGAGGAAGCTGAAAAGGCTGGGTTACCAGGAGTGATTGCTCATGGAATGTGGACGATGGGGAATCTTGCTAAATTATTCACCCCCTATTATGAAGAAGGTTTTATTGAGGATTATGCGATTAGGTTCAAGGGGATGGTCTTTTTGAATGATGTAATTACACTAAATGCGAGCGTAGATGACCATACGGAAGAAAAAATGAAATTCAAAGTAAATGCGACGAATCAAGAGGGAAGAGAAGTTATCAAAGGCAATGTGGTGCTTTGTAAAGTTTAAAGCATTCTACATACCATAAATGATTGGTCCATTATAGGAGGTCCTTGCTGTATGAACTTTGAGTATACGGAGAAAGTCCAAGAGTTGCAGAAGAAGCTGAATGATTTTATGGATGAATTCATTTATCCTAATGAGTCGTTATATGAAGAACAGCTCAGTAAGGCAGAACGATTCACTTATGTCCCGCCCATTATAGAAGAGTTAAAAGAAAAAGCGAAAGAGAAGGGTTTATGGAATTTATTTTTACCAGAAAGTGAGTACGGAGCTGGATTGACTAACATAGAATACGCGCCATTATGTGAAATTATGGGGCGATCAAGTATTGCTCCTGAAGTATTTAATTGTGCTGCCCCTGATACAGGGAACATGGAGGTGCTAGTGCGTTACGGTTCAAAGGAGCAAAAAGAGAAATGGCTGGACCCGCTACTGAATGGCAAAATCCGTTCTTGTTTTTCGATGACAGAACCTGATGTTGCTTCATCAGATGCGACGAATATTAATACGAGCATTGTAAGAGACGGCAATGACTATGTCATCAATGGAACAAAATGGTGGTCGTCAGGAGCAGGAGACCCTCGCTGTGAAATTGCCATCGTTATGGGGAAAAGTGATCCAAATGCACCGAAACATGAGCAGCAATCGATGATTCTTGTTCCTCTTGATACAGAAGGGGTCCATATGAAGCGGACTCTTCCGGTTTTTGGTTATGATCATGCGCCTCATGGCCATGCCGAAATTGAATATAACAATGTTCGTGTTCCTGCAGAAAACCTCTTATGGGGGGAAGGAAAAGGCTTTGCTATTGCACAAGGAAGGCTAGGACCAGGGAGAATTCATCATTGCATGAGAACAATTGGTGCAGCCGAACAAGCTTTAGAAGATATGTGCAAGCGTGTAAGTGAAAGAGAAGCTTTTGGTAAGAAACTTGCAGAACAGGGTGTTATTAGAGAATGGATTGCAGATTCCAGAATTGAGATCGATCAAGCGAGATTACTAACACTTAAAGCTGCTTATATGATGGATACCGTTGGTAATAAAGAAGCAAAAGCGGAAATTGCCATGATTAAGGTGGTTGCACCAAACATGGCATTGAAAGTAATCGATCGTGCAATTCAAGCGTTTGGAGCTGCTGGCGTCAGTAATGATTTCTCACTAGCAGCCAAATGGGCAAATATACGAACACTTAGGCTAGCTGATGGACCAGATGAAGTTCATCGTAGAGCGGTCGCGAAATATGAGTTAAGGAAACACCAGTAATGGGAGGGAATGTTCATGCATATTCAGAAACTGTTTGATCTTTCGGGGAAAACTGCAATAGTAACTGGTGGAGGCAGAGGGTTAGGTAAACAGATTGCTGAAGGATATGCCGAGTCAGGAGCAAACGTTGTCGTTTGCTCAAGGAAAGAAGAAGCATGTCAGGAAGTAAGCGAAAGTTTGACCAAGCTCGGCGTGGAGTCAATTGCCTTTAAATGTGACATTACAAATCCAGATGATATTCAACATGTGGTTGATAAGACCGTGGAACGATTCGGCAGTATTGATATTCTAGTAAATAATAGTGGAGCAACTTGGGGAGCTCCTGTAGAGGATATGCCGCTAGAAGCGTGGCAGAAGGTTATGAATGTCAACGTGACAGGTACCTTTTTGATGTCCCAAGCCGTAGGAAAAGTCATGCTTAAGCAAGAGTCAGGGAAGATCATAAATATTGCTTCCGTGGCAGGGCTTAAAGGTTCTAATCCAGAGTACATGGACACGATTGGCTACAATTCAAGTAAAGGGGCGGTGATTACTTTTACAAAAGATTTAGCCGTTAAATGGGGACCAAGAGGTATTTATGTGAATGCCATTGCTCCAGGATTCTTCCCTACTAAAATGTCAAAAGCATTAATTGAAAAAGGTGAAGAAGCTTTTCTTAAAGGTACTCCGTTAAGAAAGTTTGGGACTGAGAATGACTTAAAAGGTGCTGCAGTGTTTTTGGCATCACCGGCGTCTGATTATATTACAGGTGATGTGATGGTTGTGGATGGTGGTTCACATGCTATGTAATTACCGATTATTCATAGTAAGGAGTGAATTATAAATGAAAAGAGATGCAGTGATCGTATCTGCCGTACGTACAGCAATTGGCCGACAAGGTGGAACATTAGCAACAATACCTGCCCATGTTTTAGGAGCAGAAGTTATAAAAGAATCAGTAAAACGCGCCCAAATTTCACCAGACTTGATTGAAGATGTTATTTTCGGAAATGTTCTTAGCGGTGGAGGGAATATTGCTCGATTATCAGCCCTTCAAACAGGACTTTCTATTAATCTGCCTGGTTTAACTATCGATCGTCAATGTGGATCAGGATTAAATGCTGTAAATCTAGCAACCCAGGCGATTCAGTCAGGGGGCGGGGATGTCTATGTAGCAGGTGGTACGGAAAGTATGAGTCGAGCTCCGTACTTAATGGATCGCCCTGAAAAAGCCTATAGTCCTATGCCTCCTAAATTTAGAAAGTCTCAACTATCACCTGATGAAATAGGTGATCCGCCAATGGGAATTACTGCTGAAAATCTATCGGAAAAGTACCAGATTGCTAGACAGGAACAAGATGAATTTGCTTACCAAAGCCAGCAAAGGATGGCAACTGCCATGGAAGAAGGGCGGTTTGAAGAGCAAATTGTACCTGTGAGTGTGCCCGTTCGAAGAAGCGATCCGATGAAATTTAAAACGGATGAGCATCCTCGTCCACAAACTACGATGGAAGCCTTATCTAAATTACGGGCAGCTTTTCTTGAGGATGGGACAGTAACAGCAGGAAATAGTTCAGGTTTAAATGATGCAGCCTCAGCCCTGCTTTTGATGTCTCGAGAGAAATCAGAAGAACTTGGCGTTTCCCCTTTAGCGACGGTTCGCGCTAGTGCCGTGGCAGGGGTTGATCCGAATATTATGGGAATTGGACCCGTACCTGCGACAAGAAAGGCACTAGAAAAAGCAGGATTGACGCTAGATGATATGGACATTATAGAAATTAATGAGGCTTTTGCGGGGCAAGTGCTTGCCTGTAACAGAGAACTAGAAATGAATATGGAGAAGGTAAACGTGAATGGTGGTGCCATCGCTCATGGTCACCCGCTCGGTGCTACCGGTGCAATTTTAACAACGAAAGCTATTTATGAACTTAAACGATCCGGTGGAAAATACGCACTTATCACGGCTTGCATCGGTGGTGGCCAAGGGATTGCTACCATTATTGAACGTGCTTAAAACTATCAGTCTTGTTTGTGAAACTAGAAGTTTTTAAGCAGGATAACCAATAGATTGTGATTTAGGTATGATATAATTTTATCGCGGTTAACGAGAGGGTTCTCTTAATGATAAAGGAAAGGAGGAAGCTTCTCGGCAAAGCCCGATTGGTACAACAACATGCAGTGGGCAAACAATCAAGATTCCTACTAAATGAAGTTTTACTATATACCATACTTAAGTGAGAGGATTATCTAACATGAAACAAAAACTAATTGATGCAAGCATACATTTATTCGATGAAAAGGGGTTTACGGAAACTTCCGTTCAAGATATAGCCGGAGAGATCAAGGTAACTAAGGGTACATTTTATTATTACTTCAAAAGTAAACAAGAATTGCTTAGAGATATTCATCTCAACTATATTGGCTATCTGTTAAGTCAGCAAGATGAAATTATTAATGACACCTCTAGAGATAGTAGAAACAAACTACACGATACGGTGTTTATGCTTATTCACAGCATTAGAAATCGAAGAAAAAGTGCTAGGATATTTTTTAGAGAAATGCGCAACCTTGCTCCTGAGTACCTTGAGCAAAATATGGAAAAGCGGGATCTCTTTCGAAAAAATGTACAAGGAATTGTAGAAGAAGGGGTACGTAAAGGATGCTTCCAAGAGGACCTAAATACTGATATGATCACCCGTGGCATTCTCGGTGTGGCAAATTGGAGTTATTATTGGTTCAATCCTGAAGGCGACGTTTCAGATGAAGAACTTACCAATATATATCTTGAAATGATTTTAAACGGTATAAACAAAAAATAACTCATTAATGAAGGATTGAAAGACTAATTAGTCGAATGAATTAGGGGGTAATCATTATGAAACATGAGATAGACACGAATGTAAGGTTTTGTGAAACAGATGCCGCTGGACATGTAAACAATACGAGTTACTTCATTTATTTAGAGGAAGCCCGTGGAAAGTTCTTTCAAGACATATTAGGTGATTATGAAACGTTCGGTAGATTTATTATAGCTTCGACAAAGTGTGATTTTTTGAGTCAAGCCTACTTCAACCAAAAATTAATAATTTCCACATGGGTATCAAAGATAGGTACGAAAAGCTTTCGTTTTAACCATGACATAAAAGCACAGGAATCGGGAGTGCTAATTGCTGAAGCAGAAGCAGCTATTGTTTGCTTTAACTATGAAGAGCAAAAAAGCGAACCGATTCCATCAGCGGTTAGACAAATCTTAGAAAATCAACTTGTTCCAAATTAAAATAAAGGTTTCCAAGTTTCTGAAACTATGAATAGAAAAGGTAGTGGTAATGTTGAATCGATTCGCAGATTCTATAGCAGTGGTAACAGGAGCAGGTAGCGGTATAGGTAAACAGACAGCCATTCAACTGGCGCATGAAGGGGCAAGAGTGATCTTGGTTGGCCGTACGTCTTCTAAGCTAGAGAAAGTTGCTGACCAAATCAATGCTTCCTTAAAGGAGCCTACGGCAGAGATTTTTACTGCGGACGTAACAAATGAACAGGATATCGAAGACCTAGGACGCTTCATTCAACAAAATTACGGAGAGCTTCATGTTTTAGTAAATAATGCCGGAGCTTCAGGAAAATCGACAATATTAGAGATGGAAACAAGTGAATGGGACCGAATTCAAGAGACGAATTTAAAAAGTGTCTTTCTCGTATCGAAAATACTTGGTAAGATCATGATAGAAAGCAGTGAACAAGAAGAGGAAAAAAAAGATCTTTCGATTGTAAATGTAGCTTCCCTATCCGGTCATAAAGCAGGAGCTATGATTCCTCATTACAGCTCATCTAAAGCAGCAGTTATTAATTTCACAAAATCACTGGCCGTTGAGTTTGCTCAATATGGAATACGTGTTAATTCAGTATCGCCAGGATTTGCAGAAACACCGCTAACGGAAGAAGGATTAAAAAATCGACGATTTGAAGAAGCGATTCAACGAAACACGGCATTAAAACGTGTAGGTAAACCAGAGGAGATCGCTCATGTCATTTCTTTTGCCGCGTCTAAAGAGTCATCGTATATGACAGGAACTGATTTGTTAGTAGATGGTGGATGGATGATTACTTAGTTTTTTTAATTGCAAATGATAGCGCTTACAAAGATCGGCACTATTTTAACTTTCAAAAAATTCAAGAGCTAAGAGAACGGTTGATTTTGTTAGGTCTTCAACTGGAATAACTTTATTCATAAAGGAGAGGTCTTTATGCAAACCAGCCATTTTGAATTCTGGCCCAAATTGACTAAATCAATAACGATTCCTGAAACATCCTTGTACGATAATCTTAAAGTTTCAGCTACTCGGTATCCTGAACATGATGCCATTTATTACTATGGAAAATCCATTACGTATCGCCAACTGGCTAAAGAAGTTGATTTTGTCGCCGGATACTTGCAGAAGGAGCTAGGTGTTGCTAGTGGTGAAAAAGTATTGCTATTTATGCAAAACTCTCCCCAGTTTGTAATCAGTTACTATGCAATTTTGCGAGCGGGAGCTGTAGTCGTTCCTATTAACCCTATGCTGAAGTCAAATGAATTGGAGTTCTATGTGAATGACTGTGCCATTAAAAACGGCATAGTTGGTCAAGAGCTTATCAGAGATGTTCACCCTTTACTAGCAGATACATCGCTTCAAAACCTTGTGATCGCATCCTATTCAGATTACAAAGGTGATGATTTCGAAGAACTGCCAGAGGAAGTAACCGCTCAACGAATAGAGTTTAAAGAGGATAACTATTATTTGTGGAACGACATATTAAAGGTTGGATTTCAACCGGAGGAAACAAATGAGAGAGCAGATGATCTGGCTGTTCTCCCATATACTTCAGGAACGACAGGACTTCCTAAGGGATGCATGCATACGAATCGAACCGTTCAGGCGAATACCGTAGGATCGTACTATTGGGCCCGTTCAACTACTCATTCGAAAAGCTTAATGACATTGCCACTATTTCATGTAACAGGTATGGTACACAGCATGCATATGCCGATATTTGGTGGAAGTACGATGGTGATTATGACCCGTTGGAATCGTAAAACGGCTCAGAAATTGATTAGAGAACAACAATGTACCCATTGGGTGACAATTAGTACGATGCTAATTGACTTCCTTGCGAACCCTGATCTAAAAGCAGAAGACCTTACTTCCTTACTCGGTATTTCCGGTGGAGGAGCTGCGGTTCCAAAAGCAGTTGGTGAGAAGCTATTTAATTTAACAGGATTAGAGTTTGCAGAAGGCTATGGTCTTTCCGAAACTATTGCCCAAACGCATTTTAATCCACCCGAACGTCCGAAAATGCAGTGTTTAGGAATCCCTTCGTTTGATGTCGACTCACGAATTATTGATCCGACAACACAAAGTGAGAAGGGGATAGGTGAAATAGGGGAAATTGTCGTAAATGGGCCTCAGGTGATGGTTGGTTATTATAACAGACCAGACGAGAATGAAAGCTCTTTTATTGAGATTGAAGGAAAACCATTTTTTAGAACAGGGGATATTGGTCGATTTGATGAAGAAGGATACTTTTTTATTGTCGATCGTGTCAAACGAATGATCAATGCATCCGGTTATAACGTATGGCCTACAGAGATTGAATCCAATTTATATAACCATGAGGCGATTGAACAAGCTTGTGTTGTTGGAATTCCTGATCCACGTAAAGGGGAAGACATTAAAGCATTTGTCATTTTAAATGAAAATTTCGAAGGGCAGGTAACAGAGGAAGAAATTATTGAATGGTCGAAACAACAAATGGCCGCTTATAAATATCCACGGGTCGTTGAGTTTAGAAAGGAATTTCCAACAACAGCTAGCGGTAAAATTTTATGGCGTAAGCTTCAAGAGCAAGAAAAAGATAAAGTCGAAAGGTTGAATACGTAGACCATCACGATCCTGACACAAATTACTTAATAGTATAGGAAGTACTTACTGACTAGTTGGTATGGTGTTCAGGAATGAATGAAATTGTTATTAAAATGGAGGCTAAAGGGGTAGTTAAATGGATATTTTAACACAACAACTTTTTAACGGGTTGACCATAGGAAGTGTTTATAGTCTCGTCGCTTTAGGTTTAACTCTTGTATATGGTATTTTACACATTCCTAACTTTGCCCATGGAGCATTGTATATGCTTGGTGCTTATGTAACTTTAACTTCGATGCTTTTATGGAATTTTCATTATTGGCTGGCCATCGCTGTCTCCATTGTGGTCGTTGGCTTAATAGGAGTCATAATGGAAAGACTCGTTTTTAACCCGTTGAGGCATGCACCACCTATTCATGACAAAATCGCGGCGATCGGCATCTTGTTGTTTCTAGAAGCTCTAGCGCAGTTAGTTTGGGGCGCTGATTATCGTACAATGACAACTCCCTACGGAGAGGTTATCAATATTTTTGGCACAACCCTGACGATGCAACGAGTATTTATTAATGTCGGAGCTATTGTTGTCATGGTTTTACTCTATCTGTTTTTGAAAAAAACATTTGTTGGCTCCACAATTATTGCAATGGCTCAAAATCGTGAAGGCGCTCATCTAGTAGGAATTAATACGAATAAAGTTGCGATGTTAACCTTTATGATATCCGGGGGATTAGCTGCTATTGCTGCATCCTTATCAGCACCCATCAATCTTGTTTTTCCTGGTATGGGACACCTCGTTATTTTAAAAGCATTTGTCATAATCATACTAGGTGGAATGGGGAGTATTCCTGGAGCGATTCTAGGGGGATATATCCTAGGATTTACGGAGAGTCTTGGGGCTACGTATATATCCAATGACTATAAAGACATTATTGCTTTTGTGCTATTAATTATCATTCTATCCTTTAAGCCTAAAGGATTATTTTCCAAGGAGGGATTCTAATGTCACAACTTCTTAGGAAGAAGAATGTAATCATTGGTCTTGTAATTATGGCTGCAGTCTTTCCGTTTGTCGTTCAAAATGGTTATTGGCTTCACATCGTAACCTTATCGTTTATTTGGATGATTGCTGTCTATGGTTTGAATTTACTTGCTGGTTATACGGGGTATTTATCTCTTGCTCACGCTGGTTTTTTTGCAATTGGGGCTTATGCGTTAGGACTATTAACAGTCAAGGCTGGTATGAACTATTGGGTAGCGTTAGGACTAGCTTGTTTAATTACGAGCGGAATTGGTTTTTTAATAGGGTTAATTGCTTTAAGAACAAAAGAACATTTCTTTGCGATTTATACACTATGTGTCGGATATGTTATCTATCTTGTGATTGATAAATGGGATGGTTTAACAGGAGGGGTTCGAGGTTTAATTGGTATTCCTACTCCATCCAATATAGGGCCAATCTCATTTCAGAGCCCACTCTCACAATACTATCTCGTCTTATTTTTCCTTTTAATGACTGTCCTTGTTATCTATCGAATTGTTCACTCTCTCTCAGGTCGTACGTTTATTGCCATTAGAAATAGTGAAGAGTTAGCTCAGACTATTGGGATTTCAACTATGAAAAACAAGTTGACCGTTTTTGTTTTGTCAACGGCTTTTGCCGGTTTAGCAGGTGCTTTGTATGCTTCATTTATTCGATTTATTGGTCCAGATATCGGTTACACTACGGTGATATTTGACTTTCTTACGTATTTGTTAGTTGGTGGAATCGGGACTTTAGCAGGTCCAATTGTTGGAACATTGCTAGTTGTTTGGGTTTCCCAGTCGCTTCAATTTTTACAAGATTATCGCATGCTCATTTTTGGCCCGCTGTTAACCCTAATCATAATTTTTTATCCAAGAGGAATTGTAGGATTTTTTAATGAAATGAGAATGAAGTATTTAATTAGGAAGAAAAGAACGCCGTACAAAAAATCAAGAAGTGAATACGGTACGACTAAAGAAAAATCCGAAGATAACATCAAGGAGGGGTGACATTTGTTTATAGAAACAAAAGATCTAACAAAAAATTTTGGTGGACTTGTAGCTGTGAAAAGTGTGGATTTCTCTATAGAGGAAGGAAAGATTAACGCGATTATAGGTCCTAATGGTGCGGGGAAATCTACTTTTTTTAATTTAGTTAGTGGTTCTTACACCCCTAGTTCCGGAAAGGTGATTTTCAAGGGAAAAGACATAACTAATCTACCCTCTCACAAAATTGCGAACTTAGGTGTAGCAAGAACTTTTCAAACTACTAATCTATTTGAGCAAGCAACAGTCCTAGATAACGTGATTGTAGGTCATCGACTGCGGACGGAATCAAATTTACTTGATGCCATCTTAAGGACAAAGCGCTATAAGAGAGAAGAAAAAAAGTGTAGGGATAAAGCCATGGAAGTCCTGGATTTTGTAGGATTAACGGGTATAACTGATAAATTGGCTGGAAGTATCACACAGGAAGAGAAGAAGCGAGTAGCTTTTGCGTTGGCTTTGGCCACGGAGCCTGAGGTGGTTTTCCTTGATGAACCAGCAGCAGGCATCAACCCTGGTGAAACGGATGGATTAGCTGATCTAATGAGGAAGATGGTGAAAAAAGGAATAACCGTATGCTTAATTGAGCACAAGATGCAAATGATTATGAAACTAGCTGATAAAATCATGGTTTTAAATTATGGAGAAAAAATTGCCGAGGGGACATCAGAAGAAATTATGAACAACGAAGCTGTTATTGAAGCCTATTTAGGAGGTGATGCGAGTGCTTAATCTTTCAGGGTTATCTGTAAAATATGGTGGTTTTACAGCGATAAAAACCTTAGATATTGAAGTAGAAAAAGGAGAATTAGTCGTTTTACTGGGCTCAAATGGTGCAGGGAAAAGTACTACGTTTAGAGCAATTAGCGGTCTTGAAAAGCCTAGTGAAGGTGAGATCCTGTTTGAAGGTAATGCAATTGGAGGCAAGTCACCGGATAGAATAGTGAAGTCTGGAATTGTCCAGTGTCCTGAAGGACGAGAATTGTTTCACGGCATGTCGGTTTATCAAAATTTAATTATGGGTGCATATGTTCATCGGAAAAAGAAATCGGAAGTTAAGAAATCGATACAAAATGTTTATGATTTATTTCCAATTTTACGTGAAAAAAAGGATAATGCTGCTGGATCTCTAAGCGGTGGGCAACAACAAATGCTTGCGATTGGAAGGGCTTTAATGTCAAAACCGAAGTTAATGATGTTAGATGAACCTTCTATTGGATTAGCTCCCTTAATTGTTGAACAAATGTTTGAAGTTATTCAAAAAATTAATGAGGATGGCACGACTGTTCTGTTAGCAGAGCAAAATGCTAATGCAGCTTTAAAGATTGCAAATAGAGGCTATGTTTTTGAAAGTGGTTCGATTGTTGTAGAAGGAACATCCGAGCAATTATTTACAAATGATGCGGTTCGAAAGGCATATATTGGTGCCTAACGATAAATGTTGCCGAAAGGGGAGGGCAAGTTTCTAGAAGGCAATGGATGAAAAAATACTATTTAATGGGGAGGAAATAAAAATGAAAAAATTTCGATTATTAGCTTTCCTAATGATGTTGTCATTTGTATTTGTTTTGGCTGGGTGTATGGAGGGAATGTCCGATGATACCTCTAGTGAAGAGGACACGGAAGCGGAAGCTGAAGCTGACGCAGAAGTTGAAGCTCCTGAAACTGAAGAAGGAGACGAGGTAGTGAACATCGGATTTAGCGGCCCGTTAAGTGGACCAGCTGCTTTCTATGGAGAACGCTCATTAAATGGAATGAAGTTAGCTGTAGAAGAAATTAATGAAAGTGGTGGATTTGAAATTGATGATCAATCATATAAGTTAAATCTTGTTCCATTAGATGATAAGTATTTACCTAATGAAACAGCAGCTAATGCTAAGAGACTAGTACAGGAAGACCAAACACCTATTATATACTCCCCGCATAGTGGTGGAATAAAAGCCATGCAGGTGTTTAACGAACAAGAGAACTTTTTAATTGGTGCTTATACAAGTGAGCCTGGTGTTACAGCTGAAGGGAACGAACTTACTGTAAGGATCCCGCCCCGTTATGATGGGTATATGGAACCTTTTACTGATTATACAATGGAGCGTTTTGGAAATAAAATTGCCGCCCTGCCAACTGCTTCACAGTATGGTAAAGATTGGTCCGAACATTTATTACCTCATTGGGAAGAAGAAGGAGGAGAAGTCGTATACGATGCCTCAATTGATTTTTCCAAAGAAACGGATTTCTTTACTACCGTTACTAATGCACTAGAAAACGACCCTGATGTACTCTTTATTGGCGGACCTTCTGAACCAACTGCAAAATTAGCAAAACAAGCGAGAGAATTGGGATTTGAAGGTGGTTTTATCATCATGGATCAGGCCAAACTTGATGAAATGAGGAAAATTGTTGGTGAAGAAACTTATGACATGTTTGAAGGATCTGTTGGTGTTACGCCTTTAGTAGATTCTGAATATCCTGGTACAGACCAGTTCGTTGAAACATATCGAGAAGAACATGATGAAGACCCAGGCTCAGAAGCAGGTTTTCACTATGTTTCTGTCTATATATTTATGGAAGCAATGAAAGCAGCTGGAACTGTGGACGATCCAACAGCAATTCGGTCTCATATACAAGCTGGATTGGAACAATTACCTGAAGATAAAGAGGTATACTCCATCCCTGAGATTGGCGATGATGGAGGATTTAAAACAGGCTTGAGTATGGCAGCTGTAGAAGATGGTGAGATTGTATCAATAGAAGTTGAAGAATAAGTTATAGTTCTAATTAATCGAAAATCCCCCATCGATGCCAGATTGATAGGCTATCGTTGGGGGATTTGTTTGTTATTTTGAAGTGACTTCCGATCCTGAAACTTCTTTTATAACCTTGCTAATAATTTCTTCTGGAATACGGAAAAAGACTCCGGCAGGATCTGACTGGACTGCCGTAACAATATCTTTTAAGTGGTTAAGATCTATGTTTGCTTCTTCAAAAGTGCTCCCTAAGCCAACTTGATTCCTAAGGTCACGGATGTAACTCGTGACTTGCCCCAGGCATAATTCCGGAGAATCTGAAATATTTTCAATTCCAAGTGCTTCTGCAAAACCTTTGATTCTTGGTAAATACATAGGAGCTAAACTTTCCATGACATTCGGCAAAAGAACAGCATTTGCCAGACCATGCGGAATTCCGTATTTTGCCCCTAATGCATGTGCGATATTGTGAACGGGAATAGCATTAAGAGAAAGACTAAAAGCAGAGATAGCCATTGAACTGGCCATCAGCATGTTTGCACGAGCCTTAAGACTTTGCCCTTTATGAACAGCTGTTGTGATATTTTCTGTAATCATCCGTGTGGATTGTAATGCATACGCATCAGTCATGGGATTGGCCTGTGGTGAAAAATAAGCTTCAGCCGCATGTGTTAAGGCATCAAATCCAGTAAAGGCTGAAATTTTAGGAGGAAGTCCAATGGTTAGTTCAGGGTCTAGGACGGCCATGTCAGCATTAATAAAGGGATTAATAATGTTTACTTTCACGTTAACCTGCTCATTATAGATAACGGAAATTGGAGAAACTTCTGCACCCGTACCTGCCGTTGTAGGAACGGCAACGTGTGGAATAGAAATGGGTTGTACATCAGGCCATGATTCGAGTACGTTTCCTAATAGGTGCTCATGAACATCTGTGAAATTGTTATGAAGCATCCACTTAACCCCTTTGACAGTATCAAGAACACTGCCACCACCAAGAGCCAATAATGCATCCCCATTATTTTCCTTGAAAAATTTAGCTGCTTGATTAATGATGGTTGATTTTGCATCTTGAACAATATGGTCAAAAACGCCAACGAGTTTAACATCCCCTGGCATCAATTCAAATAACTCGGTGATTTTTTCGGTGACTCCTGCATCTGTGAGACCTTTATCTGTGAATAACACCACCCTCTTACCGCCAAGGTTCTTGATCAATTCAGGAAGTTTTGTACGTGAACCAGATCCGTTGTGAATCACAGTTCGAACAGAAAAATTAAAATATGATGTTACCATTCGATCACCTGCTTTTTTTTAGGATAGGTTAATCATTTTCTATTCGTTTCCAAAAAGGATGCTATACCACGGTCTTTGCTCAAGTTCAGGAACCAAAGAAGTATGAACATGTTTCGTTTCAGTATATTCATCGAGTGCATGACGGCCAAGTTCACGACCAAAACCACTTTGCTTATAGCCACCAAATGGAGCATCACTTCTAAACATGTGCCAGTCGTTAATCCATATGGTGCCGGCTTTTAACTCCTTTGCGATAGGCAGTGCTTTGTTAACGTCACCACACCAAACTCCCGCTGCTAACCCGTAGATGGTATCATTGGCAAGGTCAACGGCTTCTTGCACATCGGAATAACGAATGACAGATAGTACGGGACCAAAAATCTCTTCTTGAGCAATCTTCATAGTATTATTTACATCGGCAAATATCGTTGGTTCTACGTAAAATCCATCTTTTAGGTTTCCAGATACGGCGCGTTTACCGCCACAAATAAGTGAGGCTCCTTCTTGTTTCCCGGTTTCAATATAATCTAGTACTTTCTGTAATTGTCGCTCTGAAACTAGTGGTCCCATGCCGGTTGTATTTTCTAGAGGATGACCTAGTTTAATGGTAGATGCTGCATATTTTAGTTTTTCTATCACTTCATCATAAATAGAATCATGAACGAACACACGGGTACCGGACTCGCATATTTGTCCAGAATGAAGGAAAACTCCAAATAAAATTCCTGGAATCGTAGTGTCTAAATGGGCATCTGGTAAAACAATAGCAGGGGATTTACCTCCTAATTCGAGGGATACCTTTTTCACCGTGCCCGCAGCCTGTTGCATAATACTTCGTCCCACTTCAGTTGAACCAGTAAAGGCTACTTTGTCTACTTCCTGATGGGTAACGAGTGCTGCACCTGTACTAGAACCGGGCCCTGCGACAACGTTAAACACACCTCCAGGAAGACCAGCTTCAACCGCTAACTCTGCTAATTTCAATGTAGACAGTGGCGTATAGGAGGCGGGCTTAATGACAATTGAATTACCCATGGCTAGTGCAGGGGCAATTTTCCACATCGCGAGAATCATAGGAAAATTCCATGGTGTTATCGCTGCGCAAACGCCAATCGGCTCCCTCCATACTTGATTGTCACTTGGGCCGGGAAATGTCTTCGTAGGTAATGATTCTACATATTGATATTCACGAGTAAATTTAGCTGTTTCTTGAAGCAGTTCAACCAATTGCAGAATGTCTGAATTAGCAATTCGGTTGAGGGTGCCTCCAGAACTAATCGACTCAAGATATACAAGTTGCTCAGCGTTTTCCGCGATTTTGTTGGAAAATTGGATAAGAATTTTTGCTCTTTCCTCTGGTGACTTTTTCGACCATATCCCTGAGTTAAAAGCACGACGAGCTGATTGAACAGCGGTATCGATATCTTCCTTCGTACCTTTGGCGACATGGGCACATACTTGTCCGGTTGCAGGGTTTGTAATTTCAAACGTTTCACCATTTTTAGCGGCTACCCATTCCCCATTAATATAGATAGGGAACTGGAGGATATCTGTTTTTGTTGTCATTCAAAGACCTCCTTGATCATACTTTTTCCTTCGTCTTATAGATTTCCTCTATCGTTTTGCCACGGGCCCTAGCTACTTTTTCTAGTCGGATAGATAACTGGTTTTGAGAAAATTTCATCGTTTCCTCAAGTGGAACGTCGTAAGCTGATTGCTCTGAACCTTCTTGGTTTAATTGCAAAGACAATGGAGCTAATTCATTCAATTTTTTGGTAATGTGGTCATACAAGTGAGGGTGCTCGCAGACGAGACGCTGCAATAAAAAGGTGCCATAAGCAATATGCCGGGATTCATCTCGTTTTAAATATTCAATCCCTTTCATGAGTCCAGGCATTTTTCCAAATGAATCTAGCATTTTATAAAACGACCAATACCCTGTTTCAGCGAGAACTCCTTCGACAAACATATTATAGACAACAGCGGCTTCTGCCAGTGCCTCGGGGGTTTCGTCTGTACGGAGGCGATCCATTGCTTCAGGCAATATTTCGTAAAAGATTTTCTTATATGTGTCACTATGAAAGTGTGAAAGATCTCCGTGTTCGCCAAGAATATTCAAAACGATACGAAAAAATTCTGTATGCTTGGCCTCTTCAAATAGAAAAGTGGTTAAAAACATTTCTTCTTCAATACGTCCTTGTTTAGCGATTAACATGATCTCTGGTAAGAGGTCTAGAGTAACTGCTTCTTCGCCTGCTTGAAATTGAGAGATAAGCCGTAATATCGATTGCTGCTGAGGTGATGATAATGTTTTCCAGTCTTCTTTATCCTGTGTGAAATCAATATCTCTAGGATCCCAGACACCTAACTTTTTGGCCTTTTGGTACAACCGAAATGGAAATGAGTCTTCCTGCAGTCCACGTGCGCTTGTCGTCAAAATTTCTTCTCTCATTTTTCAGCCCCTTTTTGGATGAATTTACTGAATATTCCATGTTATAATGAAAGTGCTTACATTTATATGATAATACAACTTGAAGTTCAGTTATATCCCTGAAAAGGTAGGGAGGAAAACCGATGAATGATGATAGGATTGTAGATTACATAAGAGGGATCAATCCTGAGGAGGAACACGATCGCAAGGTGCAATTAGCTGTAAGAGGTTTAGTAGAGTTATTCCCGTTTTTACGTGTGTCGTTGTTTGCTTACTCCCCTTTAAGTTTTACAGGAGAAGGGATCATTAGAATGGACCGATCAGGAACCTATGGAATGAGTGAGATTCGGGAAGATGTAAGAAGTATTCCTCCCGTGTATTCAGCAGTTCATTCAAAAAAGGCAGAGGTAGTAAGCCATGCAGGTCGTGGTAATTTATTTCCTGATAAGTATGTGGACCGCTTTAATTTGTCTTTCTTAATCATCGTCCCTGTTATTCAGTCCTCGACAGTTGTCGGTACCATTTTTTTGGATAGGTATACGAAGGAAGGGGCGCTTTCAAAAGATTTAATCACATCACTAGAACTGTACGGAAAATGTCTAGGACAGCTTTTATACAACCCAAGCGAACAAAAGATAATTCTTAGTAAACGTGAAACAGAGGTATTGCAACAGTTGGCGTGGGGCTACTCTATTAAAGAAATTGCTGGATTGTTTGAGATTAGTCCATTTACCGTAAGAGATTATGCAGGTTCTGCTCTAAAAAAATTGAACGTAAACCATCGTGGCCAGGGGATTGCGGAAGCCATTCGACTTGGCTTTATTTATTAGGCAAGTTGCTTTTCTTATTCCGTTAAATCCCCCCGATTATGGAAGGCTCAGCTTCGAGATATTCCGGTAATTTCCGTTACAAAGGATGGAGTTTGAAGGTCCGGGAAATCAATCGCTTTCCGTGGGCATGTGGTGAGTTTCCTCAGGCTACGCCTTGCGGGATCTCACCGATCATGTTCATCCCATCTCTTACGCCTTATAAGGACGAAAGCTACATCTAGTTCATCAATCACATCGGCGTTATCCAGCTCCAGCGCCTAGCGGCTAGTGAGACTTCCCTCGCTTCTGTACGATAAGTCAACATCGAATCACGATGTTCTTCGTGTTTCCTTTATCTCCGACAGCTCAGTCCAGTCCATACGCCGCTGACCAAGGCGCCTCCGCTTATAAAGGTGGAGTCTCGCAATTTCCCGGACCTTCTTGCTTTCGTGAGGAGAACGGAAGCATCAGGTGTGGTGCTTCAAGTGAAAAGCATTCCTTACGAGTGAGAATTGTGCTGGAAGGTGCTTTCTTGCATATCGCTTAAAGCCTCGGATTATTCAATAAAAGAATCGCGGTTCCGTTGCTTTTTATCGGAGCATGGGGGATGGGAAACCACTCGCTTTCCGCGGGGAAGACGGCAAGCCTCCTAAAGCTCTGCGGGGTCTCGCCAGTCTATCCTTTCCCGCAGGAGTCTCGCAGTTTCCCATCCCCCATGACTATGAAGAGTGGAACGGAACCCTTTTTTATGAAAATCAGGGGGAGTGCTGTGAGAATATTGCCGTTGAAATGATCTGCTTGTGCCATGAAATTGATCCTGTACTATTAATCTGTAATATAGATTCAGAAACGGTCTTCACAAGGAGAGGTGGTGATGGTAGGCAGACACATCAGGTAAGCTCCTAGCTACCGTTTATGACCTGAAATTATTTCCACAGAGTTTTTTTAAAGGTCCCTTAATAGGTACATCTCCTATAAACAGGCTCTCACACCCGATTTTTAACATGGCTCAATAGATCTGTGATGGCCATATTCCTTGGTCTACATCAGGCTTCAATTGGCGTTATATCAGGTATCTCATGCTTTATCAGGGACGGTAGAACAGCACGATTTCGATAGCAACATAGCCCACACAATCATCTCGGAATTGAGTCTTCAACACTTCTAACCTTATGTGGAAAGACAGCTTCGAGACATTCCGGTGGTTTCCGTTACAAAGGATAGCGTTTGAAGGTCCGGGAAATCACTCGCTTTCCGTGGGCATGTGGTGAGCTTCCTCAGGCTACGCCTTGCGGGATCTCACCGATCATGTTCATCCCACAGGAGTCTCGCAATTTCCCGGACCTTCTTGCTTTAAGTGAGGAGAAGGGAAACATCAGATAAGCTACTTCACGTGAGCAGAACGCCTCATGCTGAGAATTGCGTGGGGTGACGCTTTATTCTATAGCAACAGTGCAGCTATGGCCCCAAATTGTTTAATAACAAGGAGGTCCGTTTGCCGTATGGAGTTTGGGAGGGCAGGGAAAACAGAGGATAAACATGCTGTTATATCAATGGCTACGTGGCTACACCTAAGATTCGTTGATGTTCTGTCCCTTTTCTTCATGGCAAGGTTGTCGGGGAAATGATGAGACTCCTGTGGGATTAGAGGACATGGTGAGACCCCGTAGGACGAAGTCCAAGGAGGCTCACCGTACTCCCACGGAAAGCGAGTTATTTCCCCGACAACCTTCTCCTCATACCGATGACGGAACAGCCGCCACAATCTCAAAATCAAATCTTCCATTGTACTGCCCTATAACGGCATAAGCTTGATAATATACGAAAAGTCCTGATCAATTAAGACTTGATCAGGACTTTTTGCTATAATCGCTTACGTTTCGAAGAGGATAAAATATTTAAGGACTCTCTATACTTTGAAATGGTTCTTCGTGATACGTTAATCCCTTCATGATCACTAAAATAATTAGAAATCTTTTGATCAGAAAGGGGAGCCTTTTTATCCTCACTAAACACCAATTGCTTTAATAATGTTTTTACTTTAGCAGACGATACATTAGTTTGGTCACTTCCTAGTTTAGAGGAAAAAAACATTCGAAGTTCAAGTGTCCCCCTTGGGGTTTGGATGATTTTATTTTTCGTCGCCCGACTAACTGTTGATTCGTGAACATCTATTTCCGAAGCTACTTCTTTAAGAGTTAGGGGATGAAGAAATGCTATTCCTTTATCAAAAAAGTCTATTTGTTTATCGATAATGACCTCGGTAATTTTGAGTATTGTGGAGCGGCGTTGTTCTATACTTTTTACTAACCACAAATATTTTTCGTAGTTTTTTTTAAGATAGTTAGACGTTTCATTATTTTGTTTTAAATAGGGGCTATACTGCTTGTTCATACGGATGGTTGGGGTGAAACGATCGTTAAGAGAAATAGTATATGTGCCTTTGCTTTTATCTATAAAAATATCTGGCATTAAATATTTGATAATAGCATGAGAGAAATTTCTGCATGGTTTAGGATCAAGGCTTTGAATGATGTTTACAAGGGAATTCACCTCATCTAGAGATATGTTTAGCGATGTAGATATTTTCTTCCATTGATGATCTGCGATAAGCTCAAGAGAGTCGGAAACCAGTTGCTCAGCTAATTTATTGTGTGGATAATAAGTTCGCAATTGTAATAATAGGCATTCCTTTAAACTTCTTGCCCCTATACCTGCAGGTTCGAGTTGTTGTAGAAGG
This sequence comes from Halobacillus seohaensis, assembly GCF_042663045.1. Classification (NCBI taxonomy): domain Bacteria; kingdom Bacillati; phylum Bacillota; class Bacilli; order Caryophanales; family Bacillaceae; genus Halobacillus; species Halobacillus seohaensis. Next base: position 49,453 of record NZ_JBHSZV010000025.1, on the reverse strand, counting down.
TTTATTCCCGAAAGGACTCTTTCTTCAGTAACATTTAATAATCGGATAGTCTCTTCTGTACTTATCGATAAATAGCCCTTTTCATCTAAGTTAAGAATTAGATAACGTAAAATAGCTCGTTCAGTTTCATCAATATTAAGAAATTGAGATTGTTCTAATAAATGTTCTGACAATCCTTTTTCTTCGTTTTTTACATAATCGAGTTGGTCTGTTTCGGAGTGGTTACTCGTTGGTTTTGATCGATGGTTAGAAGAGACATAATCTTGCTGAATAGTTATATTGTGTTTATTTTCTTCAAGTTCAATAAGTGGATTTTCTAGTGCATGTTCTTGAATAAATTGTTCCATTTCAACCATATTAAACTGAAGCATGGTTATCGCCTGGCTTAATTCGGGTGTCATTACCATTTTCTGTTTTTGTAAAAGTTCTAACTTCATTCTTCCACCCCTTTGAAGAAGCTTACGGTAATAAATCTTTTTGGTAAGTAACTTAGTGATATAATATAAAGCGCTTCCATTACCTATTATATATGTTTTTTCGAATGAATGCATTTTGTGTTTTTTGTAGACAGAAAATTAAAAAAACTATATACTAATACTATAACATTCACTTCTAGAAAGAAAAACTCTTTCATGATCAGTGAATTTCCAAGTTAATTAAAATTGTAAACATCAAAACTGTGAATCTATGAGGCCTCATTCGCATGGGGAAATAACATGGATCAAAGCCAGTTGTATCAAGGTTTCTTTGATATGGCTGGTTTTTTTATTTTGCTAAGGAGGAATAATGATGAATTTTGAATTAACGCAAGAACAAGAAATGGTAAGAAAAGTGGTGCGTCAATTCGTTGACAAAGAAATTAATCCTTATATTCAGGAATGGGATGCAGAAGGACATTTTGAGTCGTCGATCATGAAGCGACTAGCTCAACTTGACTTGATGGGAGTATGCATCCCAGAGAAATACGGTGGCAGTGGCATGGACTATAATACGTTGGCTATTGTTTGTGAGGAATTAGAACGAGGCGATACAGCGTTTAGAACAGCTGTTTCTGTGCATACAGGTTTAAACAGTATGACGTTATTACAGTGGGGAAATGAGGCACAAAAACAAAAATACTTGGTTCCACAAGCGAAAGGTGAAAAGGTAGGAGCGTTTGGTCTAACAGAACCAAATGCTGGTTCTGATGTAGCATCTTTGCAAACTACAGCTATTAAAGATGGCGATTCTTATATCTTAAATGGACAAAAAACGTGGATCTCCCTTTGTGATCATGCCGATCATTTCCTTGTATTTGCATATACGGATAAAAGTAAGAGCCATAAGGGGATTTCAGCATTTATCGTGGAACGTACGCTGCCTGGCTTCTCATCACAAGCCATCAAAGGCAAACTTGGGATAAGAGCAGGAAATACGGGTGAATTATTTTTTGATAATGTAAAGGTACCGAAAGAAAACCTATTAGGGGAAGAAGGAGAAGGTTTTAAAATTGCCATGGCAGCTTTAGATAATGGTAGATTTACTGTAGCTGCTGGAGCTTGCGGGCAAATCCTTGCTTGCATCGAACAAAGTGTTCAATACTGTCATCAAAGAAAGACTTTCGGAAAAGAAATTGGCAAACATCAGTTAGTCCAACAAATGCTTGCTAAAATGGAAGCAGGCTATCAAATGTCTCGACTGCTTGTCTTTCGTGCCGGAGAATTAAAGAATAAAGGAAAACGAAATACAAGAGAAACATCTTTAGCTAAATGGCAGGCCTGTGACTATGCCAATGAAGCAGCTAACGATGCTGTCCAGATCCATGGAGCTTATGGTTATTCTAATGATTATCCAGTTGAAAGATTTTTACGTAACTCCAAAGCCCCTGTTATATATGAAGGAACTCGGGAAATTCATACGGTTATGCAAGCTGAGTATTTGCTAGGTTACCGTTCAGATAGACAACTGTCGAATTCCTTGCCTGCTTGGCCTTTTGAAGAAGCAAACAAAGAAACTTCCGAGAAGAGATAAAACCTTGGAAGTTCTTGAAATCGTTTTAAAAGCAGGGAATTGTAGAACAAAGGAGAATAAAAGAAAGAAGATCTTTTGTAGTAAATACAAAAATTTTGAAGTCAAAAAGAAAAAATAGAGCTTTGGCCAATTATTGGCTAAAGCCTTTGTTTTTTCTTGTCAAAAGGATGAATGGGTGAGAACGCTTGAAGATAACCTCTTTGTTTATTATTCAGAAATGTAAAGCAATGATTATTTTAGCGATGTGTTTTATTTATATGCTTTACTTCTTTTATCCGGCAGAATCACTTTTTTACCTGTTGTCTATGTTTGGGTTTGTCGTCTTTTTTATAAGCGTTACTTCAGTTCGAGGGATTCCAAAGTACATCACATTAACTTTACTCTCATTAGGCTGTATAATAAATATTACATCTAAAGAACAACCTCTTATTGCCAGCCTTGAAGGAATTCAGCAGAATTTACCACTTCTCACACTAATTATCCTAGTTCCTTTATTGTCTATTCCTTTAAAGACAGGTGGTTACTTTGCATCACTTAATTATTTTATGAAAAAGTGGGAAAATAATCCTAGGCTCGCTTTCTTTGGCCTGTCGAGTTTTATTGCGTTAATAAGTCCTATATTGAATATGGGAACTGTAAAAATGGTTCATGAAATGGTGCAAAAACTTAACATTAGCCCTAAAATTCTTGGTAAGTCTTATTTAATAGGCTTTACATCAGCTATGCTCTGGTCACCTTACTTTGCCTCAGTAGCCTTAGTATTACATCAAGTAGGTGGAGAGATTAGCCGTTACATAGGAATAGGCTTATCCGTAGCTGTTATTCAATTGGGAATTGGTAATTTATTATTTAATTCTTCGGTTAAAGAGAAATTATCTAAGAAGGAGAAACCGAGACCAACTCAGGTGGAAGTAGAAGAAAATACAAGCTTTCATCTTAGAAAGATTGGCAAGTTAGTCGGCATGCTTGTAACGTTAATTATATCTTTATTAGTACTGGAATATATTACGAGCATCTCGATGCTGATGCTCGTTAGTATTATAGCTATAACTATGCCTATTCTATGGGGAATCTTAACTTTTAAGTGGAGAAAATTATTACTTGAATGGAAAAATTATTCCCGTAGTGTTTCACTTATGGATAATGAGATTACATTATTTTTAAGCGCCGGGTTATTTGGAAGGGCTCTCACAAATACGACATTTGCCAGTTATATTCAAACTTTTTTGCTAGGTTTTGCTGAACATTCCCTCTTATTATTTGTTCTTATTATTTTCGGACTTGTTCTCGTTTGTGCTTTCATTGGCATACATCAGATTGTAGTCATTCCTATTCTTGCTGCTCAAGTTTCAGCGTCTAACCTAGGTATATCACCAGAATTCTTGGCACTTATTTTTATTATGTCCTGGTCGATGACGGCCGTGTTGTGTCCGCTAAATGCCATTAACATTATAGTAAGTAAATGTTTAAGTCGTAATGGATTGACCATAGGTTTTAGATGGAATGGAACTTATATTATGAGTGTAGTTAGTCTTGTTATTGTCGTCATCACAGTGTACGGTTTCAGGTAGATTTTAAATGACAATGTTGATTTTCCCAATTTAAAGGCCTAACATGCCTAAAATTCGAAGGTGGTGAAACAATGGTTCTTACGGACGTAGTCGAACGGATTCCTCTTCCCGCTTTAGTTATAAATCAAGATGGGAAAGTGCTGTCTTATAATCATTTATTGAAAACACATATGGGAGAGAAAATAACGAAAGGGGAAAAGATCTATAACGCTTTTTCCGAATGGGAAACAAATCATTCTTCAAAAATGATTATGGCAGAAGCTTGTGGAAGACGATTTGTTTTTATCGAGGGTCCTTTACATGATACAAATGATCTTTTATTAGTTGGCACAGAAACGCAGGAGTTATCTGAACTAAAAAATGAGAACAAAGAGTTGAAAAAGTTGACTCGTGAGTTGGATGCAATTATTGAAAATTCATATGACGGAATCTATATCACTGATTATAAAGGAGTCACTTGGAAAACAAACTCCGCTATTGAGAAGCTTACCGGTATCCCAAAGGAATATTATATAGGTAAAAATGTAAGCGCTCTAATTAAAAGGGGGATCCTCAAGAACTCAGTGACTCATAGAGTAGTGAAGCAGCGCAGAACAGTTTCGCTTGTACAAGAAAATTTCGCAGGTAAAGAAACCTTAATCACGGGCGCTCCTGTGTTTAATGAGGAGGGAGATGTTGAAAAGGTTGTTACAAATATAAGGGACCTATCAGACTTAAATGAACTGCAATCTGAGTTAGGAAAGTTGAATGAGTTAAATAACAAGTACAAAAAAGAACTTGATCTGCTGAAAAATAAAACGAAACAATTAAATGGTGTAGTTATTAATAGCGAGAAAATGAAATTGATTTATGACACGGTAGATAGAATAGCTGATATCGATGCTAGCGTCTTAATATTAGGGGAAACTGGAGTCGGAAAAGACGTGATCGCTAAACACATATTCACAAGCAGCAATATTCGTTCCAAAAAAGGTGAATTTATTAAAATAAACTGTGGAGCCATCCCTCCTGACTTATTAGAATCTGAATTGTTTGGTTATGAGGGTGGTGCTTTTACTGGTGCAAGTCGTCAAGGAAAGCCAGGAATGTTTGAAATGGCTGATAGAGGTGTTCTGTTTTTAGACGAAATTGGAGAGCTTCCATTATTGTTACAAGTCAAACTGCTACGGGTCTTGCAAGAAAATGAAATCCAGAGAATTGGGGGGACGAAGCCAAAGAAGATCGATGTAAGAATTATTGCGGCTACTAACCGAAACTTAAAGAAGATGGTAGCAAATGGAGACTTTCGAGAGGATCTATACTATAGACTGAATGTGCTTCCAGTAGTCATCCCATCTTTGAGAGACCGCCGTGATGAAATTTTACCTTTAGTCCAAACTTTTCTGGAACAATCCAACCGTAAGTACGATATGACCAAGACGATCAACACGGAGTTAAAAGACTTCTTTTTCAATTATGACTGGCCAGGAAATATTAGGGAACTTTCCAATTTAATAGAAAGGTTAGTGGTAACTACACCGGAAGATAACATACAGGTAGATAATCTTCCGTATGAATATCGAGAGACTAAAGAAACGAATATAAGCTCTTCCTCTATTGTTTCATTAAAGGAAGCCACAGAAATGGCAGAAGTAAAAGTACTAGGTTTGGCGGTGGAAAAGTATAAAAACACCTATGAAATTGCAAAAGCATTGGATACGAGTCAACCAACGATTGTTAGAAAACTGAAAAAATACAACCTAAATCTTAATAAGGGGGAAGGTTAGAATGAACGTAGGAATTGCAGGCGCAGGTGCAGTTGGTTGTTTTTTTGGCGGACTGTTACAAAATGCAGGACATCATGTGACTTTTTTGGCCAGGGGTAACCATTTTGATGTCATGAAAAAGGATGGACTGTTCATTAATAGAGAAAAGGATAACCTACATATTACTAATCGTTTCACTGATCAACCAAGTGATTTAGCTCAATCAGACATAGTATTATTTTGTGTTAAATCAAACGACACAACAAGCATGGCCAACCAACTACGTCCTATATTGAAGAAGAACGCGCTTATTATAACAATGCAGAATGGCGTCGATAATGAAGAATTGTTAAAAGATTTTTTTGATATCGATCGGATCCTATCTGTCGTTACTTATGTACAAGCTTTTGTGGATGCACCAGGAAAGGTCCGCCAACAAGGGAGAGTGAAACTTGTTTTAGGAGAGTTAGACCCATCAACAACGGAAGAATGCTTAGCTATTATAGAACAATTTCAAAAGGCCGGAATAGAAACAATACATTCATCCAACATTCTCGAGAAAAAATGGAACAAACTTCTATGGAATGTCACGTTTAATCCACTTTCAGCAGCTTCAGGTGCTCGAGTTGGGGAAATCTTAGATGATGAACCTTTAAGAAAAACAGCATCATCTGCATGTTCTGAAGTAGTACAAGTTGCCATTAAAAAGGGAATTAATGTTGTCCCCGAAACAACAATATCAACCATTTTCAGTCATGCAGAACTTGCCAGAGATCATCAAACATCGATGCTGCAAGATCGTCTTAAAGGAAAAAGTATGGAAGTTGAATCAATGTGTGGTTCGATCGTCAGGCAAGCGAGTGACCTTGGAATTTCCACACCTACACTTCAATCCATTTATAGTATCCTTAATTTTATTAATCATCAAGCATCGAAGTGATGATATACGCGATTAGTAAGATGATTGTATATAGCTTTCTGTTATTAACAAGCGACGTATGAGAAGTTAGATCACCAAATGAGGTTAAAGTTAACTGGAATAAATGGTTCCGTTGTTAGAAACAGAGAAAGGGTTTAGAGAAAGCCAACCATTCCATTACAGGTCATACAGCTGTCTACTTCCACATAAGGAAACGATAGTTGAATAGGAGAAGAGAACTAACTACATGATTCATAATTGTATCGGTTAATTTAAAAATGAATCAAAAAATGCCTGATTATCGTTTATTTTGATTCGTTTTTGAATTATTTTAAAATTGCAAAAATAATTCTTGCTTAATCTCTAAATTTTAAATAAGAATTATTATCTCCTCCTTTTAAGTAAAGGGTGAAGTCTGCATATAACGGGTTCAGTTTTCGAGTACAAAACATGAAATAACAAGGAATATCGGTATTTAACATATAAATTAGCATACAAAATCAGAGATTGTGCTTGAATTCGAGATGTTTGTGTGAATGTAGGGGCTGCGGGAAACGGCTCGCTTTCCATGGGGCGGGCGCTGAGCCTCCTCGGACTTCGTCCTGTGGGGTCTCAGCTGTCCCGCACATCCCATCGGAGTCTCACCGTTTCCCTCCGCCCCTTTACCATATAAGTGTCTCGATACCACTTCAAGAAAAGGCAGCCATTCTTAAGTTTGCATGCAAATCTTGATAGCGGGCGGTCCTATTAAAATCCTTGATATAGAGAGGTTCATTGCAATAGAACACGGATAGTGGAAGATAGTCCTTCTAGGAAAGGGGTTCGATTCTCACACATCCTTTGCTTTTAATGAACGGCCCTACTGCCATGAGTCGTCTTCATATGGAACAAGTGTGCAGTTGCAAACTCTCATCTATGAATAGCCTACAATTTGAAGAATCAGTTACTGAGGTTTCCGTCTGCCTCACAATGGCAAGGAGGTCCGGGAAAGCGAGTGATTTCCCGGACCTCCAAACGCTTTCAACCATAACGGAAACAACATCTCTCGAAGCTAAAGGATGCTTTAGTTGAAGAAGAAAATATAAAGAAAAACGCTTGGATATTAAAATGTCCAAGCGTTTTTCTTTACCACCCTCTAAATATGTTTTTATACTCCAAAACCGAACTATTTAGTTTGTATAATACAGGCTTTTTTTATGTTTATCTGTTGTGAAAAATAATGTTGGCACGAATATTGCAATAGTTAGAGTGAAGAGATAAAAAGGAAGGATGATTTCAAATGACAGTTACAGTCACAGATGAGTTACAACAAATGAAAACTATGATTAAAAACTTTGTAGAAAATGAGGTGGAACCATATGCCCAACAGATCGAGGATGAAGATGAAATCCCACAACATTTGGTAGAAAAAGCAAAAGAACTTGGTTTGTTCGGTATGAGCATTCCCGAAGAATATGGAGGCATTGGTTTAAACACTGTCGGAAAAGCTGTGATACTAGAACAGCTCGGAAGGACACATAATGGTTTTGTTTCTCTAATTAGTGCCCATACAGGGATTGGAAGTACTGGATTAGTTAAGCTTGCTTCGGAAGATTTGAAACAAAAGTATCTTCCAGATATGGCTGCTGGTAATAAAATTGCTGCATTTGCCTTATCAGAACCAGGAGCGGGATCAGATGCTACTAATTTATCTACCCAAGCTGAGAAGAAAGATGATCAATGGATTGTTAATGGAAGCAAACATTTTATTACAAATGCCCCTGTAGCTGATGTTTTCACCGTATTTGCTTTAACTGATAAGGAAAAAGGGGCCAAAGGTGGAATTACAGCTTTCCTAATTGAGAAGGATTTTCCGGGGCTCACTGTAGGTAAAAAAGATAAAAAGATGGGGCTGAGAGGTTCATATACTGCTCAAGTAATATTTGATAATTGTATAGTGCCGGAAGAGAATGTCATTGGTGAGGTCGGTATGGGTTATATGAATGCTTTGAAGATACTTGGAGAGGGACGTATCGGTTTAGCAGCAAGAGCAGTAGGATCTTGTGATAAATTAATAGAACTCTCAGCAAGCTATGCAAAAGAACGTGTGCAATTTGGTCAACCGATTGCAAGTAATCAAGGGATCCAATGGATGTTAGCTGATATGGCTACCGAAACAGAAGCAGCACGAACGTTAACGATGATGGCTGCAGAAAAAGTAGACGAGGGAAAGAAAGTGATCAAAGAAGCATCAATGGCTAAATTGTTCGCTTCAGAGGTATTTAATAAAGTGGCAGATAAAGCGGTTCAAATCCATGGCGGGATTGGTTACATTGGAGAATATCCTGTTGAACGCTTTTATCGTGATGCAAGAATAACAAAAATCTATGAAGGTACAAATGAAATTCAACGAGTGGTCATTGCTAGAAAAATCTTAGAAGAGAATTAGCGGTCACTGTATAAATAGTCATTGACAAAATTGAAAGCGCTAACAATGGGTGTGATGTTGTTCAGTTTAAATTAGATGCATGTGGTATTGAACTGAGGATAAGTAGTAGAAAACTAGGAGGTGAAAGAGAATGGGAGTTGAAAAGACAAGCACTCAAAAGCTGGACACTACAATAAAGGAAAAACCAGCACTTGTAGAAGAACTTTGGACAAGTCGGAAAGAAAAGTGGAACGGTTCTAGAATTCTTATTTTGATAATTAGTTTCTTGGCCATTGGATTATCCATTTTTCACGTCTATACAGCAGGTTATGGGACACTACCTTCTTGGCAACAGAGAAGTGTGCACGTTTTATGGGCAATGTTGTTAATCTTTTTGTTATTTCCGTTCAAAAAGGGAAAAAAGTTCGGAGTCATGGACATTCTAATCGTTCTTCTGACCATCGTTACAGCTTTTTATATGATAACGGGTGCGGAAGCTATTCAAAGTCGCCAAGGTAATATAAATAACAGTGATCTTATCTTTGGAACTGCTTTTATCGCACTTGTACTTGAGGCTACTAGGAGAACAAATGGGATACTGATGTCTGCGATTGGAGTATTTTTTCTAGCTTATATCTTTCTAGGGCAGTATTTCCCTGGGGCATTAGCACATCCAGGCGTAAGATATGAAAAAGTGGTTGATCACATGTTTAACGGTACGCTTGGTATATTCAGTGCCCCAATCTATGTAAGTTCAACTGTGTTAATACTATTTGTTATTTTTGGGTCATTTTTAATGAAGTCGGGGGGAGGACAATTTTTTACGAACTTTGCTTTTGGTCTTTTTGGAAATAAAACTGGTGGGCCTGCTTTATCTGCAGTTGGATCAAGTGCACTAGTAGCGACTATTACTGGGAACGGTGCTGCCAATGCTGCAATTACAGGGTCTTTCACAATTCCACTGATGAAGAAGTTAGGATATAGCAAGAGATTTTCTGCTGCTGTCGAGGCAGTTGCCTCCCAAGGTGGACAAATAATGCCACCAATTATGGGGGCGTCTGTATTTATAATGGCTGAGAGTGTGGGTATTCCTTATATTACTCTCGCACTGTACGCACTCATACCAGCCATCGTATATTTCTTTATAGCGGGGATGGTTGTTTATTTTCATGCCAAACGTTTAGAAATGGAAGGTATCCCCAAGGAACAGCTGCCAGACCTTAAACAAATTATATTAAAGCAAAGTTATTTATTTTTACCGATCCTGATTATTATTGGATTAATGATTTACGGTTATAGTCCAATGAAATCTGGCTTTTATGCCATTTTGGCAACGGTTATATTAAGCTGGATCCGTAAAGCAACAAGAATGAATCTTCTAGATATTTTAGCTGCACTTGAAAATGGAGCGAGAAATGCTCTTATTGTGATAGCTGCTTGTGCAACGGCAGGGATTATTGTTGGAGCTGTTTCGTTAACAGGTTTAGGGATTACATTTTCCAGGTTTGTGATTGATGTGGCAGGAGGAAATATGCTGCTATTGTTAATCCTTGTGGCTGCAGCCTCTATCATTATGGGAATGGGGATGCCAACTGTCTCTGCCTATGTGATCCTTTCTGTACTAGGAGCTCCTGCTTTGGTTGATCTTGGAGTAAACATCGTTGCAGCTCATATGTTTGTATTTTACTTTGGGGTACTTTCCGGTTTAACTCCTCCGGTAGCTATTACAGCTTATACGACTGCAGGAATCGCAGGGTCAAATCCAACCAAGACCGCGCTTTACGCAATAAAAATCGGATTAGGTGGATTCTTTATTCCATTTCTATTTGTCTATAATCCTGAGTTACTTCTACAAGGAGGAGACACGACTCGTATTTCTATAGCGGTAGTCAGTGCCTTTTTAAGCTGTCTGTTCTTTGCAGGGGCGTTAGAAAATTACTTTCTAGGAACATTAGGTATTGTTAAAAGACTTTTAATGTTTGCTAGTGCAATTTTCCTTGTAATGCCAGGAGTTATAGGTGATTTAATTGGTCTCTCTATTGTGATTATTTTAATTATATGGCAAAAGAAATATACAGCATTTGTACCTGAAAAAACTCAAAAAATGAGCGGTTGATATTGATCAGCCTTAAAAAAGGAGAATGTTTTTATGAAAAAAAAATTTATAAGTATAATTTTGCTGGTATCTTTTTCGATATTGCTTACGGCATGTAGTGAGACAACATCAAGTGATTCTGGTGATAAACGGGAAGCACCTAGTGAGTTTCTTAAAATTGGAAGTGGACCAATGGGATCGGGTTGGTATCCAATTACGACCGTTATGATCGATGTTTATATGGATGGATTTTCGAAATTGAATGTATCACAAATTGAGGGAGGGTCAACTGGGAACCTTGAATCTCTAGAAGTTGGAGATATTCAAATGGGATTAAACTATACATCAGATTTTACATCCGCACTTGAAGGTGGAGATGGATTTGAAAAACAACTTGAGGAAGTTTCAGCTATTGGAGCTTTGTACCCTGTCTATCAAACGATTGCTACAACAACGGATAATGATGATATCAATGCAATTGAAGACATAGTAGATAAACATATTTTTCTAGGTCCAAAAGGTGGGGGAGGACCAGTAGCATTTTGGAAGATGATGGAGGAATACGAAATTGATGAAGAAACAATTGAAGAAGCTGGAGGTAAGGTTTCCTATGGTAATTACTCAGACGGAGCATCTATGTTAAAAGACAATAATGTAGAAGTTTTTGTCGGCGGAGGGGCACCGTTTATCCCTGCTTTGCAAGAAATAGAAATAACGAAACCTATTAAGGTCATACCTATTGACGAGGATAAGCTTAACAGTATAGAAGAAAAAGGCTTAGGGATCTCTTCGGGAGAAATTCCAGGTGGAACATACAAAGACCTTGATGAAGATATTCCAACATATACCATGGTCACAATGCTATCTGCAAGAAGTGATATAGAAGATGAATATGTATACGATCTGACTGAATTATTTTGGGAAAATATTGAGGCATTTGAAGATCAAATTCCTGAAAGAGCTAAATATTTTACAATAGAAACAGCACTTGATGGGATTAAATCTGAAAACTTACACCCAGGAGCAAAGAAATACTATGAAGAGGTTGGAGTTCTGGAATAAAGCATATAGGAAGGAATTTAGAAAGGAGGAGAATTTTAGTTGAATGAATTAGCAGAGCGAAAGTGGTATAAGGCATATCCATCGGAAATGGAGAAGAAGATAAACTATCCTGAAGTATCATTATATTCACTATTAGAGCAGACAGTTGAGAAATACGGAAGTCGAACAGCCATCATCTTAGAGGATATTCAAATCTCTTATCAAGAGTTAAAGGACAAGGTTGATCGACTGGCAGGGGCCTGGCATGAGATGGGCTTAGTGAAACAGGATAGAATTGGATTGATGATTTCTAATCATCCGGATTACATTGTTGCTTATTATGCTGCTCAGAGGTTAGGGATGATTGTCGTCCAAATTAATCCGAGGTATACAGCACGTGAGCTTTTACAAATTATAAGCGACTCGAATACTACTTGCCTTGTAGCAGAGAAGAATAACTTGGAAACCGTAGATCAAGTGAACGATATTCAAAAGCTAAGCCATATTTTTATAGCGGGAGCTGATACAACCGATCATCGTTCACTAGAATTTTTAATAGAGAATTCTTCTCCTTTACTAAAAGAAATACCTATCTCCGTTAAAGATGATGTAGCAGTTATCCAGTATACAGGTGGTACATCTGGAAAAATGAAGGGAGCCATGCTAACACATTTTAACCTTGTGGCAAATGTTATTCAAAGCCATGCCATGTATGGAAAAAACATGCTTTTTGGAAAAGAAGTTGTCCTTATAGCAACCCCGCTCTATCATGTGTACGCCATGACTAGTGCGATGAATCTAGGAATCTATACTGGGGCATCCCTTCTGTTATTTAAGAAATTTGAAGTAGACGATGTTTTAGAGAAAATCAAAAAATATCAACCGACTTTTTTTCCTGGCGTTCCTGGAATGTATAACGCCTTTGTTAATCATCCTGACGTTGAATCTTATGGTTTGCATTGTTTGAAGTTTTGTTCAAGTGGTTCAGCTCCTTTGCCGGTAGAGATTATTAAAAGTTTTGAAAAATTAACAGGAGCAGTGATAGGTGAAGGTTTTGGATTAACTGAAGCTTCTCCATCTACCCATCGGAATCCAACAAATGGCGTTAGAAAAGTCGGAAGTATCGGCATACCACTTCCGGGGACAGACAGTAAAATTGTCGATGAAGAAAACCGGGAATTACCGGAAAACTGTGTAGGTGAGTTAATAATCAAAGGACCGCAGATCATGAAGGGGTATTGGCTAAATAGTGAAGAGACACAACAAACGTTAAGAAGTGGTTGGTTATATACTGGAGACTTAGCTATGTCTGACGAGGATGGTTACTTTTATATCGTTGGTAGAAAAAAAGAAATGATTATAAATGGTGGTTTTAACATTTATCCGCAAGAAATTGAAAGCGTTTTATATGAACATCCTGATGTGAAAGAAACAGCTGTCGTTGGAATACCAAACGAGAAAAGCGGAGAAGTAGTCAAGGCATTTGTTGTGCCAAAGCAGGGACGTACGATTGATTTTGAAGAGTTAAAAGGACACTGTTACCGCAACTTAACACGGTATAAAGTTCCTAAACAATTCGAAATTTGTAACGAATTACCAAGAAATACTGTTGGAAAACTGTTAAAAAGAAAACTAGTTGAAGAGGAAAAAAGAAAAATCACTGAAGGAGGAAAAAAATAATGCAAGAAAATTCCATTCGGGAAGTTGCTGTCATTGGTGCGGGCGCCATGGGTTCACAAATTGCTATGATCTGTGCTCTAGAAGGTTATCACGTCATTCTTAATGATATTGAAGAAGAGAGTTTATCCACAGCAAAGGATTCACTGAAAGGTCACATGGACCGTCGTATTCAGAAAGGAAAACTTACTGAGTACCAGGTTGAAGAAGCTTTTGAACGCTTAACTTTTAATACTAATCTAGCTTCTATTAATCAAGTGGATCTCGTCATAGAAGCAGTAGTAGAGAAGCTGGACGTAAAAAGGGAATTATTCTCAAAGATTGATGAAGTGACTCCAGACCATACGATTATTGCTACCAACAGTTCGACTATTGTTAGCTCAAAAATCGCTGATGTAGTAAAACATCCAGATAAGGTTTGCAACGTGCATTTTTTCAACCCTCCTTTGGTCATGGAATTAGTTGAAGTAGTTAAAGGACCACATACGTCTGAAGAAACGGCTCAAACAGTTTTCACCTTTGTTGAGAGAATAAAGAAAGTTCCTGTCATGCTGAATAAAGAAATCTCCGGATTTATCGCTAATCGAATCCTTGGAAAGTTAATGGATGAAGCCGTCTTCCTTTTAGAAAATGGTTACGCAACCCATGAAGAGATCGATACGGTGTGCACAAAAGCATTAAACCATCCAATTGGTCCTTTTGCATTAATGGATTTAACTGGAATTGATGTGAACTATTTTGTAAGGATGCAGCGTTATCAGGAAACCGGAAGTGAGGAAGATAAACCGGCAAAATTAATAGAAGAAAAAGTGGAAAAAGGTGACCTTGGACGTAAAACAGGAAAAGGTTTTTATCAGTACAGTTAATTAATTATTTATACGAGGGAGGATCAACTATGAATCTGTTTGTCATTCTAAAACGAACGTTTGATACTGAGGAAAAGATTGTCATCCAAGACGGAAAAATTGTTGAAGAAAGTGCTGAGTTTATCATTAATCCATATGATGACTATGCCGTGGAGGAAGCTGTTCAATTAAGGGATAAACATGGTGGTGAAGTGACCGTCGTTACGATAGGTGAAGAAGAGGCAGCAAAGGAATTACGTACTGCCTTAGCAATGGGAGCAGATAAAGCCGTTTTAATAAATACAGAGGATGATCTAGAAGATGGTGATGCCTACACAACAGCCAAGATATTATCAGAATACTTTAAAGATAAAGAGGTGGATCTCATTTTGGCAGGAAATGTTGCTATTGATGAAGGATCTGGTCAAGTAGGTCCAAGACTGGCTGAATTTATTGGCATTCCTTATATTACGACGATTACAAACCTGGAAATAGAGGGTACACAAGCAACGATTAACCGTGATGTTGAAGGAGATGAAGAGATTATTGAGACATCACTGCCCCTTCTAATCACAGCACAGCAAGGACTAAATGAACCTCGTTATCCTTCCCTTCCAGGGATCATGAAGGCGAAGAAAAAGCCTCTTGAAGAGTTGGAGCTTGATGATCTTGATCTTGAGGAAGAGGATGTAGAAGCTAAGACTAAAACTATAGAAGTCTATCTACCTCTAGAAAAACAAGCTGGAAGAGTATTGGAAGGTGAAGTAAGCGTACAAGTGAATGAATTAGTTTCATTACTACAAAAGGAAGCAAAAGTAATTTAAAAAAGGAGGCAAACACGTATGAAAAAAGTATTAGTACTAGGAGAGATTAGTGATCATCACTTAAGAAATGTATCCTTTGAAACCATTGCAGCTGCAAAAACCATAGCTGGAGACGGAGAAATTGTAGCTCTGTTGATAGGAGAAACAGTACAATCGTTGTCTGATGAAATGATTCATTATGGTGCGGACCGTGTCATTACTGTTGAGGATGAGCAACTAAAAAACTATACATCTGACGGCTATACACAAGCCTTAGGTAACGTGATCGAAACAGAAAAGCCGGAGGGAATCATTTTTGCCCATACAGCTTTAGGTAAAGACTTAGCACCACGACTGGCAAGCAAGTTAGGAACAGGGCTAATATCTGACGTTACAGGTATTGAACAACAAGAAGACACAATTATTTTTACAAGACCGATTTATTCTGGGAAAGCCTTTGAAAAGAAAGTAATTAAGGAAGGAATTGCTTTTGCAACCATTCGTCCGAATAATATTGAACCCCTTAAAAAAAATGAAGATCGTACAGGTGAAGTAACAGTAAATAATGTAGAGATTAAAGACCTTCGCACACGGATTAAGGAAATTATCCGTAATTCAACGGACGGAGTAGATTTATCAGAAGCAAAAGTTGTAATTGCTGGAGGCAGAGGTGTGAAGAGTGAAGAAGGGTTTGAACCATTAAATGAATTAGCTAATGTTTTGGGTGGCGCTGTCGGAGCTTCACGTGGAGCCTGTGATGCAGAATACTGTGATTATGCACTGCAAATTGGTCAAACGGGGAAGGTTGTAACACCAGATCTTTATATAGCTTGTGGGATTTCTGGAGCCATCCAGCACTTAGCGGGAATGTCGAATTCCAAAACAATTGTAGCTATTAATAAAGACCCGGAAGCAAACATTTTTAATGTGGCTGATTATGGAATAGTCGGAGATTTGTTTGAAGTGGTTCCTTTGCTAACGGAAGAGTTCAAGAAGTTGAAAGTTGGTGTTTAAACAGTGATTGGTAATATCACTGTTGTTGGTGCAGGAACAATGGGCAGAGGAATCGCCTTTGCATGCGCGCTAGAAAATTTACCAGTTGTCGTTCAGGACATTAATAAGGAAACTTTGGAAGATGGCAAGCAATATATTGAAGAGCAATTTCAAAAAAGTGTTCAGAAAGGAAAAATAACCGAGGAAGAAGCGATGATTAGGAGAGGGAATATTCATTATTCCATCAGCATGGAAGAGGCGGTACAAAATGCTGATTTAGTCATTGAAGCTGTCCTGGAAATTATGGAATTAAAGGTGAAGATTTTTAAAGAGCTTGATAAGCATGCGCCTAAACATGCCATCTTAGCAACTAATACTTCGACGATGAGCCCTACGGAAATTGCCGCACAAACCAATCGTCCGAATCAATGTATTGCTCTGCATTTTTTTAATCCGGTACCTAAGATGAAACTAATCGAAGTCATTTGTGGTTTGGAAACGTCTGAGGAAACGATTGAAAAATCATTTCAGTTCGGTAAAAGGATTGGAAAGGAATGTGTCAGAATTAATGAATTCCCTGGGTTTGCGGTAAGTCGAATGAATTGTCATATCGGTAATGAAGCGATGAACATGCTAATGGAAGGTGTTGGATCTGTTGAAGATATCGATAAAGCGATGAAACTAGGGTTAAATCATCCGATGGGACCATTGGAATTAGCAGATTTAGTTGGTTTAGATACAAGGCTGCGCAACATGGAATATTTACATCAAACGTTAGGTGAAAAATACCGCCCTTGTCCGATCTTGACGAAGTATGTGAAGGCAGGTCATTTAGGTAAGAAAACGGGCAGGGGATTTTACAACTATTCGTAAAGGGAGTGAAACCGTTGGATTTTAATTTCGAGGAAGACATACAGTTTTTGAAAAAGAACGTTCGTGATTTCATACAAACAGAAGTAGAAGCGGTGGCCATGGAGATTGAAAAAGAGGACAGAATCCCTGATCGTATTCTAGAAATGTCCAAAGCAATGGGACTGTTTGGTCTTAGTATTCCGGAAGCTTACGGAGGATTAGGCATTGGAATGGTAGGAAAGTGTGCTTTATATGAAGAAATAGGGGCAACCCACAATGGTTATACAACATTAATTGGCGCACATACAGGTATTGGAACGGTAGGAATTGTAGAACTAGGAAATGAAGCTCAAAAGAAAAAATACTTACCGGCGTTGGCAAGTGGAGAAACGATTGGGGCATTTGCACTCACGGAACCAAGTGCTGGGTCTAATGCAACAAATTTAAGAACAACCGCCGTGAAACAGGGTGACCATTATCTATTAAACGGAACAAAGCATTACATTACTAACGCCACAGACGCAGACATTTTCACAGTTATGGCTGTAACGGATGCAAGTAAAGGTTCAAAAGGAATTACGTCATTCATAGTTGAAAAGGACTTTCCCAGCTTTCAAGTGGGTGCGGTGGAGCCGAAAATGGGCTTACACGGATCTCAGTCAGCAGAAATAATTATGGAAGACTGCGAAGTTCCTGTAGAGAATGTGTTAGGAGTCGAAGGTGAAGGCTATGTTAACGCCTTAAAAATTCTGACGAATGGCCGAGCAGGATTGGCTGCAAGAAATTTAGGGTCATGTCAAAAACTGCTGGATTTATCGATGCAGTTTGTTCAAGAAAGGGAGCAGTTTGGTGTTCCTATTATTGAACATCAGGCAGTTGCCCATATGGTTTCGGAGATGGCGGTTGAGATTGAAGCCCTAAGGTCTTTCACTTATCGTGTGGCCTGGATGGTAGATGAAGGGAAAAAGGTAATTAAAGAAGCAGCGATGCTGAAGCTATATGGATCAGAAGTCTATAATCGGGTCGCCGATAAAGCAGTCCAAGTTCATGGAGGGATCGGATATATTGCTGATTATCCAATTGAACGATTTTTCCGCGATGCGCGAATTACTAGGATTTATGAAGGAACGTCTGAAATTCAAAAAAACATTATATCTGGCCAGTTGAAAAAAGAGTATAGCTAGATTCTAAAGGAGGTTAACCGATGAAAGATGATTTTGTTATTGTTAGTGCTGTCAGGACGCCTATTGGCGGATACGGTGGCTCATTAAAAGGGTTATCATCAGGACATTTAGCCTCTATTGCTATTAAAGAATCGATCAATCGAGCGGGGGTATCACCAGACCAAATAGATGAAGCTATTCTAGGCGAAGTCAGACAAACTACTGAATCTTCTAATGTTGCTAGAGTAGCTGCCTTACGTGCAGGGATACCAGAGTCAGCCCCTGCTTATACAATTAATCGTTTGTGTGCATCGGGGATGCAAGCTGTGGCTTCGGCTGTTCAACAAATTGCTTTTAATCAGGCGGAGATAGTCGTGGCTGGTGGAACAGAAAGTATGAGTCGTTCCCCTATCTATCTTAGAAACTCAAGATTTGGCGGTGACAAAACAGAGTTAGTAGATTCTAACTCAGAAGCCGGTCAACAACCCAAGGAAATTTATGGGGGAAATCTTGGGATGGGTATGACTGCCGAAAATGTTGCTGAGCAATACAATGTTTCAAGAGAAGATCAAGATTCATTTGCTATTGAAAGTCAAAAAAGAGCATTCCAGGCGATTAATGAAGGTAGGTTTAAAGAGGAAATTGTTCCTGTAGAAGTACATGAGAAAAGGAAATCGTTTGTTGTTGATACTGATGAACACCCTCGTCCGCAAACAACCATTGAAAAACTTTCATCTTTACGTACTGCTTTTAAAGAGAATGGCACGGTAACTGCAGGAAATGCGTGTGGACGAAATGACGGTGCAACAGCGCTCGTAATTATGAAAGCATCTCAGGCTAAAGCGTTAGGTCTTCAACCAGTTGCAAAAATTATTGATTGGGCCACATCCGGTGTTTCACCTGAGGTTATGGGGATCGGTCCTGTACCTGCTGTGAAAAAATTATTAGAAAGAACGTCTAAACAAGTGGAAGATATTGGGCTTGTTGAGTTAAATGAGGCATTCGCAGCCCAAGCGCTGGCAGTCATTCGAGAGCTCTCTTTGGATCCAGAAAAAGTGAACGTTAATGGCGGTGCAATAGCACTTGGTCATCCGGTTGGTGCGAGTGGGGCAAGAATCATCACAACATTAATCCATGAGATGAAAAGAAAAAAGGAATCTTTAGGTATTGCCACCTTATGTGCTGGTGGTGGTCAAGGGATGGCGATGATGATTGAACAAGTTTAATTGGTATTAAGAAAACAGGATAGCTTTGGGGGATATTTACGAATGAACAATCACTCTTCTTTTTTTGACTATATCGGGTATCAGAAGTATAAAGGTGAAAATCAACCTATCAAGCTAGAGCTTAATATTAAAGAGAAGGTGCTGAGCGAAGATGGAACGATCCCGGCAGGTGTGTTTGCAAGTATGCTAGATATTGTAGTTGGTTCTACAATTAGTAGCGAGATGGGAAATCCGACGACTACGGTGAATCTTAATATGAACTTTTTTGACCTAACAAATAAGGGAGCCTATACAGCTTTTGCTTCGATTACTTATAAGGATGAGAAAATGATTACAGGAGAAGGAGTGGTTGTCGACAAAATGAAGAACATCGTTGCCAAAGGAGTCGGAACTTTTAAAGTACTTTCCTCTAAATAATCCATTTAATCGAAAGGAATGATAAGGTGAATTATCAAAATATCGATGTAACTACTAAGAAAGAGTTGGCTTACATTACGATTAACCGTCCAGAAGTACGTAACGCACTAAACAAAGAAACGCTGGATGAAATCGTTGATGCGCTAAATCTACTAACTAATGAAAAATCAGTAGGAGCAGTAGTTTTTACAGGTGAAGGAGAAAAGTCTTTTGCTGCAGGTGCTGATATTCAACAGCTAAACGAAAAATCCGCGGTAGATGCTCTAGATCCTAAGGGAATGCAGTACGTTTACGACATGATTGAGAGCTATGACAAACCAACGATTGCTATGATTAATGGATACGCGCTTGGAGGGGGTTGTGAATTGGCGATGGCGTGTGATATTCGAATTGCATCGACCAATGCAAAACTGGGATTACCAGAGCTGACTCTTTCCATTATTCCAGGTGCCGGTGGAACCCAAAGACTAGCAAGGTTGGTGGGAAAAGGGAAAGCTCTAGAAATGATTTTAACAGGGAAAATGATGAATGCTCAAGAAGCTGTTCAATTTGGATTAGTTTCCGAGGCAGTAGCGCCTGAAGATTTAGCTACTAAAGTAGAAGAAGTAGCATCACAGATTTTAGCTAAAGGACCTTTAGCAGTAAAACTGGCGAAACTTTCTGTCCATATGGGGACGGAAACAGATATGAAAACAGGATTAATGATTGAGAAACTGTCCCAGGCAATTTTGTTTAATTCGGAGGACAAAAACGAGGGAACGCAAGCTTTCCTAGAGAAACGCAAAGCAAATTTTCAAGGGAAATAAAGGGGTGACGTTAACTTGACCAAGGTAATAGATGAGGTACGAGAAAGCTTTGAAGCTAGTCCGTTTTTCTCGCATATAGGTTTTGAAATTGTTGAATTTGAGGAAGGGAACGTGCTTCTTAATCTTCCTATAAAAGAACAACTATTAAATGTTAATGGAACCTTGCACGGAGGGGTTCATGCGACAATGCTCGACCTAATCTTAGGCATGGCCATACGTTCGACAACGAAGACACGTTGTACCACAATGAACCTTAATATCAATTACTTAGCCCCTATCTCTAATGGAGATGTTTCGGCAAAGGGAAGAATTTTGCAGCAAGGGTATCGAACCGTAACGGCTGAAGGTGAATTATATGATCATCAAGGGCAGCTACTGGCAAAGGGGATAGGTACGTATAAATTAATTCGCAGGAATAGCTGAAAAGTAAATAGTTTTATAAAAGTGAAGCTGTGGATCTAAGTTGATCTCACAGCTTTTTTTGCGTTTAATTGGCTTTAGAAGAAGACGCGTAATTTCCTAATATCAATACAAGAATAGCGATGACAGAAAGACTTGTTGCAAAGTAAAAGACAGCCTCTAAGTCAGCGCGTGCCGCAATTTCTCCTGCCACAATAGGTCCTAGGAAGATTCCTATCGCATACAAGGATTGATAGAAACCCATCGTTGGAAGTTTCATGTCTGAAGAGCCAAGTGAAGCAGCCTCACCAAGTAAGATGGGCAATACAAAACCAAGAGCTAATCCGACACCAACATGGGATAAAAGTACGAGCGCAATCGAGTCTGTCCCAGAGAGAACAGCTAAACATAGACTAGAGAAAGCAAAGCTAATAATTAATGCTGCTCGATTGTAAGCTGGATCCAAACTATAAAAGGCTAATCCCAACGATGCGAGCGCATGCGGGATAAAAAAAGCATAAACGATCCACGTAATCGCTTGTTCACCATAACCAAGATTTACGACATAGATTGGTGAAAAACCAAAGATAGTAATAAAAAGAATAGCATGGCCAATAATGGATAAAATAGAAATATTCATTAAATTTTTCACTTTGAACGTTTTCTTACAGATGTTCCAGTAGGAGGAGGTGTTTCGTGATGTTGGCCTTCTAACTTCAGGGACAAATAGTAACAAGGCCGCCCCTAACACCGCTGTTAAGGTAGCAATCCAAAATGGGAAAGTCCATCCATACCACTGGATAAGAACCGAGCAAAGAACCATGCTGATGAACTGAGTGAAAACAGTAATGAATTGCATGGTGCTCATAGCTTTCGTGCTTTTATACACTGGGAAATACTGTCCATACATAATGGTAGCCATTACCCACATTGAAGCTGTAACACCGGCAAGAAGTCTGGCTATGAGTATGAGAGAAAAAGATTCAGAATAAACAAGAAGAATCCCGCTAACTATAGCCATGATAAAACCGAAAATAAGCCACTTCTTTTTTGAACTGTCAAGCCACTCCAAGAATACACCAAGTGGTAAACGAAGCAGGACTTGAGAAATCCCGTAAGCGCCTAAAATGATGCCAATGGCAGAGTAATTCAGGCCAGTGTCTTCCAAGTACACTCCAAATGTCGGAATATAAATATATGTAGAAAACCAAAAACAAAAGATGGAGAATAGGAAAATGCCATGTTGGGTTTTTGATAGTGCAGTTGTTTCTTCCTGCTTTTCTATCGGTTGGTCGAACATAATATCCCTCCTTGATAAGACATAACATTATCTATCTTATATGAGTTGTAGTCTTTTCGTAAAATATAAATTAGTTATACTTTGGCTATGTAAAAGTTAATGTTGATATATTTGTCCAAGTTGAGAAAGAAGTTTATTCAATCATCAGGCAGTATTGTTGAAGACTCGATTCCGAGATGATTGTGTGGAGAAAGGGCTGGTGGGAAAGCGAGTGATTTCCCGGACCTTCTAACGCCATCCTTTGTAATGGAAACCACCGGAATGTCTCGAAGTTGAGTCTTCCACAGTCTGGGGCTTTAACGGAATAAGATAAGTAACTTGCCTAATAAAGAAATCAATGTTTTTTGTAACACTAATTAACAACAAGATCTGAGGAAGGCAACCTATATTTTTAAAAATGGTATAGACAACTATATAACCTCGTGATACAGTACAAATATGAAACGTTTTCATTTTAGAATTTATGAATAAAGAGGTGACTTTTTTATGTTGAATTTCTTACAAAGAATTGGGAAATCCTTAATGTTCCCAATTGCAACTTTACCGGCTGCTGCACTTCTTGTACGCCTTGGCATGGAAGATATGCTTGACATTCCTTTCGTGACGGCTGCAGGAAATGGAATCCTTGGAAACCTTTCATTGATCTTCGCGATTGGTATTGCGATGGGATTTGCGAAGGATGGAAGCGGAGCAGCTGCTCTAGCAGGAGCTGTTGGTGTTTTAGTTCTTGAAGGCGGAATTGAAGCGATTAATGAAGATATTAATATGGGAGTATTTGCGGGTATTATTGCTGGTGTGATTGCGGGGATGTTATACAACCGTTACCATGATGTGAAATTCCCAGAGTTTCTATCGTTCTTTGGCGGGAAAAGGTTCGTACCGATTATTACTTCACTAGTCATGGTTATTCTTTCCTTTGCCTTTGGTTATTTATGGGTGTTTCCACAATATGCATTGGATGCCACGGCAAACTGGATATTGAACGCTGGCGAGCTTGGTGTTGGTGTCTATGGTGTGCTAAACCGTTTGTTTATTCCTGTAGGTTTACACCACGTTATGAATACTTTAATTTGGTTTGATTTTGGTACCTTTACGACCGGATCTGGTGAAGTTGTCCGAGGCGAGATTAATCGTTTCTTAAATGGCGATCCAGATGCAGGTTACTTCTTAGCTGGATTTTTCCCAATCATGATGTTTGGTTTGCCAGCAGCGTGTTTAGCTATGTATGCAGCTGCGAAAAAACATCAGAAATCAGCCGTTGGAGGAATGCTTTTAAGTATTGGTCTAACTTCCTTTTTAACAGGGGTTACCGAACCGATTGAGTTTTCCTTTATGTTCCTATCTCCACTGCTTTATCTTGTTCATGCTTTATTAACAGGTCTTTCTATGGTTGTGGCCTTTATGTTAGATATTAGGCATGGCTTTGGATTCTCTGCAGGGTTGATCGACTATTCATTAAACTATGGGATCGCCCAGAATCCATTATTGCTCATTGTTATGGGTGTTGTTTTTGCAGCGATCTATTTTGTTGTATTCTACTTCCTAATTACGAAGCTTGATTTAAAAACTCCAGGCCGTGATGATGAGGACGATGAGAATACACCAGAAGTTGAACAGTCTGGTGAAGAAACGGATGATAATGATGTGAAAGCTTATCGTTACCTGGAAGCTCTTGGTGGCCCCGAAAATATTAAGTCCTTAGATTACTGCACAACGAGACTTCGTTTACAAATGGCGGACCGTGACCAAGTAAATGAAAAAGCTTTGAAGTCATACGGAGCACGGGGCGTCATGAAGATGGGCAAACAGAACCTTCAAGTAATTGTCGGAACTTCTGTAGAATTTTTGGCGGAAGCGATAAAAAAACGGATGGAGCAAGGAAATCAAGCGCCTCCGATTGATAATGAAAAGGAAGAATCGAAACAAAAAGACACGGAACAAGGGAATCGCGAGCTAAAAGAGAATGATTTTGTTATGCCAAACTCTGGTGTTGTCATGCCGCTTGAAGAAGTTCCAGATGAGATGTTTGCTCAAGGGATGATGGGTCCTGGCTTTGCAATTGACCCAGATGAAGATACCTTCCGCTCACCAGTGGACGGAAAAGTGGTTCAAGTATTTCCGACTAAACATGCTATTGGACTCGAAACAGATAATGGATTGGAAATTCTTCTTCATGTAGGACTTGATACTGTCAAACTAAATGGTGAAGGGTTCGAAACGTTAATAGAAGCTGGCCAGTCTATTAAACAAGGCGATCCTCTTCTCCGAGTGGACCTTGAATTTGTGAAAAGTAAAGCTCCTTCTGTGGTGACACCGATTATTTTTACTAACCTAAAAAATGAATCGGTAACGCTTCATCAGCAAGGAAAGCAATCAGAAGGTCAAACAGGGGTTATAACGATCCAATAAATATTTAGGGAGAAGCACATTGCTTCTCCCTAAGTTGATGATAAGGAGTGAATACGATGTCAGGTAGTATCGAATGGACTAACCTAACGATTGTAACAGAATCTGAAACGATTAATTCAGGCTGTATACAGGTCAACGACGGAAAAATCTTCGCTATCTCTCATCATCCAATAGGCGGTGCGGATGTAACAATAGATGGAGAAGGAGAAAGTTGGACTCTTGTGCCTGGATTTATCGATGGTCATATTCACGGAGCGGATGGCTACGATGTAATGGATGCCAGTGAAGAAGCGATTGCGGGAATGGCGGCTATTTTGCCAAGAGAAGGGACGACTAGCTTTTTGGCTACAACGATGACGCAATCAAAAGAAAATATTTCTCGAGCAGTCACAAATGTTGGGAACTACATGAATAATCAGCAAGAAACAGGTCAGGCCGAAGTGTTAGGGATTCACTTGGAAGGGCCGTTTATTTCAAAAAAAAAGGCTGGAGCTCAACCGCTACAACACATTGCTCCTCCTTCTATAGAACATTTTGATCAATGGAATCAAGCAAGTGACTATAATATTCGCCTGGTTACTTTAGCGCCTGAAATTTCTGGCGCAATAGATTTTATTAAACATGTTTGTAAAAAAGGAATTGTCGCTTCGATAGGGCATAGTGAAGCTACTTTCGACCAAGTGACAGAGGCAGTGCAATCAGGTGCGCGTCACGTCACGCATTTGTACAACCAAATGAGCGGAATGCATCATCGTGAACCCGGTATTGTTGGAGCGGCCTTTTTAAATGAAAAATTGATGGTAGAAATGATCGTTGACCACGTTCATGCCCGTCCAGAATCTGTTCAGTTGGCTTACCACCATACTCAAGCAGACCGGACTATTTTAATTACTGATGCAATGCGAGCAAAATGCCTTCCTGAAGGTGCCTATGACCTTGGGGGGCAACAGGTCAATGTAAAGGGGAAGGAAGCGCGCTTATCTGATGGAACATTAGCGGGTAGTATTTTAACTTTAGAAGAAGCCGTAGCAAATATGAAGCAGAATACCAATCTTAAAATAGAGGACCTCGTACAGATTACTTCAACAAACGCTGCACGCCAATTAGGAGTTTATCAACGGAAAGGTAGTATTACTGAAGGAAAAGATGCAGACCTAGTGATTTTAGATGAGAATTATAGCGTTGTAATGACGGTTTGTCGAGGAGTAATTGCACACGATCGCAGGGAGGACACAGCATGAAAATTATTGTCATGAAAGACTATCAAGAATTAAGTGAAAAAGTATGTGAACTTATTGAAAAACAAGTAAATGATCAACCGAAATCGGTCCTAGGATTAGCAACAGGGGGATCTCCACTTGGAACTTACAAAGAACTCATTAAAGGATATAAAAAGCGAGCTGTTGATTATCAACAAGTGACAACAATGAACTTGGATGAATATATCGGATTGGACAAATCGGATCCTCAAAGCTATCATTTCTTTATGAGACAACATTTATTTGATGAAATTAATATTAATCCTGATCGTACGTATATTCCTAATGGGAAAGCAAACAATCAGGACAAAGAATGTGAGCGATACGAACGTTTGATTGAAGAAGTAGGCCCGCCTGACTTGCAACTGCTTGGGATTGGTCAAAATGGGCATATTGGTTTTAATGAACCTGGAACGTCTTTTACTAGTGAAACCCACATCATAGAGTTAGCAGAGTCTACCAGAAAAGCGAATGCTAGGTTTTTTGACTCCTTAGAGGATGTTCCAAAACAAGCGATTACAATGGGGATTCGTTCGATTTTAAAAAGTGAAAAAGTCATTTTAATTGCTTCAGGTGAGAGGAAAGCAGCGGCAATCAAAAGTCTATTAGAAGATGAGCCAAGCGAAAATATGCCGGCATCTGCCTTGAAAAACCACAAGAATGTCACTTTAATTGTAGATGAAGAAGCTTATATGAAAGTAGGGCATTGAGAGGAGACCAAATAGTATATGATTGATAAAAAGTCACCACTCCCTATGTATTATCAGATTGAAGAAGATATTAAACAACGAATATCAAATAATGAATTCCGCCCTTCCGATATGATCCCTTCCGAGCGTGAGCTATCGGAAAGTTATGAGGTAAGTCGGATGACGGTCAGACAGGCCATGACTAATATGGTGAACGAGGGAGTCTTATTTCGTGAAAAAGGAAAAGGCACATTTGTTGCAGATGAAAAAATCGAACAGCCCCTACAAGGATTAACTAGTTTCACTGAAGATATGAAGAAGAGGGGCATGGAGGCGAGTAGTAAATTAATTTCATTTGAAAAGGTAGCTGCACCTCTGGATATCTCGCGAAAATTAGCGATCGAGGAAGAAGCGGATGTTTACCAAATTCAAAGAATTCGTTATGCAGATCAAAAACCAATGGCAATTGAAAAGAACTTTCTTCCCGTAGCTATGTTTCCCGGGCTAAGTGAAGCGATCGTCCTTGGTTCACTTTACCATTATATAGAACAAACAAAAAAGCAGCCAATTGGAAAGGCTAATCAAATGATCGAAGCAACAACTGCTGATGAAAATCAAGCCTCATTATTGGATATACCCACGGACTCCGCCGTTTTGTATATTGAGCGGAACAGTTTCTTAACCGATGGAACCCCGTTTGAAGTCGTTAAATCGTCCTACCGTGCTGATCGTTATAAATTTATTAGTGATATTTATCGTGCATAAGGAGAGGAATATGTTGTCCTATTTATCGAAAGTCTCAGATCAGCTTATGAACTTAGAAAAATCGACAAGCACACATTTAACCTCTGTAAGTCGGATGATAACCGAGCAGCTTAATAAAGATGGAATTATCCATTTGTTTGGCTGCGGTCATTCAAGTTTGCTCGCTCAAGAACCCTATTATAGAGCGGGAGGGCTGGTTCCGATTCGTCCGATGATCATTGAACCACTCACCCTTAGTCAGGGAGCTGTGCAATCAAGTGAATACGAAAAAACGCCCAATTTCGCAGAGGGTTACCTAGCAGCAGAAGATGTACGAGCAGAAGATGTAGTAATCGTAATTTCTACTTCTGGCCGTAATCCAGCTCCGATTGATGTAGCAAACTATAGTCGTGGGAAAGGAGCTTATGTTATCGGTTTAATGTCGATGGAATACTCCTTTACACAGCCTTCACGGCATCCTTCAGGAAAAAGATTAGAAGAAGTCGTCGACATTGTGATCGACACCCAAGTTCCTATAGGTGATGCAGCTTTAGAAGTAGAAGGAATTGCTCAAGCGTTCGCTCCGGTTTCATCTGTGATTGGAGCGGCTCTTATCCAAGACTTATTGGCGAAAACTATCGTAAGTCTTCAAGAAAGTGGAGAGGAACCGCCGATCTTTTTAAGTGGTAACTTGGATGGTGTAGAGGAACATAATCGTAAGTTAATCGAAAAATATCAGGACCGCATAAAGTTTTAAAGTCTGTTTGTTAAATTAAGTAGTTCCGTATCGGTGGAGAAACATACGAAATAGCATTGTAATTAGCAGACCAAATCGCATATGATTTGGTCTCTTATTTTCCTCTTATATATCAATGGTTATGGGATAATAACACGTGAATTATCATACAAAATCACAACCCCAAATAACATAATGACAATAGATGCTGTCAACGTGCTAATTACTATGTTAATCGGTATGCCTATTTGCTATGTTGATTTTTATAGACCAAGTAGGAAATTGTGGAGTCTGTGAAGGATTATTGAAGATTCGATTCTGAGATGATGGTGTGGAGAAAGGGGCGGTGGGGAAGGAGTCGCTTTCCGTGGGCGTGCGCTGAGCCTCCTCAGGCTGGCGCCTTCCGGGGTCTCATCTAACCCGCGTATCCCACAGGAGTCTCCCCCTTCCCCACCGCCCCTTGCCGTATGTTTTTATCGAAATCATGCTGTTTTACCGTTACTGTTAAAGTACGATGTATCTGCCTTTACTCCAAAACCATGAATTTCCGGATAGCCGGCATAATCATTCGGGAGACGAAAGGATCGAATCCATAAATCCTAATGAGTGAAAATAATGGATTTCGTTCTCAAAAAGATGAAATTCCTGCCTGTCTACTAGCTAATTGACCATACCCTTGTTTTAAAAAGGAAACAGCGTTGACATTGAAACATTCATGCAGAGCTTGTTTGAAGATCGAGGTCTTGAATTGAAAGAATATAGCGTTCCATAAATGATGTAAGCTGTTTCTTTTAACTGTGTACAGAGACTCAAGAATTTCAGGCTTGAATGTACTGGAACGATTCAAAAAGTCGGTTTCTTTAACTGTTTGTCTTTCAGAATCCCGGCCAAACTCCATACGGCAAACGGATCTTTTTGTTATGAAACAAACTGGGGCTTTAGTTTAACAAGAAAATATACTGTTCTTTATGGTGCTAAACATTGTGTGTTTAAGTATGTTATTTCACCTGTTATTTTAGATTTTCTCCACGGTATCGGAACTACTTACTATTAAATGGCAGACTTTATTTTTTGAGCGAATGAACATAATATTTGATTAGTCATTTACGAGAATTTTCTGTAAAATGAATCATGATTACATACTAAACGAAAAGGTGGAATTTACTTTGAGTAACGAAATTTTGTACAAAAAATCATACTTTTCTAGATTGCCAGAAATGGAACCGTTAGCCCCTGAAGCTTTTCGTGCTTTTGTTGAATTTGATAAACAAGCATTAGCTCCAGGGAAGCTGTCCGCTAAATTTAAAGAAATTATTGCAATTGCCGTAGCACATACGACGGGGTGCCCTTACTGTATTGAACTTCATGTGAAAAA
Source organism: Halobacillus seohaensis (assembly GCF_042663045.1). Lineage (NCBI taxonomy): Bacteria > Bacillati > Bacillota > Bacilli > Caryophanales > Bacillaceae > Halobacillus > Halobacillus seohaensis. The sequence continues at coordinate 19,972 of NZ_JBHSZV010000025.1, read as the reverse complement.
CGCAAAAACAAATGAAGTATCAAAAGAGGAACTTAGTGAGAGTATTTTTGTGGCAACAGCACTAAAAGCAGGATCTGCAATGGCTCATGGCGGGAATGCACTTCAAGCTTATGATGAGAGTTCAGATCCAGAGTTGTACAAAAAGCAATATTTTAGTCGTATTAAAGAATTTGCTGAGTTATCCGGAGAGGCTTTTCAAGGATTTGTTGATTTTGATAAACAAGCAATGAAATCAGGAGCTTTGTCAGCCAAAGAGAAAGAACTAATTGCCATCGCCGTGGCTCATACTACCGGCTGTCCATATTGCATTGATATTCATACAAAAGGGGCAAAGCAAGAAGGTGCATCTAAAGAAGAAGTTGCTGAAAGTATTTTTGTGGCAACGGCTCTGAAAGCTGGTTCAGCTATCGCTCATTCTGTTAATGCTCTGAATTCTTATGACTCTAAATAGTCTCTCTATCAAAAAATCTCTCTATCAAAAGTAAGTAGTTTCGTTTTTTTGTGGGAGAAACATACGAAGGAAGGCTCCTACGGAAATGGGCTAGCGAGACCCTTGATAAGGAGACTTGAATACGTCCGCTGAAAGTGAGGCAAATACCCCCATCCAATCAATCATTCCATGTCGGTACAGTTTGCCGATTTTTAGTTTCATATTCATAAAGGATTTTACCACTCACAAAATCGTGAAAAATATAAGGATAAACACCCGTAAAAATGCTTGGATTAGATCTAATCCAAGCATTTTTGTAGGCGAATTATACTGTTGTTTAATTTACTTTTTGCAATGTTTGAATCTGTATACTTGTTTTCTTTACAGTATCGGAAATATATTAAAAGTCTGCTTGTGTTTTGGGTTATCCTGGAATTCAGGTGATAAATGTTAAAATTAACAAGAAAAGGTAAGAATATTAAATAATGTTAGGAGGGTTTCAATGGAACAATCTAAAGTATTAGGGAAATCAATAAAGGAGTGGCATACGTTATTTCCTCTATTAAATAAAATAACTAAACTTGAACCCGTAGTTTGGACTAATACGAACTGTAAAAAGATGCGCCAGGTACCATCTCTTCCTATTAGCAAGCAAGATATTTTTGAGGCTGAGCGCCTTTGGAAACGATTCGCGCCCTTTTTAGCAAAAGCTTTTCCTGAAACGAGTGACGGTATTGTTGAATCACCTTTAATAGAAATTCGAAAAATGAAAGAAAGAATGCAAGAGTATTATCAGCAAACGTTCGAAGGCAGTTTATACTTAAAATGCGATAATCAATTACCGATTGCCGGGTCAATTAAAGCTCGTGGAGGAGTCTATGAGGTTTTAAGATATGCAGAGAAGCTTGCGTTAGAAAATGATTTAGTTTCTAAAGACGATAACTACGAAGTATTCTCTACTCCTAAGTTCAAAGATTTTTTCAATAACTATACGATAGGTGTGGGCTCAACAGGGAACTTAGCTTTAAGTATAGGAACAATTAGTACGAAGCTAGGCTTTAATGTTGATGTTCACATGTCTGCAGATGCAAAGTCATGGAAAAAGAAGCTTTTGCGAAATAGAGGCGCAAAGGTATATGAATACACAGGGGATTTCAGTGAAGCTATTGCGAAGGGAAGAGCCCTAACAATACAAGATCCTAAAGGATATTTCGTTGATGATGAAGATTCAAAGCATTTATTTTTAGGTTATAGTGTAGCTGCATTAAGGCTAAAGAAGCAAATCGAATATAGTAATATAATAGTTGATCAGGATCACCCATTAATTGTTTACATGCCATGCGGGGTTGGCGGAGCTCCTGGTGGTATCACATTTGGTCTAAAACAAACCTTCGGAGATAATGTCCATTGTGTATTTGTTGAACCGACCCATTCTCCGTCTGTTTTAATAGGGATGATGACCGGTGAAAATGAGAAGGTTAGTGTGCAGGGTTTTGATATAGATAATCTTACCGAAGCGGATGGATTAGCAGTTGGCCGCCCATCACGCTTTGCGAGTGAAATTAGTAAGCATCTAGTTAGCACGATTTATACAATAGAGGATGATGAATTTCATAAATTATTAGCTTTATTGGCCGATAGTGAAAAAATTTATATTGAACCATCTGCTACAGCAGGACTACTAGGACCTATGAAAATTAAAAATCTTCTATCTAAAAAGGCTGACGCTACACATGTTATTTGGGCAACAGGCGGTGCACTAGTACCTAAGGATGAAATGGATGAATTTTATCTAAAGGGAAAAGCGTTGCTGGATAAGTAATGGAAAATAACTCCAACCTTTTTTTACCGTGATTAAATGTATTGACGTGTAAGAAAATCGCTATTAAAATGTGGAGACGAATTTTAAGAGAAACCTCTTTAGTTCACACATTTTATTAGAGGGGAGGAAAACCGTCATGTTATATCGTTCTTCGGTTTACCTTCTTGGTATGGTTATCAATTTCTTGGGAGTTACACTCATTATAAACGCAACACTCGGTGCGGGTTTCTGGACAGCTTTTTTTATCGGGGTTTCTGATATTCTTGGTTTAACCGTGGGAATCTGGTACGGAGTATTTCAATTTATTATTATTTTTATAAACGCAAAGTTAATGAAGCAACGACCAGAGATTCGAGCAATTATTCCATTAGTATTAGAAAGTATTATTTTGGACTTTTGGCTTGAGGTTGTTTTTGCAAATATAGATTTATCTACAATTCCATTTGTCTTTCAAGTAACCACCTTACTGGCTGGTGTTGCTATTGTGGGGCTAGGTGTTGCGATTTATATACTTCCGCAATTCCCGCGTGCTCCCGTTGATCAATTATTCTTAGCAATCAGTCACCGTTTTAATTTAAGCTTGCAGCTAGGTCAAACGCTAGTTGCTGTAATGATGACAAGCCTTGCCTTTGTTATTGGCGGCCCAGTGGGTCTTGGGACATTAGCACCGATGCTATTTCTTGGTCCTATGATTCAACTTTGGTATACGCGAGCTTATCCGTTGTATTACAAATTTTACAACCAACGAGAGCAAGTACTGCAAGAAAAAACTATGTAAAATTTTCAATCTGCAAAGCCACCTGCAATTTCGGGTGGTTTTAGTTATTTATAAAAGGATAAAGCACGCATGATAGAACTCCTTTATTTTAATGAAGATGAATAAAATGCTGTAAAAAAAACAAAAGTAATGAAAAGACAGGAGGTAGAGAAATGGATTTCGAACACGTCATGAATCAATTGAATAATGCAAAACTAGCAGTGGAGAGGGCACAGGAAGACCAAACTGGTTTTGTTGAAGCTCAATCACAAGTGAAAATAGCGGAAGAAGAACTATCCAAAGCGAAGCACGACCCATCGGTGAATACGGAAGCAAATGCCCAACAAATCCAACGGGCTACGGACTTATTAAGATTGATTGAAGAAACTCATCATGCGAACAACCAGTAAAGGTAAAAACACATTGTAGATCAAGCAATGTGTTTTTTTGTCCTCTAAATGAAGGCCCCTTGTAGTCATACAAGAGGCCACTGAAAAAGTCCGGTAAATTTTAAGAAAAGCAAAACCCTGAAAATTCTATCCCCATTTTCAGTTTATAAATTAGGGCAAATTGGACTTAATCCTCCGCTTTGACAGAAAAAAACAATGTGATTTTGGGGAAATAGTTCGGTTTTGGAGTACAAAAACATACTTAGAGGGAAAAATAGCAACAAAATTATCGAACCAATTAACATACTAAATACCATTACAATTGGTAAAGAAAACGCTTGGACATTTTAATATCCAAGCGTTTTTCTTTATATTTTCTTCTTCAACTAAAGATCCTTGCCATTGTGAGGCAAACGGAAACCTCAGTAACTGATTCTTCAAATTGTAGGCTATTCATAGAAGAGAGTTTGCAACTGCACACTGATTACATATGGTGTAGCGAACACAGAAGACGACTCATGGCAGTAGGGCCGTTCATTAAAGGCAAAGGATGGGTGGCGAGGAAACGGGGAGATTCCCAAGCCCCTCATTCGATGTGTGAGAAACGAATCCCTTTCCCAGAAGGACTATCTTCCACTATCCGTGTTCTATTGCAATGAACCTCTCTATATCAAGGATTTTAATAAGACCGCCTTCTATCAAGATTTGCATGCAAACTTAGGAATGGCTGCCTTGAAGTGGTATCGAGACACTTATATGGTAAAGGGGCGGAGGGAAACGGTGAGACTCCTATGGGATGTGCGGGACAGCTGAGACCCCACAGGACGAAGTCCGAGGAGGCTCAGCGCTCGCCCCATGGAAAGCGAGCCGTTTCCCGTAGCCCCAAAATTCACACAAACATCTCGAATTCAAGTCTTCAACAATACGGTTTCGTTAGTTTAATTATAATCGTCCACAATCTCTATAAATATTTTAAATACCGATCATCGTTGATATAACAAGGAATAATAAGAGACCAAATCATATGCAATTTGGTCTCTTCATTCGTATGTTATTTCATGTTTTGTACTCGAAAACTGAACCCGTTAGATTTTGGGATAGTGTTTTTCGAAAAGTTCATTATTAATAGAAAAGGACTTTTTCAGTGGCCTCGTCATACAATTCTGTAGTGAAGAATAAAATGAGTACAAGCTAGCCACATTTGGAGGTGTGAATAATTTGGCTGTATTTTTAAGTTATGTTTTTCTGGGGTTATCGCTCGCAGCTCCCATCGGACCGATCAATGCGGCTCAAATTGATCAGGGGATTAAAAATGGTTTTTTTCATTCATGGCTTATTGGACTAGGTTCGGTAACTGGAGAAATCCTTTATATTTTAGCGGTTTTCTTTGGGGTTATACATTTCTTAGAAATTCCCTTTATGCAAACTTTCCTATGGTCATTCGGCGCTTTTGTATTGCTTTACACGGGTTTTGAAAGTATAACGAGTTCACAAAAGCTAGAAGTTAATCAAAGCAGGCAAAAGGATCCTCTAAAAAAAACTTTCGCAACAGGATTCTTAATTTCGGTCACGAATCCCTTGTCAATTTTATTTTGGTTAGGTATTTATGGCTCTGTGTTAGCCAATACAATTACTCGGTATGATCACTTCCATTTAGTGTTATATGGGGCAGCGATTATTTTGGGTTTAATGTTATGGGATGTTACGATGGCGTTGATTTCCAGTGGGTTCAGGAAATTTCTAACCACCCGAACGTTAAAGCGTATTTCAATCTTTTCGGGACTTTTCATGTTTGGTTTTGCCGCCTATTTTGGTTATAAAGCCGTTAAGTTATTGTTCCATTTTTAACTGGGACAAGCTTATTCTGGAGATTCCTGCCACTTTTTCCTCATTATAAGCGTAATGATACTTATGACGAGTAAAAATAATAAACTGATAAAAAAACCAATTCTGCTCGTGGAGTCGAACATTGTTCCACTAATAGCGGCTGCAATCAGGGTGAACCCAACTAACCTCTTTATTCGTTCGGCAGTAGTCAACTTCATTAATTTTTTATAAGATAACAGGATAAACAGCCAATTATACAAAAGCATTAACCCTGCAGCCGTTGTTAAATATTCGAAAATCTTCTCAGGCAATAATAGGGCTACGAAGATTGATAAGGCTAGCCCACCAATTGTAAGAATTAACGAATGTATAGGAACGCCTCGTTTTCCTGTTTTAGCAAAAAAAGCGGGGGCATCCCCGTCTTCTGCAAGAGTAGCTAAGATTGTTGTAATAGCATAAAGGGAGGCAACCATGGTGGAAAAACCCGCAATGATTAAAGCCCCATTAAATACATGCGGAACAAAGGACAAGTCATATTGATTTAAGGCTGTAATAAAAGGACTCTCATCTGCATTGAACTTTTTCCAAGAAACGAGAAATAAAGCTAGCCCTAACGAAACAACATAAACGAAGGCGAGAAGTATAAGCATGAATCTCCCAGATTTGGACGCATCTTTTGGATCCTTTAATTCATTTGCCATAATCCCCATAACTTCAATTCCACCAAATGCATAAAACGCGTAAAGTAACGCGGCCCAAATCCCTGTAATCCCCATAGGAAATAGTCCATCAAATCCCATACTCATTGTTGGATCGGGTCGGCCTCCGCTGAGTGTCCCTGTTAAGGCCAATACAGCGATAACGATAAACATGAAGATAGCAGCCGTTTTAATTACAGCAAATATATTTTCAACTCGTTCAAACCCAGCTACACCTGTGAAAATTACTCCGATCCCTAACACTCCAAAGACAGTGGACAACATCCATAAAGGAAGATTGGGAAACCAAAACTGAGAGAAAATGGCTAGTGCTGTTAATTGACTTCCCATAATTAATAATTCAGAAGACCAGTACACCCACCCATTACTAAAACCTGCCCATCTACCGTATGCTTTTTTTGCATAGGAACGAAATGATCCTTTTTCAGGGTGCTCAGCCGTCATCTTTGCTAACGCCTGAAAAACAATATATGTACCTATAGCAGCTAATAGAAAGACGAAGATGACGCCTGGTCCGCCTCTATTAATGGCAAGAGAAGATCCCAAGAAGAATCCTGTGCCAATTGTACATCCGACCCCGATGAGTGAAAGTTGCCACCATGAGAGTTTTTTATTTTTTTCCGATTTTTTTGTCATAATCTATAGGCCCACCTATCTTCTTAGTGACTGCCTATATTTTTAGCTTTAAGACATAATTTATTCTTATCATGGAAGTGAATTTTGAGTTAAGGAACAATAAAACATCGTTAGGGAACAATCGTATTGAGTTAAGGAACAATAAAACACCGTTAGGGAACAATCATACAGAGTTAAGGAACAATCACAAATACGCGAAATATTTCTCTACAATTTCCCTTCACCTTTACCCAATAAAATTACGCTCCTTCATCACTTTCTTCATAGAGGCCGCCAGTCCGCGAACATCTTCCAAATTTTGGTCAAATCCAAAAGAGATTCTTATAAAAGTTCTCGCTTCTTCTTCTGAAATTCCCATCGATAAAAGAGTTTTCGACAGGCCGCCGCCGCGAACCTTACACGCACTTCCTGTTGAAAATGAGTAACCCCTGCGATTTCCTTCAAGCATCATGTGTTGACCATCGATTTCTCTCATACAAAGGCCGAGAATAGGGATCGATGAATCTGCGCTAAAGCCAATTAAATTCACGAAATCAGTCACATCTTCCAAACTAGCCAAAAATTCTTTCTTTAATGTTTTAATATGCTGTTGGCGCACTTCTAGATTGGTCAAGTTATTTTCTGCAGCGGTAGTGAAAGCAGCAATTCCTGGTGTATTAAGAGTTCCCGGTCGAACGCCATTTTCGTGAGATACACCTTCAAAAAAGGGCACAAAGGATAGAGTAGGACGGATGTATAAAGCACCTACACCTTTAGGTCCGTAAATTTTATGGCTTGAAAGTGAGAAGCTATCTACCAGGGAAGTGACCTTAGACAGATCAATTTTCCCAAACGACTGGACACAATCACTGTGAAGCCAAATCCCATTCGCCTGGCAAAGCTCATGAATTTTTTCAATCGGCTGAACTGTTCCAATGTCGGAGTTTACGTGCTGTACGGAAACGAGAACTGTATCTTTGCGAATTACCCGTTTTAGTTCTTCAGTATTGACAACCCCCTCATTGGTTAATGACACTTCGCTTACCTCATATCCTTTTTCTTCGGAAAGCTTTGAAATAGTGTTATGCACCGATGAATGCTCCCCTGTTGAAATGATGATATGATTGCCATTTTTTGCACTTGCAAGGGCGTTTAATGCAAGCATATTACTTTCTGTCCCTCCACTGGTAAAAGTAATTCCCTCCCTCTCCACTTGTAGAAGGTTAGCTAAAGTTTGCCGGCAGTGCTCGACTAATAAATCTGCTTTTGAGCCAATGTCATGGACACTTTGAGTATTTCCAAAGTATTCACGTGATGCTTTTATATACGTTTCTAAAGCTGTTTCACTAATTGGACATGTGGCTGCATAGTCAAAATAGTTCATATTGCATTTTCTCCTCACAAAAAAAGACTTGAATTCAATTTTAATCTATGTAAATATATGTGTAAATACATATGTAAACATTGGAGGTGAAGTTTTGAACAAAGTAGATGTAATTATTGTAGGGAGTGGGATAGCCGCATTACAGCTTGCGGTACATCTTCCTAGGCATTTACATGTGATTATTATCACAAAGTCGCATAAAAGGAAGAGCAATTCTTCACTAGCTCAAGGAGGAGTTGCAGCAGCAGTGAGTGCTGATGATCATACTTTTTCACATTACTTAGATACGTTAGAAGCCGGCAGACATTTGAATAATCGGCAGGCAGTTTATGACTTAACACACGAGGCTCCAGCAATAATTCAGGAACTGATAGACGATCACTGTTTATTTGACCGGGATGAGGACGGCAACCTTCAGCTCGGGAAAGAAGGAGCGCATAGATTTTCACGAATTATTCATGGCGGTGGTGATCAAACAGGTCGTACAATCGTGCAGTATTTACTAAAAAAACTAGGACGTAATGTGCAAATGTTGGAGGATCAATCTGTTTATGAACTGCTTGTTAATGAAAACGGACACTGTTATGGGGTCAAAAGTAAAACGAAGAACGATCAGTCCCGAATAACTGTTGCTCCGCATGTCGTTTTGTCGACTGGAGGTTGTGGGCAGCTTTATTCGCTCACCTCAAATTCCGAAGCAGCGACAGGCGATGGAATATCACTCGCTTATTGGGCGGGAGCTAAAGTGGTTGATATGGAATTCGTACAATTTCACCCAACGTTGTTGTTTACTAATGGAGAAACGAAAGGACTCGTATCAGAAGCAGTTCGTGGGCAAGGAGCCCGGATCGTGGATGAGCAGGGAAATTACTTTATGGACGGGGTTCATCCCATGGGCGATTTAGGACCAAGGCACATAGTTGCACAAACTATTTTTGAAAGGTTAGAGAGTGGGAAATCTGTCTATTTAGATATTTCAACAATAAAAGATTTTGAAGGGGAATTTCCCACGGTTACAGCGTTATGTCATCGAAATGGAGTTTTTGGGAAAATCCCTGTAGCTCCCGGAAGTCATTTTCTCATGGGGGGTGTTAAGACAGATGATCTTGGAAGCACGAATGTTCCTGGTCTTTATGCGATCGGGGAAGTGGCTTGTACCGGAGTGCATGGTGCCAATCGATTGGCCAGTAACTCTCTCCTTGAAGGGTTAGTTTATGGAAAGCGGCTTGCAACGTTTATCGCTAAGGAGCCAGCTTCTATCCTTGATCATGCACATCGCAGTTCAGACTATGAAGCCCTGCCTAATATATCATTACCTACAAAAAAAGAAATTCAATCCCATATGATGAAGCGGGTAGGCATCGTTCGTGATGAAGAATCATTGCAAGTTCAACGAGAATGGATTGAATCGTTTGAACTTGACAAGTGGATCAGAGCGGACTTTAGTCAACTTACAAAACAGCAGTGGTCCATTGTCTCGATGTTACAAACGTGTTGGCTGATCACAAATGCCGCTCTTACACGTACGGAAAGCCGGGGTGGTCACTTCCGGAGTGATTTTCCATGTGAAAATGACACATGGCAAGTGAAACAAACAACACAGACTTTAGAAATGAGGAGATCCTATCAATCAATTAAAGCTTAAACAAGCAGTGGAGCATTTTTTTATAGAGGATATCGGGGATATCGATGTAACAAGTGATTACTTATTTGAAGATGATTATGAAGGAGAGATTGTGTTCCATGCGAAGCAGTCAGGTGTTTTCTGTGGAGGCAACGTGATCTTTACAGGTTTTCAAGTGCTTGATCCATCGGTTCACGTACAATTATTAAAAAGGGATGGCGAGAAAATTATACAAGGGGATACCATTGCGTTTGCTCGTGGAAGATGGAGCAGTCTGCTAAAAGGGGAACGGGTTATTTTAAATCTTGTGCAAAAAATGAGTGGGATTGCAACATTGACGCAAGATGCGGTTTTCCATTTACAGAGTGAGCATACGAGAATTAGTGATACTCGCAAAACCACGCCAGGTCTCAGGATGTTTGAAAAGTATGCAGTCAGAATGGGAGGGGGATTCAATCATCGAAATGGACTATCAGATGCTGCCATGATTAAGGATAATCATATTAGCTTTGCTGGTTCTATTACGAAAGCCGTACAAGAATTGCGCAAGAAGGTTGGCCATATGGTGAAAATCGAAGTCGAGACGGAAACGGAAGCACAGGTGCTGGAGGCTGTCAAAGCGGAAGTGGACTGTATTATGTTTGATAATTGCAGCGTGGAAGATATTCATAAGTTTTTACAACTTGTTCCATCGCATATCATAACCGAAGCCTCTGGTGGAATAACGATACAGGACCTGCCTTTATTTAGTGATTGCGCTGTCGATTACATTTCTTTAGGTTGTTTAACTCATTCGGCACCTTCGTTAGATATTAGTGTCAATGTGCAAAAGAATGGGAGGGGGATTTAGAAATGAATATTTTTGAAACGATGAAAAGTTCTTCACCAACGATACCGGAAAAATATATGCAAATGGAAAGCAATGAGTTAGCTTATCGTGTTCAACTAGTGAAGGAGCAGATGGGAACGCGTCTATTTCTACCTGGTCACCATTATCAAAAGGATGAAGTCATCGAGTTTGCTGATGCACGTGGTGATTCTTTGCAGCTTGCCCAAATTTCAGCTTCACAACATGAAGCTGAAGCAATCGTCTTTTGCGGTGTTCATTTTATGGCTGAAACAGCGGACATTTTGACAAGAGATAACCAAAAAGTCTACCTGCCGGATATGCGAGCGGGCTGTACGATGGCTGATATGGCGAATTTCAATCAGACAGAAAAAGCCTGGGAACGGTTAATGGCTGAATTTAGTGAAACGATCCTTCCGCTAACTTATGTTAATTCAACGGCTGATATTAAAGCATTTGTCGGCAAACATGGTGGGGCAACAGTCACTTCATCAAACGCTGAGAAGATGATTAAATGGGCTTTTACTCAAAAAGAACGAATTCTATTTTTGCCTGACCAACATTTAGGTCGAAACACCGCCTATGACCTTGGAATTTCTTTAGATAAGATGGCTGTATGGGATCCTATTAAAGAAGAACTTGTTTATGAAGGCGACTTTGATGATGTGAAAGTGATTTTGTGGAAGGGACATTGTTCAGTTCACGAGAATTTCACCATAGCAAATGTTCATCAAGTCCGGGAAGAGAACCCTGATATGAACATTATTGTTCATCCGGAATGTAGGAGAGAAGTGGTGGAACTTTCCGATAAATCAGGTTCAACCAACTATATCATCCAAATGATTGATCAAGCTCCGCCCGGAAGTTCATGGGCGATCGGTACTGAGATGAACCTCGTAAAACGAATCATCAATCAGCATCCTGATCAACATATCATATCACTGAATCCCAACATGTGTCCGTGTTTGACAATGAATCGAATTGATCTACCTCATTTAGCATGGTCCCTTGAGTCAATCGCTCAAGGGGAGCCTACAAATTTGATTGAAGTAGAAGAAGAAACGGCGGTCGATGCGAAAAAGGCATTGGATCGTATGTTGCTTAGAGCATGAAACCCATTGCTTTATAAGTGAAAACACCCTTCCATCATTCAAATGGAAGGGTGTTTTTTATGCTCCAATATACTGTTGATATAATTTTTTCGCTTCAGACACATCACTTGTTCCATGAACGAGGGTTCGTCCGTCTTTGAAAACGACTAATCTAAACTCTTCTACAGTAAATACAAGTAACTCTCTATTTTGGTGAAGTTTTTGCGAGATTGGCTTTAAACGTATTGACAAGTCTTCCAGCGTTAGCTTAATAGTTGCACTTGGTCTTACTTGGACTGTGTCACGTCCGCATAGGACAGCCGTACGAATCCCTTTTTCCTTTGTTAGGTAAGGATAAGTTGCATGGCTAGAGCATGAGGAGCAGGTTGGGTTTAACAGTTTTTTTACGTTGATAGAAGAATGCTGTCTTTCCCATATATCAAAGTAAACCATTTCAGTAGACATGGGATGATCAGTTAGAAATTTCAAGCATTCTGTAGTTTGATAGGCTGCTGTCATTTGCACAACTGGACTAATGATACCTACTGTGTCACACGTCATCCCTTCTTGAGGAATTTGATCGATTAAGCACTGCAAACAGGGAGTTTCACCAGGGAGAATAGGGAGCGATATTCCATGGCTTTTGACACAACCACCATAAATCCAAGGAACATTATGTTTTGCCGTGATGTCATTCATAATGAATCTTGTTTCAAAATTATCGGTCCCATCTATAACGATATCAACATTTTGAAGCAGTTCACCTGCAGTTTCTGCTGAAAATTCATCAGCAATTCCATTGACTTCAATTTCTGAGTTAATCGTTCGTAGTCTGTTTTCGGCAGCCTTCGCTTTAGGAATGTACTGGCGGGCGTCTTCCTCAGTATATAATTGCTGTCTGGTCAGGTTGCTCCAGTCAATATAGTCACGATCAATGATAGTTATTTTGCCCACCCCTGCCCTTGTAAGCATTTCGGCATTGGAACTTCCTAAAGCACCTGCACCTACAATGAATACGTGTTTTTCAGCTAAAAGAGCTTGTCCAGAGGAACCAATGGGAGTGAATAATTCCTGTCTTGAGTAACGCTCTGACATTACTTAATCATCCCACTTTCAGGACTGCTTTTTGTGGCATATGTTTTTTTAGGCATTCTACCAGCGTTATAACCTAATCTACCCGATTGAATAGCCAGTTTCATAGCCTCTGCCATTTTTACAGGGTCGTTGGCTGCAGAGACGGCCGTATTTAGTAAAATGCCATCGGCTCCAAGTTCCATGGCGAATGCGGCGTCCTTTGGAGAGCCTATTCCTGCATCTACAATAACTGGAATGTTCGCTTGATCAATTATGAATTGAAGGTTCATTGGGTTTGAGATCCCTTGCCCTGACCCAATAGGAGAGGCTCCAGGCATGATCGCGTGTATTCCTTCCTCTTCTAATCTCCTAGCTAAAACAACATCATCGGAAGTATAAGTAAGAACAGTAAATCCTTCCTCTAATAATTGAACAGAGGCTTTCATAGTTTCAAAAGGATCCGGTAGTAGGGTTTTGTCACAACCAATTACCTCAACCTTTATCATGTCACATAGCCCTGAGGCTTTAGCTAAACGAGCAATTCTAACGGCCTCTTCAGCTGTCTTAGCTCCTGCGGTGTTTGGTAATAAAGTGTATTTTTCCAAATCCAATTCCTCTAAGAGATTAGGTTCACTAGGGTCAAAAATATCCATTCTTCTAACAGCAAAGGTTAAAATCTCCGTTTCAGATACTTTTACAGCTTCTTTCTGCATCTCAAAGCTTGGATATTTTCCAGTTCCTAACATCAAACGAGATTGGAAAGATTCATTTCCGATAGTTAACATAATCATCCGCCTCCTACAAAATGAACAATTTCTAACGTATCACCGTCAGATAGCTTCGCTTGTTCATAATGACTTTTATTAATAATTTCTTTATTGTGTTCTACGACAGAAATCTTCTGCTGAATGTTATAACTTTGAAGCAAATCAGCGATAGTAACTACTGATTTTTCTAGCTCTAAGATTCTCCCATTAACTTGTATACTCATGTAAGCTTCCTCCTTGAGTTTGAAAGCGATTTGGTGAAAACGTTTCTTCTAAACCTTGAGCCACCGGACTTTTCACAATGAGATTTGTAATCATTTCACCCGTAGCAGGTGCTAGCAGTATACCGTTTCGATAGTGGCCTGTGGCAAAATATAATCCTTGAAGGGAGGGATGTTCACCAATGATAGGCATATGATCTAATGTTCCAGGTCTGATTCCAGACCAATAGTCTAGAAATGGTTCATCTCTTAACGAAGGTACAAGTGAAAATGCTTTGTTCATCAAATCTTCTAAGCCTCCTGCAGAAGTATGGGTGCTATGATCATATGGTAGTGAGGTGGCCCCAATAATATAACGACCGTCCGATTTAGGAACAATGTAACAGCTCTCATTGAAAATGGTTTCGGTTAGAGAAGTTATACGTGGACGAATGGAGAAGCATTCACCCTTAGTAGGAACAATTGGGTTAGTTAGTCCAGTATTCTCAAACCAAGATCCACTTTCAGCACCTGAAGCAAGAACAACTTTCTCAACTGGAATGGTTTCAGTTTCTAAATGGACTAAAAAATCTTGAGAAGACCTTTCTTTTTCAATTCCGATTACGTTTGTGTTTTCGGTAACTTTCCCTCCATGTAATAGTGCACCTCGCTTAAATGCTTCACATACATTTGCAGGTTCAACATGGCCGTCATCCTTCATGAGTAACGCACCTTTAATATGGTTAGATAGGTGCTCGTTTCTTGCCCTAAGTTGAGCTTGATTTATCCACTCTAAATTTGAAAAAGGCTCTCTTTTTGAAAGTAATGCATTTTTCTCTTGTTCTGTTTGAGCTACTTGCATCATTCCAAAGTTTGAAAGTCCTATATTAATGCCGGTTAAATCCCACAGTTCTTTAGATAATTCCTGATACTGGTTGCGGCTATCCGAGCAAAATTGGTAGTAAGAATTATTTGTTTTGTTTTCAGTATGCACACCCAACATTCCTGCTGCGGCTTTTGTTGCTCTATTGCCGCTTTCCTGTTTTTCTATGACGACTGAGTGAACCCCGGCTTTATTTAGATAATAGGAGATAGAGTGACCAATAATCCCGCCTCCAACAATGAGTACATCAAAGTTTTGTTTCATATAATTTAGCCTCCTTCCTGTATTGGCCTACTGCATAAAGTGGATTGTTATCGTCAAATATTCCTGACATGACAGCCAAACCATGAGCGCCTTTTACATATAAATCTTTAGCCTGAAGGGGTTTGATGCCTCCGATAGCTATAACAGGAATGTGAAGGGAAGAAGTGATGTCTACTAAATCTTTCAAACCTCTTGGTTGCTTTCCTTTTTTACTGTCTGTTTGATAAATATGACCGAACATTACATAATCAGCTCCTTGCTTTTCCGCGTAACGAGCGGACGCAAGCGAGTGAACGGACATACCAATTCTTAATGTAGGAAATGTGTGTTTTAAATCTTGTATAGGCAGTCCGTTTTCTGGGAGGTGGAGATTACGAATACCAGTCATATAGGCAATATCTGCCCGTCCATGAATATATAGCTTCTCTTTACTGACTCCAGTTTCTAATAATTTTTTTGTAAATGAGAGGTACTCAGATGGAGATTTTTGAGTCTCTCGTAAAATAATAAAATCCAATGATGAAGCAACCTTTCTAATAATTTCTATTAAAAGGCGCTCCTCCATCTTTCCATTTGTAACGGCGACAAGCTCCAAAGAACTCACCTCCCTTCTCCTCCCAAGGCAATAAAAAATGCCACTTCCCGAAAAAGGAAAGTGGCAGATTCATTCAATAATTATTATGAACCTCACATCAAGGAGATGTGGAATCTCGGTCACTTTCCTCCGCTGGTTTTTAAACCAGTTCAGGTTCAAAGAGTCCCCAAGTTATACTTGAATCTCAGCCCTTAAGTAAAGGCACCCCTAGTGAATTAGGTATGTAATTAAAGATTTATTTGGTTAGAACTATACACTACATACTGTAATCTGTCTATGTTTCATAGATAGTTTTTCTAAATTTTCTGGATTTTAAAAATGGGATAAAAACCCTACATTTGAGAAAAACTGTTAAATGAAGAATATCTAGGAGGGATGAATTTGGGTAAAAATAAAGAACAAGGTCCTGGTGGAGCAGAAGATGAGCGTTTTTCACAGGATGAGCATGAAGATACATTAACGACAAGACAAGGGCATCCCGTTAGAAATAATCAAAATATGAGAACAGTTGGGAATCGAGGCCCGGCTACGTTAGAGAATTATGATTTTATCGAAAAAATCTCTCACTTTGACCGTGAACGCGTCCCGGAACGTGTGGTTCACGCTCGTGGAACGGGGGCACATGGTTATTTTGAAACGTATGGAAAAGTCGGTGATGAACCAGTAGAAAAATATACGAGAGCCAAAGTATTTTCTGGGGAAGGAAAACAGACACCGTTACTTGTTCGATTTTCAACGGTGACTCACCCAGCAGGTTCACCCGAGACGCTGAGAGATCCGCGTGGGTTTGCTGTTAAATTTTATACTGAGGATGGAAACTGGGATTTGGTTGGAAATAATTTAAAGGTTTTCTTTATCCGGGATGCGATTAAATTCCCAGATCTGATTCACTCCTTTAAACCAGATCCTGTGACAAATATACAGGATACTGAACGTATTTTTGATTTTATAAGTCAAACCCCTGAGGCCATGCATATGATTACCTTTTTGTTTTCACCATGGGGAATTCCTGCAAACTATCGACATATGCAAGGGTCTGGTGTTAACACGTATCGTTGGGTGAATGAAAAAGGGGAAGCTCAATTAATTAAATACCACTGGGAGCCACTAAAACAAGGAATTAAAAATTTAACGCAAGAAGAAGCAAATGCCATTCAAGCTGAGAACTTCAACCATGCGACTCAAGATCTTTACGAAGCGATTGATAGAGGAGAATATCCGGAATGGGAGCTTTGTGTACAAATGATGGATGATCATGAGCATCCTGAACTCGATTTCGACCCATTGGATGATACAAAAATTTGGCCAGAGGATCAGTTTCCTTTTTTAAAAGTAGGAAAAATGGTATTAAATAAAAATCCAGATCACTATTATAATGAAATTGAGCAAGCTTCATTTGGTACAGGAGTTTTAGTTGATGGACTGGATTTTTCAGATGATAAGATGCTTCAAGGGCGTACCTTTTCTTATTCTGATACCCAACGCTATCGTGTCGGAGCAAACTATTTACAATTGCCCGTTAATGCACCGAGAAAACATGTGGCAACAAATCAAGAAGGTGGTCAAATGTCTCACTACGTGGATCGCCCAGAAGGATCGAATCCTCATGTCAATTACGAACCCTCTACTTTAAATGGGTTAGAGGAGTCAAACCATAAAGTCACTCCTCATCAGCCCTACGCTGAAGGGAAGCTTATAAAGGAAACCATTGATAGGGAAAATAACTTTAAGCAGGCGGGAGAAAGATACCGCTTATTGAAAGACTGGGAACGTGAAGACTTAATTAATAATCTAGTTAATTCTCTTAAACCTGCTCACTCCCATATTCAACATAAAATGATTCAAATGTTTTCGGAATGTGATGAAGACTATGGAAAACAAGTAGCCAATGGATTAGGGATAGATGTTGATCTTGCCAAGGCTAGCATGAACGAAGAGTTTGGAGAGGAAATCACTCCAACAAAAGGAAAGCTCCCTAAGAAAGGCGGCTCTCCCATGGGAAGTACGGGGGCGGCTGATGCGGTTGACGAAGCAGAAGAAAAAGGACATGAAGCGGATCCTTACTAATTTCCGTTACAAAGGATGGCGTATGAAGGTCCGGGAAATCACTCGCTTTCCGTGGGCATGTGGCGAGATTCCTCAGGCTACGCCTTGCGGGATCTCACCGATCATGTTCATCCCAACTCTTACGTTTTATAAGGACGCAGGCTACATCTAGTTCATCAATCACATCGGCGTTATCCAGCTCCAGCGCCTAGCGCCTAGCGGCTAGTGAGACTTCCCTCGCTTCTGTACGATAAGTCAACATCGAATCACGATGTTCTTCGTGTTTCCTTTATCTCCGACAGCTCAGTAGTCCATACGCCGCTGACCAAGGCGCCTCCGCTTTTAAAGGAGGAGTCTCGCAATTTCCCGGACCTTCTTGCTTTTGTGAGGAGAACGGAAACACGTGAGCAGAAGCTTCATATTCATACGTGAGAATCGTGTAGGGTGGTGATGCTCTATTCTATAGCATAGGTAAGACGCATTCTCTATGCCGGGAGGGGTATATGGATTGATAAAAGTCTCATCCTTAGAGATAAAATAAGGATGAGACTTTTTGCTATATGAACAGTAATCATGATATATATGGCATAGAAATTTCTGTTAATGTTGTTGATTTATTATAATAAGATTAGGAACTCTTGGTATTAATGAATGTTAATAGGGGTTTAATTCATTACAGTGCAGTCATTTGGATAAATGGTAGACATAGAATCATGTCTTTCTCGGGAAAAAAGTAATATAGTTGAAACTGTACCGTCCAGAATGTATAGTTAAGACAATAAAATAATTTATTAAGGGAGATTTGAATGGGTAGAAGTTCTAGGAAAATAGAGATTCTCCACGCTGCATCCAAAATTGTTAGTGATCAGGGGATTTTTAATTTAACGTTAGAAGCGGTAGCTAAGCAGGCAGGGATAAGTAAAGGCGGATTGCTCTATCACTTTCCATCAAAAGAAGCGTTAGTTCAGGGGATGGTAGAACATTTAGCTAGTAATTATCAAGAAAAAATCAGTAATAATGCTGAACTCGACCCAGTAGAGAAAGGAAGATGGACCCGTTCATTCCTGAATGTAACATTTAATCAAAGTTATGAGAATAAGGATATGAATGCCGGGTTACTCGCAGCTAAAGCTGTAAACTCAGATTTATTACACCCCATTCGAGAGGCTTATTCAAATTGGCAGGATAAGATTGAAAATGATGGTCTTGACCCTGTTAAGGCTACGATCATTCGTCTAGCTATTGATGGGATATGGCTTTCAGAACTATTTGATATTTATCAAATTGAGGAAGTTAAGAAAGATGAAGTATATAGGACATTGAAAAAATGGGCAGAAGAAGAATAGGAGATATCAACGAGTTCCATCCTTTAGGGTGGAGCTTTTTTTATATTGGGCTTATTTAACTAACGCTCCTGATTATGGAAGACTCAGCTTCGAGACATTTCGGTAGTTTCCGTTACCTAGGATGGCGTTAGAAGGTCCGGGAAATCACTCACTTTCCGTGGGCATGTGGTGAGCTTCCTCAGGCTACGCCTTGCGGGATCTCACCGATCATGTTCATCCCAGCTCTTACGTTTATAAGGACGAAGGCTAAATCTAGTTCATCAATCCTATCGGCGTTATCCAGCTCCAGCGCCTAGCGGCTAGTAAGACTTCCCTCGCTTCTGTACGATAAGTCAACATCGAATCACGATGTTCTTCGTGTTTCCTTTATCTCCGACAGCTCAGTCCAGTCCATACGCCGCTGACCAAGGCGCCTCCGCTTTTAAAGTGGAGTCTCGCAATTTCCCGGACCTTCTTGCTTTTGTGAGGAGAACGGAAACATCTTCACGTGAGCAGAACGCCTTATGCGTGAGAATCGTGGAGGAGGACACTGAAAAATTGATAATATAAGAGAATTAGAACTAAATCAATCAATATATAAGGCAAAGTCGATGGGATCACCGATATATATAGTAGGTGGTCTCATTGTATTTTGCCTTGTAAAGACTTTTTCAGTGGCCTCGCTTTGCTCCGTGGGTTTCGTCTAGTCCGCTTTTTCCAGCCCTCTCTGCTTAGCCTTATTTTCACGAACGGAACCGAATAGGAGGTCTTCTTCCATAATGAAAACAGAGGACAAACATGCTGTTATATCAATGGCTACGTGGCAACTTCTAAGATTGGTTGATGTTCCGTCCCTCTTCTTCATGGCAAGGTGGTCGGGGAAATGACACGACTCCTGTGGGATTAGAGGACATGGTGAGACCCCGTAGGACGAAGTCGATGACGTACAATAGTCTGTGTAAGTAAGTTTTAGGCTTAAAAAAACAAGGTGGGGTATCCTTAATGTTAATCACCACAAAAAACATTTAAAGGATGTGCCCCACCTATGTCTATAAGTATAAACTATGAAGAACTTATGAATCAATTAGAACCCATGTTAAAAAAGATAATTAAAGAACAAGCTGAAATGTTGATGAGGGAAGAGATGAAAAATTTCTTCGAAGTTGAACATCCAGAGCTTAAGAACAGTAAAAATGGCTCTTACGAACGTATATTAGATACAAGATATGGTCGAATTGAGGATCTCACCGTTCCTCGAGATCGGAATGGTGCGTTTAAAACCCAACTTTTCGATCCCTACCAAAGGCGAGAAA
>NZ_JBHSZV010000024.1:0-1067 GCF_042663045.1 Halobacillus seohaensis | reverse complement strand
ACCTTGGTTTATTCAAGAGACCGAAAAAGAAAGAAAAAGACTGGGCATATCAGTGTTTAGAACGAGTGGGTATGCAAAATTACAGTAACCGTCAAATTGGAGCACTTTCTGGCGGACAACAACAACGGGTTTTCTTAGCGAGAGCCCTTGCACAAAAAGCGGATATTTTCTTTTTGGATGAACCATTTGTCGGGGTCGATATCTCCAGCGAGAATACCATCATCCAAATACTGAAAGAGCTGCAAAAAGAGGGGAAAACAACACTCGTGGTCCATCATGACCTAAACAAAGCAAATGTCTACTTTGACGAATTGATCTTATTGAACAAGGAGTTGGTCGCCAAAGGTGATGTGAATGATGTGCTGGATTCGAATACGATTCAGAAGGCATACGGAAATCCACTTTCATTCCTTAAAAGAAATGAGGTGAATCAATTATGAGTTTTCTTGAGGCCATACTACAATATGAGTTTCTACAAAAAGCCTTGATTACATCTGTAATGGTCGGGCTTATCTGTGGAATCATTGGGTGCTTTATCATCTTGAGAGGCATGTCTTTAATGGGAGACGCTATTTCGCACGCTGTTCTTCCTGGGGTTGCTCTATCCTATATGCTCGGCATCAACTTTTTCTTTGGAGCAGTAATTTCCGGGATACTTACTGCCTTAGGCATTGGCTTTGTCAGTCAAAACAGTCGCATAAAAAATGATACCGCTATCGGTATTCTATTCACCTCTGCCTTTGCTTTAGGAATTATCATGATCACCTTTATGAAAAGTAGCACAGACTTGTATCACATACTATTTGGAAATGTACTCGCCGTTAGACCTTCAGACATGTGGGCAACAATAGGTATTGGTGCACTGGTCATCGTTTGTGTGTACTTATTTTATAAAGAATTGCTGGTCACTTCCTTCGATGCAACCATGGCGGCTGGTTACGGGCTTTCCACGAAGATGATTCATTACCTATTGATGACGTTGTTGACTCTGGTTACAGTTGCTTCATTACAAACAGTAGGTATCGTACTTGTTGTTGCCATGCTCATTACACCAGCGGCTACAGCCT
>NZ_JBHSZV010000023.1:0-27566 GCF_042663045.1 Halobacillus seohaensis | reverse complement strand
GAAGCGTGGTGACACGTGCAGCTGACGGATACTAATCAATCGAAGGCTTATCTTCGAAGAAAAGTTATGATACCTTACCAAGGTGTCATAACTGGACAGATCGTGAAAAACGTTTATTTGTTTGATGACATGCAATGTCTTATCCAGTTTTGAGGGTTCACCTCAATTATAAAATGATGTGGTGGTGTTGGCGAAGAGGTCACACCTGTTCCCATGCCGAACACAGAAGTTAAGCTCTTCAGCGCCGATGGTAGTCGGGTCGATCCCCGTGAGAGTAGGACGCTGCCACATGAACCAAAGCAAGCCTTAGATTATATGATCTAAGGCTTGCTTTTTTTTGTGAAAAAAATTCTGCTAGAACTAACATTGGGGACGAGGGGAAGGAAACCTCTACGAAGTCTGCGGAGGATTCTAATTTCAATCGTGCGTTTATGTATTTTACTAGACAATCGGATTTCCATATACTCAGTGCTGCGACAGAACGAATCTATCCTAAAGATGAGAATGGCCCTGGAGCCGTACAACTAGGTGCGCCCTACTTTATAGATCACCAATTAGCTGGAGACTATGGAAAAAATGAACGAGAGTATATGCAAGGTCCTTTTATATCTGGAACAGAGTATCAGGGATATCAAACACCGCTGAGACGTCATGAGATTTTTATGGTTGGAATTCGGGCCATAGAAGAAGAAAGTAAATCGAACTATGATTCTTCTTTTGTTGACTTAGAAGGAGAGAAACAGGATGAAGTATTAAAAAATTCGAGAATGATGAAATTAAATTGAAGCATGTTAGTTCATTATACTTTTTTGAACTTCTTCGGTCTGCGACTATTTCAGGTACTTATGCAGATCCACTTTATGGTGGTAATGCTAATATGGAGGCCTGGAAAATGAAAAATTTCCCTGGCAGTCAAATGAGTTATTTAAAGGAAATCGAAAGTGAAGAGTTCATAGAAATGGAACCGAATTCTTTAAGAGATCATCTATCATAGAGGATTTTGAATTAGGAGGATTATTGTGGCAACTCAATTAGATAAAGTAGAAGTAGTAACGGTTGGTATTGGCTGGGCTGGGGGGATTGTTTCTGCAGAACTTGCGAAGGCAGGGATAAAAGTCGTTGGTCTGGAAAGAGGAGTAGATAGATCTACAGAAGATTTTCAAATGGTACATGACGAATATCGGTATGCTATTCGTTATGAATTAATGCAAGATCTTTCTAAGGAAACAATTACTTTTCGAAATAACCCTAATGAGCAAGCGTTGCCTATGAGGCAATTTGGAGCATTTCTTATTGGAACAGGAGTGGGGGGCGCAGGAGTTCACTGGAACGGCGATACATGGTTTTTTGCTCCCTATG
The DNA here is from genome assembly GCF_042663045.1 of Halobacillus seohaensis. Lineage (NCBI taxonomy): Bacteria > Bacillati > Bacillota > Bacilli > Caryophanales > Bacillaceae > Halobacillus > Halobacillus seohaensis. Next base: position 26,207 of record NZ_JBHSZV010000023.1, on the reverse strand, counting down.
ATTTTGAGATAAAGTCAATGACGGATAAAAAGTATGGTAAAAATAAAATTCCTGAAGAATATCCAATTCAAGATTGGGGTATCACGTACGATGAATTAGCCCCTTATTATGAAAAGTTTGAAAAAATGGCTGGGACAAGTGGCGAACTTAATCCGTTGAGGTCTGAAAGAAAGAACGACTATCCCACTCCGCCAATGAAAAGTACTCCAATGCTTAATCGTTTTGTAGAAGCAGGAAAGAACTTAGGTCTGAATCCTTTTCGTTTACCATCAGCTAACATATCGGAAAGCTATGAAAATCCCGATGGACAAGTGCTAAACCAATGTCAGTGAAAAATTCGGTTGTGAATATGGAGCAAAGTCTACTCCAAATGTAACTGTCATACCTACTGCACAAAAAACAGGAAATTTTGAATTGAGGACAAATGCTAACGTAACGGGAATCCATCATGATGGAACTCGAGCAACTGGTGTTAGATATGTGGATGTACAAACAGGTGAAGAGTTTGATCAACCAGCGGATATTGTTGTATTAACGAGTTATACTTTAAACAACGCACGTCTGCTGTTACATTCCGAAATTGGTCGACCTTATGATCCGGAAACTGGAACGGGAGTAATAGGGAAAAATTACTGTTACCACATTACTCCAGTTGTTACTGGCTTTTTTAAGGAAAAGTTTAATGCATCTATGGGAGCAGGGTCACTTGGGTCTACCTTGGATGATTATAATAATGATAACTTTGACCACTCAGACCTTGACTTTATCTATGGTAGTTCGATAACTATAAAACAATTAGGAAAAAGACCGATTAATGAAAATGCAGCTCCAAGAGACACTCCAACATGGGGGAAAGAATTTAAAGCTCAGTCCATTAAATACTTTAATCGTTCAATACCTGTCACTTCACAAGGTACATCTATGCCCCATCGCAACAATTACTTGAGTCTCGACCCGACTTATAAAGATAGCTACGGAAACCCATTAATCCGACTAACGTATGATTTTACAGAGCATGATCATAAGCTACATGACTATATTACGGAAAGATGTGCGGAGATCCTCGAAGAAATGGGTGCTGAAACTGTAGAGCCTAGTGAGCTAACTGAACACTTTGATATTGTCCCAGCACACAACGATCATATTACAGGTGGTGTCATAATTGGGGATGATCCGGAGACATCTGTACTAAATAACTATTTACAAATGTGGGATATGGATAACATATTTGTCATTGGAGCTTCTGCTTTTCCGCATAACGGAGGATACAATCCTACTGGTACAGTCGGTGCGTTGGCTTATCGCGCAGCTGAAGGTATTATTAAGTATCGGGATGAAAAAGGACAACTCGTTAAAGCTAAGAATAATAGCGAACATGTATAACTGAATGGTCAGCACTTCTTCGGGTAACACGACTATTTTAAAAAGGAGAAACCCCTTATGAGTTTAACTAACATAGGTATTCCCGGCTTGATCATCATCCTGGTAGTAACCTTAATAATTTTTGGCCCGAAAAAATTGCCGGAAATTGGCGCAGCTTTTGGCCAAACCTTATCAGAGTTTAAAAAATCAGCGAATAGCTTGATGAATGACGAAGAACCGGAAAAAAAGACTGAGGCCTCATCTGAGGATAAAAGAGATAACCCATCTTAAAGACCTATAGTATTAGGGGGAACGATGATGTATGAAGCACACTTAGATAAACCTTCTTTAGAAGAAGAACAAACACTGGTTGGACACATTACAGATCTTAGAAAATCAATCATCAGTTCCGTTATCTTCTTTTTGGTTTGTTTTGTAATCTTTCTTGTTTCCATTAATTATGTGATACCTTTACTGACAGATGAAAATAAGCTAGTGATGTTAGGGCCACTTGATGTCGTAAGGTTTTATACTGGGATTGCAGGGAGCTTGAGTCTTGGTTTTTCTGCTCCATTTATTGGTTACCAGGTATGGAAGTTTGTAAAGCCTGCTTAACGAAGCAGGAAAGTAAAACGGCCTTGTCGTTTATCCCGAGTATTTTCCTTAGTTTTTTGTCTGGTATCGCTTTTGGTTTTTTCATTATCTTTCCCACTTGTTATGGGTTTCTTATGAATATCGGGGCTCATAATTTTGATATGATGATTACGGCAAAAGAATATTTTTCCTTTATGCTGATGACGTCAATTCCGCTTGGCTTTCTATTTGAGGTACCGCTATTGCTTATGTTTTTGACAGCTGTAGGAGTAGTTACACCGCAAAAATTAGCAGAAGTTAGAAAGTATGGATATCTTATGATGGCGGTGGTGTCTGCTCTTATTACCCCGCCTGATTTGATTTCTCAAATCATTGTTTTAGGACCGTTGATTGCTTTATACGAGTTGGGTTTGATCCTTTCAAAAGTTGTGTATAAACGTAAGTTACGTAATGAAAGTGAACCGGAAGCTACACTATAATAATTTTATACCCACGAAGTTCCTATGCGCTGAATTTACGCATAGATTCTTTCTTTATATTGTATTTTTAGTAGACAGTAGTAGCTATTGTAACTAGTGGAGGAATCCTTATACATTTCTGCCCACATCTTTGAACTTACGAAAAAGCTTTGTCACCCATAAAGCTGTAAATGCAACTGCAATATCAATAAGGAACAAATAGGTTAAGTTCATCCCCTTGTGCATTTTTAACAAATCAACAGCTTTAGAAAAACCGCCAAATCCATAGGCGAAAATCAAGGAAAAGATAATAGCATAAATATAAAAACTTTTCTCTTTATTAGTACAATATTGATACAACAGCATAAACGTAACCGGGAATAAAACTGCTGTAATAGTTATACCAGTTGGCGTTAAATGGGTAAGTGTATGTGGATGGACGAGATAATTGTTTGCGGATAATACACTATCAATATTCGCCCACAATAAATGGGCTGTGTAACCAAAAAAAGAGATTTCGAATAATCTTTTTTTATCTATCTTAAAATATAGAATGATAAGCGGGATTAAAATACTTGCAATATTGAACCACAAGTACCATGTGTCCATTCCAGAGTACAGTTCGTAGTATTTAGATATTAGACTATTCAGTTGTTCTTTTTGTTCGAAAATTTTATTAGATAGCTGAGTTTCATTCATAACATACCTCCAAAGTCTTTCTACATTTTAGTTTTTGCTGTTGAATTAACTCTTATTCAGAATAAGTTCTGAAATGAAAATCAGGAGAAATTCTATATTGGTATACGCTTTACCATCTAGGGAAACATAATTATAAATCCTATTTTGGAGGGAACATGGTTTGGAAAATTATTTAACCACTGCAGAGCTAACTAACCTTTGGAATTCATATATGGCCAATACTATGGCGGTAGAAGTTACAACGTATTTTGGAACTGCTAATGACGCAAACGTTGTTCGGATACTCGAGAGTGCTAACATGGAGATTATTAAAGAATTCTTAAGAAGTTTCATTCAAATTACTTCATCAAAAAAGCTTGATAATCACTTTAAGTGCGGGTTTATTGGAAAAGGAAAATTTGCCAAAACTACCTACATGGGAAAGTGAGATTACTGATAGTACAACGAGTCCGTTTCCTGAACGTATGATGAGGTAAGACATAGGTGTAGACATTTCTCGATTATGGGCAGAGATTTCTTTATAAGGAGAAGATACACTAAATTTAATGATTGAACTTGGATTTTTAGATCAAGTTCTTTTAGCAAAGGATTTAGAAAATTAATAATGTTAATTAAAAAACAAATGAACAGGAAAAATAACTAGTAATGGTACATAAAAAATACTTAAAGCAAAAAGGTCTGAGCATTTTTGATCAGAAGTTTTCTTGAAGAGCCTAAAAGTTTATGGCGGAATTCAAGTTATTTTTATTTCTTTGCTGTCATGACATTTACAGAAGTGACGGTTCCGTTCACTTCAATGAGCCAAACCCCTAATCCCCTTGTAACGACGGAACCATGTTTCTATTTTAACTTCCATGTTTAACATAAATATTCAATTAGTTGAAAGTGTGTATTTAAAATAAGAGAGGAAAACAACAAGTGTTTGCCCTCTCATTTTAAATTTTAACGGATTAACGATCTTCAGGTTTCCAAGTAGTTTCCTTATCACTTATAGGGCAGGAAGGGAAATTTTCATCTTTGTTTAGTTTAGCTTTTTCCCCTGACTGACATAAGTATTCACCTGTTTCTGGAACACCTTGCCCTGTTCGATATTCACGATAATTCTCCAAAGAAAACACCCCCTTATCTATCCTTATCTTTTCCAAATAAACAAGTTACACTCATTCAAATAGCTAAAGGTACTTGAGATTCTAGGAAAGAAAAGTCACGAGGTTTTGCTAAATTGAAAAATATTGTAATTTCCTGTAAGATACATAGTTAAGCTCAGAAATAATTGAGGGGGACAGAATTTTTTGAAAAAAATATTTACAATTGCAGGAGTTACTTTATTTATAGTTTGTGGTGGTATTTATATATTTTTTGATATGTTAATAACAGGACATGATGAGGGTTTAAAAGCGAATCAAGAAGCGAGTGGAAAAATAACAACTGAAGAAATAGCAGACTTTGAAAATGAAGGGCAAAACCCCTTTGGTATGGATATAAAACAAGAAGAGTTATCGGGTAACAAGATCCGCAGTTATATTCACGGAATGTCCCATCAAAAAGTAGAGGCAAGTAAAAAGTGGGGATTTTATCAAATCCATGATGAACGAATAGACTGGTTGTTAAATGGATTAGATAAAACGGATACCATCAATGAAGATATTTATAGAGATATTCTAATTAAATGGAAAGCAGGAGATTTTTCTGAGGTGGATAAAGATCATAACACGATTTGGAACATGCAAGGCGGTACTGTTGGAAAAACCACTGGGATTTTATCTGAAGAGGAAGAAAAGGAATATATAAATAGCAAACCTTGATAAGTCCTCCTAGGAAAGAGGACTTTTTTTTATAAATTAAGTCAGGATAGGAACAGAAAAGAAATTACTTCGCCAACTTCAGCAAAGTTTTCTTAGGACGATCTATATTTGGGAGAATTTCGCATATCAGCACCCGATGAATGATATTGATGCTGTGATCGAGGAGGTTTTGAAAGGGAGATGTGGGTGAGACAAGAGATTTTATCTCAATTGAAAGAAGACATTGAAAAAGCTGAACAGGAAAAGGACTTGTAGAAACTCTCTACAAGTCCTGCTGTGTATTACTAAATAATGAGTAATGTTAAAGTAGTATTATCATCTATTCAATATTTGTAAAAGAAAGGAGTTATTATGATGTATGAAGGTATTCACCATGTGTCTTTATTAGTGACAGACATTGAGAAGTCAAAAAAATTTTACGGGGAAATCTTAGGGTTTCAGGAGAGTGAGGATCGTCCTAACTTTGATTTTCCTGGAGCATGGTATCAAGTGGGCTCAACCCAAATCCACCTCATTGTTCATAGCGATGGTAAAGCGTTAAGGGGGACTTATGAGATCGATAGTCGTGATGGTCATTATGCGATTCGTGTAAAAGATGTAGAAAAACTTATCAAACGCTTAAGAGAATATGAAGTGGAGTTTTTAGATAAGCCAGCTAGTAAAACAGGTTGGCATCAGGTTTTTGTTAGTGATCCTGATGGAAATTTAATTGAATTTAATCGATAATGATAGGGCTTAGGAAAGAGAACAAATTGGCGATAAATCTTTGATGTGTCGATAAAAGGCGAACAATTAAATATGAGATTTAGAACATGTAGGCTCTCCACACAAGCAACTGAGCTCCTCATGAAGAATCACACGGTTGATAAGCCAGAAGTATTTGCAAAGTATAAAATATCAGAGAAAGAATTGTTAAGAGAGACCGTTGTTCTAGGTGTGATTATCGGTCAATAAGAAGGATTCACAAAAAAATGGAAAATCGCAATTGGTTATTAACTAGTAGAATAAACTCACTCACATTCATATTAATGATCTGATTGACTATGTTTATTTATTTAAACCAGAGATAACCATTATGTTACTCTTTTAAAAATCGGAGAATTGCAGAAAACAGAGCAGCACGGATTTGACGGGATTCATTTAGCAGTTCGTGTTTTCCTTCATCTATTTGGACTATTTGTAAGTTATTAAACTTCTCTGTAATGAATTTTACGTTATATTTCCAATCAATAGTTGTATCCTTATTACCTTGAATGACTAAAGTCTCTGTATTAACTGGATTGTATGTGCTGATTTCTTCATTCCATTTCATTAGAGCTTTTAGCCATGCCAATGGGACTGTGTTTAATTGTAACGGATCCCTTTTTGTGAAATTCATGTGGGTTTTATTGGCAGAATTTTTTTGGATATACATTTTGAGTTTATTTATGAATGGAAAACTGTTGGCAAGGGAATAACCAATTCTAGTTAGAAGCCAGTAATTTGATCGAATCAACGGTGCTACTAGTATAACTTTATCGAAGTGGTGTAAAGGATTTTGTAATACATAGTTAATTGCTATGGCACCACCTGTGCTATGTCCCATGACATAAAAGGGACCCTCTAGTTCGTCTCTAGATTTTTTCATTAATTTTTCCAGTGTTACTACATAATCTGAAAAGCTTTCGATGGAAGCGCGCTTCCCGTTAGAAAGACCATGGCCTTGCAGATCGTAACTGATTACTGTGTAGTTATGCTTAGTCAAGTATTGAATAATATGCTTTAAATGACCGACATGGTTTAAGTAACCATGTAATATAAAAATTATACCTTTGCTCTCTTTTGTTTTGAAGATTTGGACGATAATTTCAGTTTCATCGATTTCAATATTGCCAAAATGAAGGTCAACATCTTGGAAGTTTAACCCGTAATAATTTAGGTATGCCTTAATATCTACATTCTTTTTTACAGGATTTTGGAAGTCTAATTTTTGATCCCAATGTGACAAACGGTTCAAAACTTTTTTTATATCCTTATCTTTATTCACGAGGCGTTTCTCCTTATCTGTTCGAGGGATTTGTACTATTATTCATTTCCATAAAGTCGTTGAAGTATTTAAGAGTTTCTTATTCTTCCCAGAACGGTAAGGATTTTTCTAGAAGAGTTTTTAACATAACTGCATTGTATAATGACGTGGTGGTTCAATAATGTAAAAAAGGATGTCGCTAAAAATATTAAATTTTAGCGACATCCTTTAGTTTTATTTCTTGTTATCAAGTTCTTCAATAATATCTTCTTTAATCTCGTCGTAGATTTCTTCCTTAACTTCTTCATATATTTCTGCTTTTAAAGCTGCTTTTTCGTCATCTGAAAGTTCTCCATGAGTTACTTCTGTTTCAGGAGGGCTATGTCTCACTTTTCGATTCATTGCCCAATCTTTCCTGAACATTATTAATAATGAGATGATCATGAAAATCATAATGACGGAAAACGGTAAAGCTGCAATAATCGAAGCGGTTTGTAATGCACCCAATCCGCCTCCTCCACTTAGTAAAAGAACACTGGCGGCTCCGGCAATAAGAAATCCCCAAATTAATTTTACAGACAATAATGGGGCAAGACTTCCACGAGAAGTCATAGCCCCTAATACATAGGAGGCTGAGTCAGCAGATGTAATGAAAAATATTAAAATAAGCAACATTCCAAGAATACTAGTGATTCCACTTAACGGTAACTCTGCTAGCGTAGCAAAAAGTGCAAGTTCGACGTTACTTGTAACTAGTTCAGCAATGCCACCTGGTCCATTCGTTTCAAGGTTTAAAGCTGTTCCTCCAAAAGTGGTAAACCATATAATGGCTAGCAGAGAAGGTACAATGAGTACTCCAGCCATAAATTCGCGAATCGTTCGTCCGCGAGAGATTCGTGCAATGAAAAGTCCCATAAAAGGAGCCCAAGAAATGTGCCAAGCCCAGAAAAAGATGGTATTTGTACCTAACCATTCGCTTTCTGAAAATGGTGTCAATGTTAAGCTCATCGGAACAATATTAGAGATATAACCGCCTAGCGTTGTTACAAAACTTTCTGCAATAAAGATAGTAGGACCGACGATCAAGACAAAAAGAAGAAAAAGCCCGGCTATTACTAAATTAATATTACTTAAGAACTTAATACCTTTATTGACTCCTTTTGCTGCAGAGAACATAAACAAAAAGGTGACAATAGCGATAATAATGATTTGAGTCCAAGCATTATTAGGGATCGGGGAAATGTAAGAAAGCCCCCCAGTTATTTGCATAGCGCTAAGCCCGAAAGTAGTGGCTACCCCTGTACATGTTGCGAGTACTGCTAAAATATCAATTGTTTGTCCAGCCCAACCATTGATTTTATCACCTAATAATGGATAAAAGGCTGAACTAATTAATGCTGGTCGGTCTTTTCGATATTGAACATAAGCAAGGGTTAACCCGACAATGGAAAAAATCGCCCAAGGATGTAATGCCCAATGATATGAGCCATAGCGGAGCCCGGCAAGAGCTGCTTCCTCTGTTTCTGGTGTGTAGCCAACAGGAGTATCTAAATAATAAAGAACGGGTTCGGCCACTCCCCAGAAAACAAACCCGACTCCAATACCTGCAGCAAAAAGCATTCCAATCCATGAGTACCAAGAGTACTCAGGACGGTCATCAGGTTTTCCTAATCTTAGCTTTCCGTAGGGACTTAAGGAAAGTCCGATTACAAATAAGACAAAAAAAGCGGTGATAAGCATGTAATACCATCCGAAATTGGTAATCATCCAATCAAGAGCTACCCCTGCTGCCTTATCAAGTGAAGTTGGTGAAAGTGCCCCCCATAAGACGAATAAAGTGACAAGAATTGCAGAAATAAGAAATACTTTTCCAGGATTTTTGGTTGAATATGAATAGTTTTTAGTCATAAGTTTATCTGTGTGATCATTTGCACAAATGACTCCTTCCATTATGTAATCTGTGAAAGTAGATATGTTACTGTTATTCAATTTTAGAACAAGTCAAGAAAATAAACTTTTTTAAAATGTATCACTTGTTCAGCTATAATGTAAATCATTTGCTAGATAAAAGATAATTGAATATGGATATATCGTTAGGGAATAGGTAACAATAATGACATCATTTACTTTGATTCTTTAATAGGGAATTCTTCTAATAAATAATCATAAGAACAAAGAAAAGGAGGTATTTTTATGGGATTCACATTATTTTTCTTTGTAGCATGGTTAATAGTAGCGGTCTTTATCATTATCAAAGAAACCTTATCCATAACAGAAAACACCTTTGTTTTTTTGATCATTCTTATTATTAATATTAATTGGTCATGGATCATGTATGAAGAACTAAAGCTTGTTAAAGTAACAGAGTCACCTATCGATTACACAGCTTTTTTGTTATTTAGAAGTATAATTATACCAATGGTTATAGTCGTACAACTAAATTTGATTGAGAGAACTAAAATTTTCGCAAAGAAATTTTTAGTTAGTATTGGTTCTTTATCTCTTTTACTTTTGCTAACAGCTGCAAATGTCTTTTTAGATATAACTAGTTGGGTGAATTGGAACTTAGCTTATGATGCTTTATACTTTGTTGTACTTCATATCATTGCGGTTTACCTTACTAAATTCTATAGAAAAACTTCTTCCAGTGAGGTGAATTACTCATGATGTTATGGGAGGCTTTCGACAAAAACGAAATATCTATATTAATAATGAATGTCATTGCTTATATTATTTTGCTTTTTCTTCTTCATAAGTTTCGTCGTGATATCACAGTTCTTATCTTAATTATAGGCTTCTCAATTGGTGTGATCTATGATTTTACAATTGGTGGAGGTTTAATGGATTTTTATAAGTTAAATGATTCGAATCGTTATGAAGTATTTGATTTAATTTATTATCTTTTGTTTGCTCCGTTTATCTATTTCTTTCTTTATCTTTATGAAGCACTTAAAATAAATAAAGTCACTTTTATATGGTATGTGTTAGCGTGGGCCCTATTTGGGGTATTAATGCAGTGGTTTTTGACAGTGGTGGAGGTCATTGAATATCAAAAGGGTTATAAACTAACTTTTTCTTTTTCTGTATTTCTCGTCACTCAAACAGTTACTGGACTTTACTATGAGTTTATAAAGTCAAGGGTCGAAGTCTTAAAAAGTAAATAATTTTTACGTCAGAGATATCACTATTTATAGATGATATCCTTTTTTTGCAATTTTCGAGACCATCTTGCCAACCATCTATGATCTGGGACCTTCTTCTTATAATCGTAATGAGACATTTCATTGAGGTAAAGGATAGTAATCAAGTGTAATTTTAAATGATACGTTAGAGATGCTAACTAATAGGGTATTAAGGTATTAAAAGCATTTTCCAAAAGGTGGATGGTGTCTTAATGGATACAACATATACGAGACTAGTGGATAAAGTAGGGCGACTTGTTATTCCGAAAGATATTCGAGAAGCTCTTTTATTTAATGGAAATCACCTAGAAATGGAGCTTCTTTCAGATGGTAAAGGTATTAAAGTGTATAAAGACCAGGTAAATAAGGATGAATCCAAGACTTTAGACAGCTATGGGCGTTTATTAATTCCTGTTGAACTCAGGCAAGAACTTGCATGGGAAAAAGGGAAACAAGTAGAGGTTAAGATTGTAGAGGATCATGTCATACTTAATGATCAGGTGCAGGCTTGTGAAATTTGCGGGAATAGCCAATTCCTTTTTAAAGTTAAGAAAAAGTTCGTTTGTAAAGGTTGCATAGAAGATGGAAATCAAAGCATTCTGCAAAACTGGCTTTCTCCTTTAGATGAACTTGTATCAGATTTCATGAATGGTTGCGACCGCTTATTAAGCTTTGAAGATCCAAAGAATATAGACCATACAAAGGAACTCGGGTATCGCTTACAATTTCTGTTGCAATTTTTGACTGTACCAGTAACTGATGACTTTTATAAGAGTCTTAAGGATGTGAACAAACTCTTAGCTGAAGTTCGAGATCGAGAAATTGTTATCAGTGAATTTGATCAGCGTTCAGGTCAAATGGATGACAAAAAACGGGCCAATGTTTTTGTTCAATTAAATCAACAGATAGATAAGAAACGCAAGAAACATCAAGTGAAGCTTGAACAAAAGCTGCCACCAATTATTAATCGTAACTTTTATGAAAAATGGAATAATCTCAAAGAGGAATTGGACTATATTTTGACATTAAAGTTAAATCGACGTTTGTCTCAATACGAAAACACCTTCCAAGATGCAATAAATGAATATGAAGTAGTTATAGAAAAGAAAGACGAAAACTCTAGGGTAGCCATTGATAGGCTGAATTCTGTTAGAACGACAGCTATTCACCTAAACTATATTTATCAGTATCTGGATACCTTATATGAAAAGGATTATAGAAGTGATGCCAACTATTATAAACATCTTCAGAAACAATTCGAAACTATTAATAATTTGAACAATGGGTTGCGTGAATTTGAAAAACATTATAAAAAAGTAGATGAGAAGAAGAAACATGTAAAAGCTGTTAAAAAGCAGTTGATCGAGGAAAGCTTTGAAAATGTGAAGCAAGTAAAGTTTTGATGTGTCAACATTTGAGTATTGAATTGCAGCAAAGTTCCACTCCCACATCCTCCGAAATGCGAAACAGTAACACTTATTCCATATAAGGTGCTTTAATTTAACTAAACAAGATAAAACAGAACGCTTGGATTTAAAACCCAAGCGTTTTTGATTGCTATTAGTAATGTTATTTGATGTGTTAAACTTACTGTGTTTAACAGAATAAGAGAAGCAATTTGCCTGATTGTGACCGATTGAAAGAGTTGACACAGTTTTTGCTTATTAAATGCAACACTTTTTTCCATTTAAGGACTTCCCTCTTATCAATACCGATGCTCAGGAAAAATGTATACATACTAATAGTTATGCACATTGACGAAGTTGTGCTTGTTGCCGCTAACGAGCAGGATTGTTGAAGACTCGATTCCGAGATGATTGTGTGGCTGTTCCGTCATCGGTATGAGAAGAAGGAGGTCGGGGAAATAACTCGCTTTCCGTGGGAGTACGGTGAGCCTCCTTGGACTTCGTCCTGCGGGGTCTCACCATGTCCTCTAATCCCACAGGAGTCTTGTCATTTCCCCGACCACCTTGTCATGAAGAAGAGGGACGGAACATCTGCGAATCTAAGAAGTCTGCACGTAGCTATTGTTATAACAGCATGTTTATCCACTATTTTCATGATGGAGGAAGGCTTCCTATTCAGGTCCGTTCGTGAAAATAAAGCAGAGAGGGGCGGGAAAAGCGGACTAGACGAGACGCACAGAGCAAAGCGAGGGCACTAAAAATTCATTACAAAGAAAAATATTATGAGACCACCCACGATATCGGTGATCCCATCGACTTTTCCTTCTTTATATTGATTGTTTTAATTCTTGTTCTCTTATATTACGTTTTTCAGTGAGTGCTTTTCACTTGAATCACCACATCTGATGTTTCCGTTCTCCTCATAAAAGCAAGAAGGTCCGGGAAATCGCAAGACTCCTGTGGGATGAACATGATCGGTGAGGTCCCGCAAGGCGTAGCCTGAGGAAGCTCACCTCATGCCCACGGAAAGCGAGTGGTTTCCCAACCCCCATGCTCCGATGAAAAGCAACGGAACCGCCATTCTTTTATTAAACAATCTGGTGCGTTGGTTCAATAACTCTAATATCTAAGAAGAGCCAAAATATACATTTTATTCATTAAAATTTATATTTTGGCTCTTTGTTATTCACCTTCACCGTATAAATCAGGACAATGATTAACAGATGTTTTGTTATTAAAGGCTGCAATTCACTATAAAATGGGGATGATAATTTCCAGTAAAGTTTGTCAGTTATTTTAGCAGAAAACTGTTTCATTTTAAATGACGGTCACACTGATAAAGAAATCAATATTTTTCAACAAAATCAACAACTAGATTTAACGCAGCTTTACTTTTAATAGAATGGTTGCATGAAACGTTAATACATTATAAGATTTATTCAATATATAGAGGGAGTGGGAGTATGGACTTTGTAGCGATAGATTTTGAAACAGCAAACTCTTCTAGATCGAGTGTTTGTTCGGTGGGTCTAGTTGAATATGCTAATGGGGAGATTGTCGATGAATATTATAAGTTAGTTAAACCAAAGAATAACTTATTCGATCCTATTAATATAAGCGTTCACGGAATAACAGAAAAAGATGTTGCTAATGAACATGAGTTTAATCAATTGTGGGAAAAAGAGATAAGAGAGAAGTTGGACGGGAAGTTGGTCGTCGCCCACAATGCAAGCTTTGATATGAGTGTATTGCGCAAAGTGTTGGATGAGTATCATTTAGCCTACCCGAATCTTGCTTACAACTGTACGGTAAACATTGCAAAGAAAACTTGGATTGACCGGAAAAGTTTTAATTTGAAATCTCTTTCCCAATACTTACATATCGAATTTGAACACCACCATGCATTAGAAGATGCTCATGCAGCAGCCGTTATTTTGTTAAGAGCTTGTGACTCTCACGGTGTTTCCGATATTGAGCAATTAGTAGAAAAAACGAATACAGCAAACGGTGCTATCTTTACTACAGGATACCGACCGGCGCGATTGACTAAGAAAAAAACAAGAGGGGCGTCTACTAAACGGTATGTGGCATCTAGCAAGGAGACATAAAATAATAAGAAGAGCCTTCAAATAAACAAGCAGCAAAATTAATTGAGTGTATTGGAAAGGTGAACATATGGATATTAGACATCTGAAATATTTTATTGAAGTCTCGAGATTTAGCAGCTTCACTCGTGCTGCAGATCATTTGTTTGTGACACAGCCTACTATTAGCAAGATGATTAAGAACCTAGAAGGGGAGCTTGGGGTAGAACTGTTCGATCGTTCGCGAAAGCAACTAGTACTGACGGATGCAGGCCGGGTCATTCTGGATCAAGCACAAACGATTGATAAAGCGTTTGATAACCTACAGACGGAACTGGATGATTTACTAGGTTTACAAAAAGGACATATCCGTATTGGTTTACCACCTATTATGGATGCGGATCATTTTATTCGCATTTTAGGGGATTTTCACAAGATATATCCTAATATTACTTTTCAGTTGTTAGAAAACGGGGCGAAGAAAATTGAAGAGGATATAAATAATGACAAGCTAGATGTAGGTATTACAGTTTTGCCTACAGATGAAGAGGAATTCCACTACTTTTCTTTTATGAAAGAAGGATTAAAGGTTGTTGTTCCACCTTCACATGCTCTTGCGACTAGAAAACAGATTAAGCTTGAAGAATTAAAAGATGAACAGTTCATTCTTTTCAACAAGGACTTCGCTTTGAATGACCGGATTACGGAGGCGTGTAAGGAAGCGGGTTTCATACCGAAAGTCGTATCAGAGAGTTCTCAATGGGACTTTATAGGAAAAATGATTGCATCAGAATTAGGAATCTCGATCTTACCTTACAGTGTCTCGAATCTTCTAAAGGAAGAGGTTTACGCGATTAATGTAGTGAAACCAATGATTGAGTGGGACCTAGCGATTATTTGGAAGAAAAATCATTACCTATCTTATGCAACAAAAGAGTGGTTAAAATTTACACAAGAACGATTAACAATGGCAAACACCTCTGAATAGAGGTGTTTTTTTATTTGGGGATTTTTACTAATGGTATGCCTTCTTATTATGAATGGAAGCATTTACATAGACAATGTCTATCTGATCCATGATAAATAACTATTTCCCTTATCCTTTGTATGGTCCTACACTTGAAAATAGAAATTAATTAAAGCAACGGAAAGGGATAGTCATATGCCAGAAGTAAAAAGTCCAAAAGAAAGTTTAATTGTAAATACCGATCAAGTGATGATTAATGATTTAAACAACTATAATACCCTATTTGGTGGCGTCCTTATGAAAAAGCTCGATAACAACGCTACTTTATCGGCCCGGCGTCATGCTAGAGTCAAGGAATGTGTGACAGCCTCAACTGATTCCATTGACTTCTTATATCCAATCCATCAAAGTGACTCTGTTTGTGTGGAATCATTTGTTTCGTATACAGGAAGAAAATCTATGGAGATCTTTTGCAAAGTAATTGCTGAGGATATGATTACAGGAGAACGTCGTATGGCGGCAACAGCTTTCCTTACTTTTGTTGCATTAGACGATAACAAAAGTCCAGTAAAAGTCCCAGATATCGTACCAGAATCAAAAGAAGAGAAATTTCTGTATGAATCAGGAAAAGAACGCGCTGAAACTCGTAGAATCCGAAGAAAACACAGTAAAGAATTAACAGAGATTATTGCCTTAGAGAAACCATGGGAAAAAGGAGAGGAAGAATAATGACAACAATGTTAGCCGGTCTAGACGATATATATAGTGCTAAGGAAGATTTGGAACAATTAAAGCAAGAAGACGGGGAATTATATGAACGTCTCCATCACGTAGTTAGTTTAACTAGACAGTTACAAATTAAGTATGGTTATATGGGTTCCTTATTAATGGAGGAAAAACTTCCGAAATATGAACCGAAGTTCGTTAGAGAATCAATTCTTTCTCTTTATCAAAGCGAAGTTCAGCAACTAAAAGATCACTCAGAAATCAATAGAGTAAAGGATTTATTGAAAAAACATCAAAAAGTAGGCGATCCAAAAATATTCTTATTGATCTTGGGTGCAAAGCCAGAGTTACTTCAAGGATCAACTATTATTAGATAATTTTATTCTATTAAAAAAGCCGAATTTCTTAGTAGACACTAGGAAATTCGGCTTTTTAAAATTTTCACTCTAAATTGGCGTGTCTTCCATACATTGTATCGGAAGATAGCCCCTTTCTCTCCATAAATCTTAAGATAATGCTATCAAAAAATAAAAGGAGAGATTGTTCAAACAATGATCCCATGGGCTGAATAGACTTTCCACTCGTTCCATCAGATTTTGCTTGGGCTGGAATTTCAATTCGTATGTTTGCTAATTTGCCAATGGTTGACTCAGGATTAATTGTTACTGCTACAACCGTAGCACCAATACTTCTCGCCTTTTCTGTCATAGTGACAAGGCTTTGGGTTTCTCCAGAGCCAGATCCAACGATGAAGATATCTTCTGACTCCAGGTTCGGAGTTACTGTCTCACCAACAACATATGGATCGAGGCCCACATGCATCATACGCATGACAAATGACTTTGCCATAAAGCCAGAACGCCCGCCACCTGCGACGAAGACTTTTTTAGCTTGCAAAATTCCTTCAACTATTCTTTCAGCTTCCGCATTATCGATAAGATCTACGGTACGCTTTAGTTCTGCTAGGACTTTGCCGGTGTATTCGGTTGTAAGCATATTAAGCTGTCACGCCTTCTTTAATTAGTTTCTGTATTTGGGCAGCTTCGGACTTTTTGTCATCCTTGCTAGTGATTCCACCGCCAACAATAATGAGATCAGGTTGTGCTTGGATAACTTCAGGAAGTGTTTCTAGTTTTATACCACCTGCAATGGCTGTTTTAGCATTTTTTACAATGTCCTTAATAGCACGTAAATCTTCGAATGAATCTTTACCTTCGGCTTGCAAATCATAACCTGTATGGACACAGATATAATCAGCACCTAGCTTATCAAGCTCTGCTGCACGTGTTTTAACGTCTTTTACAGCAATCATATCTACTAAAAGCTGTTTTCCTTGTTGTTTAGCGGCTTCAACCGCCCCTTTAATAGATGCGTCTTCAGCTTGGCCAAGTATGGTGACGATATCAGCACCGGCTGTAGAAGCTTGAGTAACCTCGTGACCAGCTGCGTCCATAATTTTCACATCAGCTAGTACCTCTAAGTTAGGGAAGGTTGTTTTTATTTCTTCAACGGCTTTTAAGCCTTCTTTGTTAATAACAGGTGTTCCGAGTTCAACAATATCGATATGCTCTTCTACTTCTTTAATAAGTTCAATAGCTTGTGGAATGTTCACAAGGTCTAGAGCTAGTTGTAATTTCATAGATCATTTCTCCTTTAAATTCTTTTTTGATGCTTAATCAGTGTAATCCTCTAGAATACAATTGTGAAGTACGCACTTTACTCTCATATAGTGATAAAAACTATACCGTGGATAATAACGTGTTCCGTTCCCTATCGCAAAACTAGAAATTACATTTTAAAATGTAACTAGATTTGCTTAACTAATTGCACAGTATTTCTAGTGGTATTTGTAATTAAAATTAAAAAATCTCAGTTCAGTGAACTGAGATTTTTCTTTTATTTATTTTCAATTGCTTATTCAACTAAATCCCCCCAGATTGTGGAAGACTCAACTTCGAGACACTCCGGTGGTTTCCGTTACAGAGGATGGCGTGTGAAGGTCCGGGAAATCACTCGCTTTCCGTGGGCATGTGGTGAGCTTCCTCAGGCTACGCCTTGTGGGATTTCACCGATCATGTTCATCCCAGCTTTTACGCCTTATAAGGACGAAGGCTAAATCTAGTTCATCAATCACATCTGCGTTATCCAGCTCCAGCGCCTAGCGGCTAGTGAGACTTCCCTCGCTTCTGTACGATAAGTCAACATCGAATCACGATGTTCTTCGTGTTTCCTTTATCTCCGACAGCTCAGTCCAGTCCATACGCCGCTGACCAAGGCGCCTCCGCTTTTAAAGGTGGAGTCTCGCAATTTCCCGGACCTTCTTGCGTTCGTGAGGAGAACGGAAGCATCTTCACGTGAGCAGAAGTCTCATACATGAAAATCATGTGGCTATGTAATTATTGCCATTGAAATGATCCACTCTTAGGACATCAAATTAACCTGTAATGTAAATTTGGAAATGGTCTTACAAGGAGAGGTGGTGAGGGTAGGCATACACGCCAGTTAAGCTCCTAGCCATACCACGTTTTTTACCTACTTATCTAAGTAGCTCAACAGATATAACAGATACCTCATACTTTAACAGTAACGGTAGAATGGCACGATTCCAATAGAAACATACGGCAAGGGGCGGTGGGGAAGGGGGAGACTCCCTGTGGGATACGCGGGTTAGATGAGACCCCGGAAGGCGCCAGCCTGAGGAGGCTCAGCGCACGCCCACGGAAAGCGAGTCCTTCCCCACCGCCCTATCTCAACACAATCATTTCGGATGTTAGCATATCAGGGATGGTGTGTTGATTGTATGGGAGTTCTTTGCCGGCTTCCCCTTGACCCCTTTCTCTGTTTCTAGGGGTCTTAACATACTATCTATCAATAATAAAAGCGATGAGAAAATTAGTCTCTCATCGCTTCTTTACAGCTATTTAGTCGGTTCCTTTATAGTTATCGAATCAGGTACAGTTTCCTCTAAGAAATCTTTGTAAGATTTACCCCAATCATACATCGTTTCAAGGATAGGCATAATTGATTCGCCTTGAGGTGTCAATGAATACTCTACCTTTGGTGGTACCACCGGATAAATTTCTCGGTGTACTATGAAATCTGATTCTAGCTCACGTAATTGAGTGACGAGCATTCTTTGTGTAATTCCAGGAATAAGCCTTTTTAGCTCATTAAAACGCTTCGTTCCTTCTTTTCCCAAATGCCAAAGGATAAGCATTTTCCATTTACCTCCGATGACAGCAAGTGTCAATTCCTTCTCGCAGTTATATTCTCTAGCACATACGTGTCCCATTGATTTTGTCCTTTCTTAGATAAGGGTTTACAGTATACTTTTTAACACTATTCATTATATACGTGTATACTACCCTACTTTGTTTATAGAACACTATAGTGGAAACTATTTAAAATGTAAACGTATTAGGTTGGCGATCCACTAATGGGCTCGATATCTTTTCAAGAGCAAAAACCTTCAGACCTTTCACATATATAGGCGGAAGCACATATGATTGGCTTAAAGAGGTGGTGAAGGATGAGAGAAAAGGGACGGAACTTAGAACACGATCCTTTTGCAGTTGAACAAGAAGAGTGGAAGAAAAGACAAGTAAAAGAACGATTCAAGCAAATTCTTACCATATCTTCGCCAATTTTCATTTTAATTTTATGGGAGTTTTTATCTCGAACGGGTTTAGTGGATGCGAGGTTTTTCCCCCCACCAACGGAAATAGTCGGTACATTTTTGATGATGGGTACAAGTGGAGAATTATTTAGCCATATCGGAATTTCATTGTATCGAATATTTGCGGGGTTTTTGCTTGGTGTCATCCCTGGAATCGTTATTGGTTTATTAATGGGATTGTATTCACCACTGCGACATTTTCTTTCTCCGCTTGTAATGGCTCTTATGCCTATTCCAACGATAGCTCTTTTACCGATTATTTTAATTATATTTGGGATTGGTGAGGTATCTAAAATTGTAACGATTGCAGGAAGTGTATTTTTTCCTGTAGTGATCAATACGGTAGCTGGTGTGATTAATATTGACCGGATCTATTTGGATGTAGCGAGAAACTATGGGGCGAACTCCAAAGATTTTTTCTTTAAAATTGCTTTACCAGGATCGCTGCCCGTCATGATTGAAGGAATCCAGATGGGTCAGGCAATTGCATTGTTGACAATTGTAGCAGCTGAAATGATGGGAGCCAATTCAGGTATAGGTTACTTAATTTGGACTTCATACAATGCCTTCTTATTAAAAGAAATGTATGTAGGACTTGTACTCATTTCATTTTTTGGATATTTATTCTCACTAATTCTAAGGGGCTTCCAAAAAAAATTGTTGCCATGGAGATAGTCTGGAGAGGGGGGGTGATTCAATGGAGAATCCTAAAATTTCAATTCATCAATTGACAAAAGTGTTTTATAAAAAAGGTAGCAGTGTCACAGCTTTAAAGGATATATCCATAGATGTAAAAGATGGTGAATTTGTATGCTTGATCGGTCCTAGTGGGTGCGGAAAGACCACATTGCTCCGTATCCTTGCAGGGTTAGAGAATCATAGTATTGGAGAATTTACGATCACCCAGAGTAAGGAGGATCGTCCGTTACAGTCGATGGTTTTTCAAGAAAGAGGTGTCATTCCTTGGTTAACCGTGGAAGAGAATGTCGCTTTTGGATTGAAGATGAGGCATTTACCCAAGTATGAAGTCAAAGAACGAACAGCTTACTATTTAACAAAAGTAGGTCTCGATAAATTTGCAAAGCTTTACCCAAAGGAGTTATCTGGAGGAATGAAACAGAGGGTGAGTATTGCGCGTGCCTTTGCAAACGATCCTGAAATTTTATTAATGGATGAACCTTTTGCAGCTTTAGATGAACAAAATAAATTCATTTTGCAAGAAGAGTTGTTAACTATCTGGTCTGAAACGAAAAAGACGGTTCTATTTATAACACATAGTATAGATGAGGCCTTATTGCTTAGCGACAGAATATTACTGATGAGCTCCCAACCCGGAAAAATAATTGCTGAAAAGTTGATCGATTTACCACATCCAAGAAATATGGAACAGGTGAGAGCTGACCCGACAATGGCTAGTCACTTTGTGGAAATTTGGAATCATCTTCAGGATGAAGTTCAAGGTTCAAGGATTTAAAAGAGTAAAAAGGGGCTGTAGTTGATGAAGAAATTTAATGTGCTTTTTTTCCTGCCATTATTATTGTTGGTAGTCGTGATTAGTGGCTGTTCTTCCAATCAATCTGATAAACCAGAGGAAAAGGATAAGGAAGAAGTGACCAATGAAGTAAGTAAAGATAACCCTTCAGGTGATTTAGCACCTCTTGAGGAAAAAGCTTCCGTAGTGATTGCCGAGGATGGAGCAGCATCAGGAGCTGGTTTTTATATTGCCAAAGAGAAGGGTTATTTTGATGAGTACAATATTGACGTGGAGTTTACTCAATTCGCAAACAGTGATGATATGCTACCCGCACTAGCTGCTGGAGAAGTAGATATTGCTGGGGGAGTATCCACCTCTTCATTCTTTAATGCGATTGCACAAGGAATTGACGTCAAAATTATTGCTGATAAAGGGCATTATGTAGATGGGAAGTCTTATTTCTCATTTGTCATAGGTAATCATATGCAGGAGGAAATAAAGGATTACGCTGACTTTAAAGGAAAACGGATCGCTGTCTCTTCGAAGAATGCTGTTGATGATTATATTTTTCAAGAAATGCTTAAACATGCAGGTCTAACGGAAGATGATGTGGAATTCGTGCTTATGTCTGATTTCGGAAATATGCTCGCCTCAATGGGAAACAGTTCAATTGATGCAGCTTTACAGATCGAACCATTAATTACGCAAGGTGTTGAACAGGACCTTCATACTCGATTTGGAGATGCAACGGATTTTGCTCCTAATGCTCAAATTGCTATGGTACTCGGATCCCCTACTTTCTTAGATGAGGAAGAAGACATTTCTTTACGATTTATGGCCGCGTATTTAAAAGGAGTCCGTGACTATAATGATGCCTTTATTAAAGGGGAAGGCAAAGATGAAGTGATTGAGATCATGACAAAACACACGGCATTAAAAGATCCAGAGTTATGGAAAAAGGTGGCCGTTACTGGATTAGACCCTAATGGTGAAATGTTTATCGATGATATTAAGAGTCAGTACGATATGTATGAGGAGAATGGTGCGACTCGCGGTGAGTTTGACTTTGATAAATCTATAGATACGTCGATCACTGAAAAAGCAGTGGACATCATCGGGGTATACGAATAACTGTTAATGGTAGAGGTTATGGCCTCTGCCATTTAATTTTGCGGAAAGGCTATGTAGTATCATTTGCGTACTGTAAAAAACAGGGAAAACAGAAACGATGCCGGATAATATTATTACGAAGGAAAGGAGTAATCCAATGTCTAAACCACAAGAAAAGGTAGTAAAGACGCCCATAAAATAGCACTTGAAGACCATTCCCTTCTCATTTTTAAAGGCGATCTCTGATCAAGAGGCCTGCGAATTTCTTCAAGCAAACTCATATCCTCTTATGCAACGCCTCTTACAAGACGATCCTCTCTATACGCTATTATAGACTTTTGCAGCATTCGATTGTTATAGATCGTAGAAATTTTTCGTGTTATGAAGCAGTTGATCATATACTTCCCCTCGTGTTAAACCTTTAACTTCACTGATCTTATTGATCGATTCGTGAATCATTTTTGGATGTGTAACTTGGTTTTTGAACATTCTCTCAAATGGCCATGGTCCATCGGTCTCTACCATCATTTGTTCTAAAGGAAATTTTTTGATGATCGATTGAATTTCTTCTTCATACAAACAGTCAGGTGTAACGGAAATATAATATTTATTTTCTATCATTCTTTCTATCGTAGCTTGCGACCCTTTAAACCAGTGAAAGTGGGCGTGTGTAACGGAGTGCTTTTCCAAAAGATCACAAACAATCGGGGCATCTTCATAAATCGCGTGTAGAATGATTGGTTTGTTGAATTTGATTGCTAGTTTAATAAAACGTTCTAATAGTTTGATATAGGGCCCTAATGCTAAGGAAGGTTCTTTTCGCCGCAAATAATAAGGTAGACCAACTTCACCAATCGCCACAATATGATCCATATTCTCATGGATGAGTTGGATGATTTGTTCAACTTCCTGATCATCTGGGAGTTTTTGCTCAGGGTGAAAACCAATGGCTGGTTGAATTCTTTGATCTGACCTTGAAAGTTGTAAGTTGGCATGAGCAGATTTCTTGTCATTCGATACAGAAATAAGAGACTTTACTTGATATAGATCCAGTTCATTTATCAAAGTGTGCCGTGTTTCTTCATTATAATTATCAAAGTGGATGTGAGCGTCAATGATAGGCTGAATCATGTGAGATCCCTCAATTCGCTATAGATTTGCTTTTTCCATTGTAAAAATTCATTCGTTAATAATAGTGACTCTTGCCTTGGTCTCGTAAATGGAATCGTGAATTCTCTTTTTACTTTTGCAGGACGGTCCGATAAGACAATAATGCGATCTGATAAGTAGAGAGCTTCTTCAATATTATGTGTAACAAATAACACCGAACGTTTATGTTCTTCCCAAATGGTTAATAGCCAGTGTTGCATTTCTATGCGAGTAAATTCATCAAGAGCTGAGAACGGCTCATCAAGGCAAATAAGCGATTGTGGACTGAGCAGGCTGCGAATGAAGGAAGCTCGTTGTTTCATTCCACCAGAAAGTTGACTTGGATAAGCCGATTCATAGCCTGTTAATCCAGCCTTTTGAA
The DNA here is from genome assembly GCF_042663045.1 of Halobacillus seohaensis. Lineage (NCBI taxonomy): Bacteria > Bacillati > Bacillota > Bacilli > Caryophanales > Bacillaceae > Halobacillus > Halobacillus seohaensis. Next base: position 3,128 of record NZ_JBHSZV010000023.1, on the reverse strand, counting down.
TCATTTCAAGTGCTGAATCTTTATCATATTTTCCTGTGATTTCTCCACCTAGTAATACATTATCTAATATAGTACGCCATGGGAGAAGGGAAGGGCTTTGGGGCATATAGCTAATGATTCCTTTCTTCCCTGTGACGATCTCCCCGTCAAGGTAGATGTCTCCATGGTCGGGTTTATACAATCCACCGATCAGATGAAACAATGTGCTTTTTCCACTGCCCGAAGGTCCTAATACCGAGACAAACTCCGACTTTTCTACTTGGAAATTCACGTCATCAAGTATAGGCTGCGAGTCAAACGACTTTCCTAAATGTTCAATATTAAGTTTAGTCATATTAGTTGTTGTCTCCTTTCTTTTGCCAATTCGTTGCTCGCTTTTCAATTTGAGAGATTAAAGCAAAGAAGAGTAAACTTAAGATCATAATCAGGAAAATCGCAACAAATACTCGGTCCGTTCGAAAGGAAGAAGAGGCTAAGGTCATATATACACCGATCCCTTGGTTAGCACCTAACCATTCTGAAATAACGGCTCCCATTACACTATAAGTAGCGGATATTTTTAAACCGGAAAAAATAGAAGGTAATGCATGAGGCCACTCCAATTTGCGGAAGATTTGTCCCTTTGTTGCTCCAGCCATTTTCATATAGTGCATGAGTTCCTGATTTGTTTGTCTAAGACCGTCCATCGTTGCAACAGCAATCGGAAAAAAGCAGACGAGCACAATGACAATTACCTTTGGAAGCCATCCGAATCCAAACCAAATGACGAGTAAAGGAGCGAGAACTATGATTGGAATATTTTGTGATAAGATAATTAATGGATAAAGAGACTCCCTTAGAGAAGGAAGTACGTGGAGGCATACAGCAACGGTTAATCCAAAACTTGTCCCTATTATAAATCCTCCAAGGGTAAGTTGAATTGTAGAAAAAAGGTGATGCTGATACTGTGCCCAGCCATTTATTGCTTCCTCCCCAATGATAGTGGGAGCAGGTAACAACCAATTGGGAACATTGAAAAGCCGACTGCATAATTCCCAAATGACCAATAAAAGGATGAGGACCGTAGCAGGTCTCCATCCCTTCTTTAGTAGTTTAATCATGGGCGATATTTTTCCGTTAATTGGTTCATTGAAGCTCCAGTTGGTTGATATAGGATCTTAATTTGGGAGATAACATTATGGCAGCCTTTATCAATCATCGCCTCATTCACTTTCTCAATCAATGGTAAAATATCTGAGAGATTTCCTTCAATTGTTGTATCGAGCGGATGAACTTCATACGTTAATCCAGAATCGTCAATGATAGAAATCGCATCGTCAACATAAGGGATAACGTCTTCACCATTATTTGTCTTAGGTAAAATTTGAAAGCTTACAAGAGAATTCGTCATCACATGTTCCTCCTTTAGTTAGGTAAAAATTCGTTGGTAAATGCGTTCTTTGCATCTAACTCACTGTCGAGCAAATCATTTTCATACATCCAATCGGAGTAATTTTCCCAAACTTTAATATCTTGTTCTCCCCAACGATCAGCATCATCCTTATATTTTGGACTTAACCATTGTTGGCTTGCTTTTACAAGTTCAGGGTCAAGGTCAGGGACAGCTTCAATTAGAATGTCTGCTGATTGTTCTGGGTTCTCTATTGCATATTCATATCCTTTTGAAACAGCAACCATAAACGCTTCTGTAGTTTTAGGATTTTCACTAATCATATTTTCGCTAGTGGTAAGGACGGGGGTATAGTAATCAAGTTTCTCTGAATAGTCCGTTAAATATTGCATGTTTAGTTCTTCATTACGGAGCTCTGCTTCAACCCCTGTCCAACCGTAGTAAATCCAGGCAAAGTCAACATCTCGTTGAACAGCTGTAAAGAAATCGGTATCGCCCATATTGACTATATCCACTTGATCAACATCTGCTTTTTCCTTTTTCATTAAAGACGAGATGACAGCTTCTTCAACAGGAGCTCCCCAGCCACCATATGTTTTTCCTTCAAAATCAGCAGGGTTAGTAATATCCTTTTCTTTAGGTGAAGCAAATCCAGACGTATTATGCTGAATAACGGCACCTATTGATACGATGGGAATATCCTGCACCCTTGCTTCTGTTAATGATTCCTGTGCACTAATCCCAAAATCAGCTTTTTCAGAAGCTACTAGCTGATCGGCACCAGCTTCACCGGGTAACATAATTTCAACATCTAAACCTTCTTCTTCAAAATAACCTTCGGCTTGTGCCACATATAAACCGGTATGATTTGTATTTGGCGTCCAATCAAGGACAAGCTTGATTTCCTCAAGCGTCTCCTCTTCATCTGCACCTGATTCGGAATTGCTTGGATCATCGTTAGAACAAGCAGTTAAAGTGAATATTGCACTTATCCATACCATTAATAATAAATTCTTCATTATAATTCCTCCATATAGATGAATTCACATAAACATTCATAAAAAACGGAGGGAACAGTTATAGTACAAGAGCGTAAAAAAACACCCCGGTACCATACCTAGGATGCATATTTCTAAGAGCGATTTCACTCGTCTCATATGTTTCCTACGCTGGTTTAAGCCAGGTCAGGTTCTAAGGGTCAGTATCTCGAAAAAAGGACACAATCTCAACCAGCATCACTGGTCCCCCTACATTTTTACTATGAAGTTTTGAATTGTGTGTTCTTAGTTAAGACAATGACACATTTTGATGATTATTTCAAGATAATTTTAACGAGGCTAAGTTGAAAAGTTTCTTATTTTTTTGGTGGAATGAGACAAACTATGTGGAAAGGAGGTTTTTTTATGAAGAAGAAAAACAAAAGCAAAGAAGATATTAATGCATTAAAGAGGGAGAAAGGCGAAAAAAAGGAAAATGGAACAAATAGCGGGACTAAATAATCATCGATAAAAAGGATTTGTTTTTTGCTAACAGTTTCCTTTACCTATCACAAACATTAAAATTTTAATGGAAAATGACCATCAATTTGTATGCTAATTTGATGGTCATTTTTTATTGGTATTATAGGCTTTTTCGGTTTTTAAAATCCATTAGAAATGTAGTGTGATTTGCATATGTAGACGTCAAGTCGAATTTTACACTTTTTGCTCGTTTCCCTTTTACACTTCTGCTGAAAAAA
>NZ_JBHSZV010000022.1:0-52037 GCF_042663045.1 Halobacillus seohaensis | reverse complement strand
GGACGAAGTCCGAGGAGGCTCAGCGCCCGCCCCATGGAAAGCGAACCGTTTCCCGCAGCCCCTACATTTACACAAACATCTCGAATTCAAGCACAATCTCTGATTTTGTATGCTAATTTATATGTTAAATACCGATAATCGTTGATATAACAAGGAATACTAAGAGACCAAATCATATGCGATTTGGTCTCTTCATTCGTATGTTTTTTCATGTTTTGTACTCAAAAACTGAACCCGTTATAAAAAACTAGCGACAGCTTTTCTTTTCTATTCCATTGATTCGTTTGATCCATTAATAAGGGAGCGGAAATGATCAGTTAACACAATATATAATTGATAGTAACTTGTTTCAGTCTCACTATGTATCGCCCGATGATTACGAATAACATTCATTCCTTCTTGCAAAAACACATCCCTTTTTCCTGATATGCCCATTTCATTCATAGTTCGAATAATGATCGCTTCATACATATGCCAAGAATCAAAAAATTTTTTCATTCGACTCACCCTCCTTTCTACTTAGGTCTTATTACTTATAATATATATTGAAAAATTTGTCAATATATTTATAATTTTGTCAAAGCTGTTTATGCAACCCTTCTATTTTTTATTTATGTCGAAATTTAATTGATAGTGTCTATTTTTGTTGGAATTGTCATGAAAAAGCGGGCCATGGACAGCTTACGAACCTTTTATTTAGATGAAATGACATAGCTTGCAATAAAAAAATAATCTGATTTTTGTTTATTTACTAGCAATTCTTTAAATTACCATCGATAAAACCTTGTACATCCTTTATCTTTCCGTTACAATGTCCATTACAAATAAAAAAATGTATATTTCAAGTGGACAAGGAGTGTGAACGATGAAGGAAACAATTACAGTTGGTTTATTAGGATTGGGTACCGTAGGAAGTGGTGTCATTGAAATTCTTGAAGACCACAAAGAAAGCATTCAACATAAAACAGGGTGTAACGTCACCATTAAAACGGTTCTCGTTCATAACCTATCTAAACCTCGCGAACTTAACAATCAATCAACAAAGCTGACGAATCGCTATGAGGATATTACTCAAGATCCTGAAATTGATGTCGTTGTTGAGCTCATGGGTGGAATCGATCACACTTTAAACATATTAATGGAAGCCATCGAAAATGGAAAACATATAGTAACTGCAAACAAAGATCTAGTTGCCCAGCATGGGGCGGAGCTTTTTGAGGCAAGCCATCGAAATCGCTGCGATCTATTCTATGAAGCTAGTGTTGCCGGTGGAATACCAATTATCCGGTCCATTATGGATGGATTAGCATCCGACCATATCCGCAAAATGATGGGTATTGTGAATGGGACAACAAACTATATCCTAACGAAAATGTCGAAAGAAGGCGTTGATTTCGACTCCGTCCTACAAGAAGCTCAGGATTTAGGATTTGCTGAAGCTGATCCGACTGCTGACGTAGATGGACTGGACGCAGCTCGAAAAATGACGATTCTTTCCATCTTAGGATTTTCTATGCCTTTTAACTTAGAAGATGTTGAGGTTAAAGGAATTCGTGGACTATCTCTTGACGACATTCAATATGCAAAACAATTAGGGTATTCAGTTAAACTAATTGGTGTAGCGGATCACGATGATACAGGAGCGTCTGTAAGCGTTGAGCCTACTTTACTTCCAATTGAACACCCTCTCTCTTCTGTGAACGATGAATATAATGCTGTATACGTATACGGAGATGCCGTCGGTGAAACGATGTTCTATGGTCCTGGAGCAGGAAAATTACCTACAGCAACAGCAGTTGTCTCCGACTTAATTGCAGTTGTCAAAAGTCTTCGCTTAGGAACTTCAGGTACAGCATACGTGCAACCACAGTTCCCTAAACAAGTGAAAACCAAAAAAGATCAGCTAACGAAGAAATATTTGCGTCTTCATGTCCATGATCAAACAGGAATGCTCATGGAACTTACGAAGGTTTTTGCTCAATATGGAATATCCTTCGACCAAATTATCCAACGTGAAGCTGATAAAGATGATGAACGTGAACTCATGATGATCACCCACCGAGTTAGTGAAGAGGATTTCCAAAGAGCCTATCAAGATTTGGAAAGTTTGCCTTCCATTCGTTCGGTAGATAGCGTATTCCGCGTAGAAGGGAGCAACTAAGAAAATGTGGAATGGTTTATTAGATAAATACGAGGATTTATTACCCGTCACTTCCGAAACACCGAAGTTAACATTGCACGAGGGAAATACTCCCCTCTTACCTATCCCGACCATCTCAAAAGAACTCGGTATTGATGCCTATGTAAAAATTGAAGGTGCAAACCCAACAGGATCATTCAAAGACCGCGGCATGGTACTTGCGATGGCCAAAGCAATTGAAGAAGGATCAAAAGCCGTCATTTGTGCTTCAACAGGCAACACATCCGCTTCAGCTGCAGCCTTCGCAGCACGAGCCGGTCTTCGTTGTATCGTTGTCATCCCAGATGGAAAAATCGCTGAAGGAAAACTTGCACAAGCTGTTATGTATGGTGCTGAAATTTTTTCAATCAAAGGGAATTTCGATCAAGCCTTAAAAATTGTCCGTGAAATCGCTGAGAAAGAACCCATTACACTAGTAAATTCGGTTAACCCTTATCGTATTGAAGGACAAAAAACCGCCGCATTTGAAGTATGTGACGTATTAGGAGAAGCTCCAGACTTCCTTTCCATCCCAGTAGGAAACGCAGGGAATATCACAGCTTATTGGCGCGGATTTAAAGAATATCATGAGTCTCATGGAACGACACTGCCGAAGATGATCGGATTTGAAGCCACAGGATCCGCAGCCATCGTACGCAATCAAATTATAGAGAACCCAGAAACCATCGCAACAGCCATAAGAATCGGAAATCCAGCCAGTTGGCAGCCAGCCTTACAAGCTGCAGAAGAATCCAAAGGAAGCATCAACGAAGTCACCGACGAAGACATCGTAGAAGCCTACCAATGGTTAGCACGCGCCGAGGGAGTCTTTGCCGAACCCGCATCTTGCGCCTCCCTCGCAGGAACAATCCAAAAAGTAAAAGACGGAACGATTCCAAAAGGCTCTCGCGTCGTCCACGTACTTACAGGAAATGGACTTAAAGACCCAACAACAGCCATTGAAAAAAGTTCCATCAAACCAACAATCATAGAAAACGACCTACAACAATTCGCCAAAGCCGCAGGGATCCGATCATGAATCACATAAACATCCGAGTCCCAGCCACATCCGCAAACCTTGGACCAGGATTTGACTCGGTCGGCATGGCACTAAACCAATATGTAACCTTACAATGCGAACCCGCTGAAGACTGGTCATTTATTTTACAAAAAAAAGATCAGCCTTTCATCCCGAATGATCGAACAAATCTTATTTATAAATCAGCCTTGTTCACAGCGAATCAATACGCCATCGAACATCTGCCCCCCCATCAAGTCACGATGACGAACGAGGTCCCGATCGCTCGCGGCCTCGGCAGCTCATCCACTGCAGTTGTGGGCGGCATTGAACTAGCCAACCAAATCTTAAACCTACAGCTGACAGAGCGTGAAAAACTAAGAATCGCCTGTGACATTGAAGGACACCCTGACAACGTTGCTCCAGCTATTTACGGTGGAATTACTGTATCAAGCTATGATGGCACAAATCTAGAATCTGTTCGTTTTTCTAAAGGATTAGACTCCTTAACGTGGGTCGCCGTTATTCCGGATTACCACGTAGAAACCGAAGAAGCGCGCTCGATTTTACCGACGGAATTCTCTTATAAGGATGCTGTTCATGCGAGTGGAATGGCCAATGTTCTCGTTGCTGCTTTAGCCGAACAAGATTGGGCTTTAGTGGGACGGATGATGAAAGAGGATAAATGGCATCAGCCTTATCGAAGTCATTTAATTCCCGATTTCCCGCACGTGTCCTCTGTTCTTGAGGAGCACGGTTCATTGGGTTATTACATTAGTGGTGCAGGACCTACAATGATTGGACTTTTTGAGGGGGTCAGTGAGTCTTACCTTCAAAAGCTAAAAAAACAATTACCGTCTTATCAGGTTGAAATTTTACAAGCAGATACAAGCGGTGTCGCCGCTACCAATACGGCAGCTATGAATCAGTGACGAGTTCACTGGTTCTTTTTTTTGTTCAATAACGATTCGATTCCGAGATAATGGTGTGGAGAAAGGAGCGGTCGGGATTGAGTCTCTATCGTTCCCCTTAGCCCCTTGCCTTTGTTGAGATGAACGGACCCTTCGGAGTAGTGAAAATTCATACTAATCATTGCATTGCGGCAACAGATTTATGCATTAAATTTATAGAGCATAGGTGTATAAGGACATCAAAAAAACGATTATCGTTGAGCTTGATATAACTAAGGAGCATGGTTCCGTTGCTAGAGTCAGTGAATGGGACTCTGGGGAACGATTCGCTTTCCGTGGACGAAGGGCAAGCCTCCTCGCTGCGCTGCGGGGTCTTGTCTCTTTCGTTTTTTCCACAGGAGTCTCATCGTTCCCCTTAGCCCCTTACTTTCGTTGAGATGAACGGAACCGCTACAAAATCCTGCTTTTATCGTTTATCAACGGTAATCACGCTAGAACCACCTATTCAATATTCAAGTCTGACGGAAAAGTTCGCACAATGGGTCTAGTCAACAACTACCACCGCACTTAAAGGGTGGATACAGCGATTTAATGGTGTGGCAACCAAGTATCTAATCATTTATCTTGCGTGGTTCCAAGTGCTAGAGAGCATCCATCTTCAACGAAATAAAGTGACAATGAACGATATGATACGCTTAAGTTATCTAAGTTTAGTGTATAAAGTTTATTTCTTTATTCAACTAAGCTAGCAGTATTGTTGAAGACTCGATTCCGAGATGATTGGTGTGGAGAAAGGGGCGTTGGGGAAGGAGTCGCTTTCCGTGGGCGTGCGCTGAGCCTCCTCAGGCTGGCGCCTTCCGGGGTCTCATCTAACCCGCGTATCCCACTGGAGTCTTCCCCTTCCCCACCGCCCCTTGCCGTGTATTTCTATCGGAAACGTGCTGTTCTACCGTCCCTGTTAAAGCATGAGATATCATATAAAGCTTATTGAAGCCTAATACAGACCAGGGAATATGGCCATCACACAGATCTATTGAGCCATTAGGGCATAAACCGGCAGCTAGGAGCTTATCTAGTGTGTATGCCTACCATCACTACCTCCCTTGTGAAGACCATTTCTGAATTTATAGTACAGATCAATAGTATAGGATCTATTAATGGCACAAGTAGATCATTTCAATGGCAATATTCACACAGCACCCCCGATTTTCATAAAAAGGATTCCGTTCTACTCTTCATAGTCATGAGGGAAGGGAAACCTCGAGACTCCTGCGGGAAAGGATAGACTGGCGAGACCCCGCAGAGCTTTAGGAGGCCACTGAAAAAGTCTTTACTACAATGGGACCACCTACTATATATTGACGATATCATTGACATTTACTTCTACATATTGATTGGTTTAATTTTTGTTCTCTCACCTTATCAGTTTTTCAGTGGCCTCAGCTTTAGCTCGAGGAGGCTTGCCGTCTTCCCCGCGGAAAGCGAGTGGTTTCCCTTCCACCATGCTCCGATAAAAAGCAACGGAACCGTCATTCTTTTATTGAATAATCAGAGGCTTTAAGCGATATGCAAGAAAGCACCTTCCAGCACAATTCTCACTCATAAGGAGGCCTTTTCACTTGAAGCACCACTTCTGATGTTTCCGTTCTCCTCACGAAAGCAAGAAGGTCCGGGAAATCGCGAGACTCCTGTGGGATGAACATGATCGGTGAGATCCCGCAAGGCGTAGCCTGTGGAAGCTCACCACATGCCCACGGAAAGCGAGTGATTTCCCGGACCTTCAAACGCCATCCTTGGTAACGGAAACCACCGGAATATCTAAATTTGAGCCTTTCATAATCCGGGGCTATAGTTGCACTGTTGCTATCGCTTGTACTAGCGGGTAGTTGGCTCATTCCGAGATCATGGTGGTTCGTTACCGTATAGGGATAAAATAGAGCATCACCACCCTACACAATCCTCACGTATGAACCTTCTGCTCACGTGAAGATGTTTCCGTTCTCCTTACGAAAGCAAGAAGGTCCGGGAAATTGCGAGACTCCAGTGGGATGAACATGATCAGTGAGATCCCGCAAGGCGTAGCCTGAGGAAGCTCACCTCATGCCCACGGAAAGCGAGTGATTTCCCGGACCTTCAAGCGCCATCCTTGGTAACGGAAACCACCGGAATATCTCGAATCTGTGAGACTCCTACAGAACAATCAAATTCCTAGCAAATCAACCATCCCATACCTGATAATCAAGTATTTATTAACAAAATTTAAATAATACTATAAAAGTAATAAAATTTTGTATAGAATATGAATTAGATTTCAGGTAAAGGAGCTTACAGTTTTATGGGGAAAAAGCGCAAACAATATGATTATGATCTAAACGAAGTAAAAAGACTCATTAAAGAAACGAAGAAAAACTACCGGGTAATTTCAGAAGAAACAGGTTGTCCCTACGCAAGTGTTGTTTATCATGGACGGAAGATTCGCGGCAAAGTCAACCGAAGCAAACAAGATAATAATGCCACGGAAATGAAACCAACAAACGAAGAGACACCACCTGCTACCGAAAATACAGTGGAAAGACTCCCTCTCTTTGGTGGAACAACATTAAATATTTCCAGAAATAATATCTCCATTCAGGATGCTGAACATGAAGCTGCTCGAATGATTAAAGCTGCTAAAGCACTCGGCCTTAGCAAAATCAACATTACGATTGAAAAGTAATCAAAGTACGTTCTAACTCTCAAGTTAGAACGTACTTTTTTATAGTTCTAGACGTTCTCGGAGTTTTTTCCGGGCATGCCTACCCCAATTTTTCACAGCATCTTTAGAAACCCCTTCTATAGCAGCGATTTGCTCAACAGATAAGTCATGAATAATGAAATAATAAATAAAAACCCACTTCCACTGTGGTAACGTCAACATACTTTTTATATTTGTCCATAAATAATGATCTTCTACAATATCTTCTGTTAAAAAGCTTTCCGAATGAATATACTGTTGAATAAACGATAATTGGTGATCTAAATATTTAGAGTCTTTGCGGATAAGATCAATGAGGGCATTGCGGATTTTCCAACTAATATACGTTGAAAATTTTCCAAGAGAGGGGTCATACGAGTAGTAGGCTTTCCAAAGAGCCTCTAAACCTTCTGCAAAAAATTCTCCTTCTTCATCGTTAATATGTAAATTGCGAATGTGATAATAAATCAGTCGTTCATTTTCTCTTACAATCGTTTCGAATTCGAGATCTTCATACGTCATTAGTATTAGCTCCTTATGAGGTGTTTTTTATCCTTCTAAACTAATGATCGTAAGAAGTACCCATTTTGGTGTCACCTTTTTTAATAAAAATTCAATTTTAGACAAAAAAAGTGTATAGAAAAACGAATTTTCAATAAAACGATGTAATTTTCAGAAAAATATTCCCTTTTTCGTTATTTTGAGTAATAATAGATATGCGCGCAAAATGACAATTGAATATTCAATTAGAAAAGAGACTATTGTGAATGAACAACCCTCCGCATTTGAAAGCTACGAATCTCTTATTTATTACACACTCCGTAAGCTTAACGTACCAGATCCCCACGAGGATTATATACAGGAAGCATACTTCGTGTACGACCATTGCACTAATCGATATGACCCTTCACTCGCCAAATTTTCTACTTACTTTACTCATCAGCTTCTTTATTACTACAAGTCCCTTCTTCGGAAAAACAGTCAACAACTTCGCGCTGCTTATATGACCGAACCTATCGATGATCCAATTTTCGATGTTATGACACTGCACGACATTTATGATCACTGTCATTTAACAAATATTGAAAAAATGGTTGTGACACTTTCACTTGAAGAATACACCGTTCAAGAAGTAGCGTTTCAATTAGGGATAAGCGTATCTACGGTGAAGCGAACGCGAAAATCTTTAAAGCAAAAAATCTTAAGATATCATGCTTTGTAACTAATCAAATGGTTAAAAACTTGCAGGAAGGGTAACGAGTAAGAGGGAATGGAGGAGGATGTCATCTTGTTGAACAATGATGCGAAAGGACTCATCCCTTTGACAAACATCTGGTTAGATAACATGGAAGTCACATTCAGTCATGCTTTCATTGAAAGGCAGGCGTATGAATGGATGATCGAAATCGTAAATCCTTTACCTATCCCTTTAATTGAGAATAAAGAATACGTAGCACAAATCTCTTTTGATCAATCAGACGGGATGTCTTACGAAAGCGTAGACATTCAATATTTTGATATGGAAAAAGGAGAAGAATTTACTACGTACCGATTTTTCTTCTACCCTCAAGAAGGATAACGATAATTCCTTCTTCTTCACTTCAGGATATGTTATTCTAACAGTAGTAAGATTGTCGTAATGTGAAAGGAAGATGGCCTTGTTTTATTTAGTGTTTGCATTTTTTTTCCTACTTTACATGCTGGCCGGAGTTTTTACACCGTTAGAACTTACTCCGTTAGGCATGTCTTTATCCATTGCTTTGATCATCGGTAATTTATATATGTTCGTGAAGAAAAGGAAAGAAGCAAAAAGCCACGATTCATCACCAGGAAACTGATGATGAACTCGCGGCTTTTTTGTTATGTCAAAATATTAAGTACAATTGGGATGGTCACAACACTTAATAACGTGGTAATTAATGTAATGCTTGAAACTAAGTCGGGCCTGGAATCAAATTGTACAGCATACATCGTCGTTGTTGCAGCTGACGGCATGGCCGCAGAAATAATAAGAACGTTAGCCATTAGATCACTCATAGGAAGGACAAACGTAAGCCCCCATGCAATCAAAGGAGAGCCGACAAGTCTCAGTGTCGCCGCATAACTAATTTTACTCCACTCCAAATTTTTCACCGTAATATTCGCCAATTGCATGCCTAGCAAAATCATCACGATTGGAATCGTAGCATCACCAACCAAAGTAATACTCGACATTATATTTTCCGAGATAGGAACGGACATTAGCTTGGCCAAAAGAGCTATTATAACAGCATACGTCGGCGGCATCTTCATCACCGTAGTCAGAGCTAACCGAACCCCCGCAGCTCCCTTAGCCGCATAATAAACGCCAAAGAAATTCATTACGATCTGCTGAATAACCATAAAAGATACCGAATAAACAAAACCCTGTTCCCCAAAAGCAAACAACACAATCGGAGCTCCATAATTCCCCGCATTCATAAAAGCGGTCGAAAGAATCAACCCACTTTCAATCGAAGTATGATAATTAGCTATCTTAGCCACTACCTTATTCACCAACAATATGGAAAATAATAAGATCACTGAAAAAGCAAGCATCATTAAATACTCATTATCAAATTCAGCATGGTAAAATGTATCAAAAACGAGGCATGGAAGCAATATGTAAACAACAACTGTTGATATAGACTTAACCTCAAGACGAATGAATTTTTGTACAACGAACCCCGCAAAAAATACGAGTATTACCGGTAATACAACTTGAAAAAATATCGCCATCTGCCTGGTGCCTCCCGTCAATTTTTGTGTGATTCTATTAGTCTATCAAATTTTTTGGAGGTTGCGAAGGTTTTGTTTACTTGATTTTGATGGTGTTTAGGTCTGACGTTGTTATTGTCGCTTCAATTGACCTGGTTTGCTTGGGGTATTCTGGTGGTGCTTAGGCGTGCTAATGCGCTGGGGTGGCTTATCGACGATGTATATGGTCCAGACGATTAAAAGGCACCTTCCTAAGAAAGGTGCCTTTATTTGGCATTTATGGCAGTTTACTTTTTATCATATAAAAACACCCTCAATATATCAAAAATCTATAAAATGGTGTATGTTGAAGGTCTTTTGATTATGAAGTTTGTTAAAGTAAAGCCCCATATTACGGAATGTTCAACTTCGAGACATTCCGGTGGTTTCCGTTACAAAGGATGGCGTTAGAAGGTCCGGGAAATCACTCGCTTTCCGTGGGCATGAGGTGAGTTTCTTCAGGCTACGCCTTGCGGGATCTCACCGATCATGTTCATCCCACAGGAGTCTTGCGATTTCCCGGACCTTCTTGCTTTCGTGAGAGAACGGAAACATTGAATAAGCTGCTTCACGTGAGCAGAACGCCTCATGCGTGAGCAACATGTTGGATTAGTCTTTATTCTATAGCATAGGTAAGACGTATTGTCCTATGTCGGGGGGGTCGTTCATTTTCATGTCGAATGGGGTGGCTTTGAAACGACGAGACTCCCGCGGGAGAAGGAGGTAGGCGAGACCCCACAGGGAGTGACAACGACCGAGGAGGCTTGCCGGGTCCCCCGCAGGAAAGCGAGTTGTTTCAAATCCACCCCTCCCCTTATACGGTAACGAACCCCCATGATCTGGAATTGAGTCGAATACTTTTAGGAAGATAGCCATACATAAAACTTCCATATGATTAAAATGAAGATAACGTAACCAAAACCTGAATACAGATGATTCCAATCATTCGAATGTGTGAAAACGCTAAAGAGTTCAGAAAAATGTTCGAGTATAGGAAGGAAAAAAAAGAAACATATAAGAATAAAGCCCCGATATAACAAGGTTGGAAGTTGTTTAAATAAATATATAATGACAGTGGTTAGAACTGGTAAGACGAAAAGCGTAAATAAAATATTTATAGAAAATATCATTGGAAAAGGTCGATCAGGAAAAGAATAAAAGCCATTTCCAACCATCAACAAGTCCAAGTAAGTGCCAATCAGCGAAGAAAATATCAAAGTACATATTAAAGCTTTAAAATTAATTTTCTTCTTATAAGATGGTTTCTTTGGCAAGGATTGCAAGTTCAAGTCTCTCCAACGTTTCACAGTATTCATCAAGAATATCCCCATCCACTTTTTGAGTGTCTTTTTCTAGATAACTTACGACATTCCATTTTGAATACCAATCTCCTTTTTCCGCTTCTTCATGCTCTACATTCTTCCAGGCATATTTTAGTTTCGGACTGTATATTCGGTGGGAACCAGGCTTTAAACGACAATTTTTTGTTCGCCGTTTAAAGACTTTTCCAGGTGTAGATTCATTGATGTCATTAAATAACTGTGGCCAATAATCTCTTCTGGATCCGGTGTGAGGATGTTGGGAAGCCCATTTGAAAAAATCAGGGGAGTTTTCACCTTCAAAAAGGACCTTGTATAATCTTATTCCTAGTAAAATACGATCATGTAAGGAGGCAAAGTGGTGAATAGTTTGACCGATGATCTTTATTTCCTTCCCATTTGTGTAGGGAAATAAAATTTGATTCAAACTTAAAAAATCTTGCAGTTTGAATTCTAATGTATCTATTACCGTGTTTTGGTAATGTGGATTTTGAATGACTCTTTTTTCTAAGTAGCTTTGTTCATTAATTACAAGTGCTATTGACAAAAGATATTCATCTCCATGTTCCCAAAAGTGATTCCATATTATTTCCATAAACATAGAAACTCCGATTACTGGTAAAAGATGAAATAAATTGTTTTTTCGTTTTATACTTTCTTGATATAGCAACAATTGAGGATAAACATCCTGAAAGATCAGCCAATTACCTCGTTCTAAAAAGGTAAAGAAGTTATTTTGTTCTTCGACTGATAATAATTTAGATAATAAGTCTCCTTTTAGATCTGTCATATTCCATCCACCATTTCTAGATACCATATGTCCTAAAAATGCCCAATGAATTTCTGGAAATTGTTTAAAGTAGTCTAAATAACATCGAGTTCTTGTGGTATTATTTATGTTTTTTTTGGTTGTTTTATTTTTTATATGGTGAACGATTTCTTGTTCTTCTGCACTTAAATCTGTCTCAGTTATAGGAGGAGGATAGAAATTTATTAAATCTTTTTTTATTTCTTTTACACTTGGTGAGAGTTTGTTATGGAAGAACAACTTCCTTTTAATACAACTAATTCCCATCTATTCACCTTCTAATATGATTCAATATGTGTATATGGTGTTTATTCTTTGCGGGTTTTGGCTGCATGTTTATTAGAAAAACGTTATAGAGTAGTTATCTAGAAGATTCATTTCCGAGATCATGGGGTTCGTTACCGTATAAGGGGTAGGGCTGGCTTTGAAACAACTCGCTTTCCTGCGGGGGAACTGGCAAGCCTCCTCGGTCGTTGTCACTCCCTGTGGGGTCTCGCCTACCTCCTTCTCCCGCGGGAGTCTCGCTGTTTCAAAGCCACCCCATTCGACATGGAAATGAACAAACCCCCGGCATAGGAAAATGCGTCTTACCTATGCTATAGAATAAAGCTTCACTTCACCCAACACGATGCTCACGCATGAGACGTTCTGCTCACTTTAAGCAGCTAATCCGAAACTTCCGTTCTCCTCATGAAAGCAAGAAGGTCCGGGAAATTGCGAGACTCCACCTTTAAAAGCGGAGGCGCCTTGGTCAGCGGCGTATGGACTGGACTGAGCTGTCGGAGATAAAGGAAACACGAAGAACATCGTGATTCGATGTTGACTTATCGTACAGAAGCGAGGGAAGTCTCGCTAGGCGCTGGAGCTGGATAACGCCCGATAGGATTGATGAACTAGATTTAGCTTTCGTCCTTATAAGGCGTAAGAGCTGGGATGAACATGATCGGTGAGATCCCGCAAGGCGTAGCCTGAGGAAGCTCACCTCATGCCCACGGAAAGCGAGTGATTTCCCGGACCTTCAAGTGCCATCCTTTGTAACGGAAACCACCGGAATGTCTCGAAAATGAGTCTTCCATAATCTGATCCTTTACTTTAACAAACTTCATAATCAAAAAAACTTCAACATACTACCATTTCATACATGAATTAAATGCCAAATACATATATATGTAGATTTACATCTATTCACCGTTCATTGTTATATTGGTTTTTTTCGAATAAATAAAGTAAATCTATAACATTACGCCATAGAAGGGCTGATTGTGTATGAGGAATGGTGTCGAAACATAAATAAAATCGTCTAATTGAATGTTTGCAAGAGAAGCAATCAAAGGACGGTACTTGGCGATATTGTTTTGAAGGCAGTCCAATGACAGATGCATATATGATTATTCTATTAAGGTCCCTTGTGATAAATGACGAGGAATTGATATGGAAATTAGTAAAACGTATTCAGTCAAAACAAATTGAAAATGGTACATGATGGAATTGGCAAAACAATTTAAAAACAACTTAAGTTAGTGAATTCCATTGAAATGCAATTTTCGGACAAGGTGCATGAACGGGAATACTTCTGTGGGAATTAAACAGAATAAGACCCTCAGTGCACCCACGAGAAGCGGACCGTCCTTCCTCTATCTTTACTAACGGAACCATTCTTTTTTTACAACTCTTTATTACACAATACTGCCTTTCAGAAGCTATGCGGATGACAAGATGTTATGTTCTCTTGTAAAAAAATAAAAGGCAAATTGAAACCATAAATAGCACTTGTCATCTATAAACATTGTTAAATCAAAAGATCAGCGGCCAATTTATAAGCCGCTGATCTTTTGATTTAAAGTTTTTTACTCTTAAACCGCTCCCATTAATCTAAAAACAAATAAGGCAAATAACCACTCAAATCATTAATTACCACCATATAGTAAAGGAGAGGGAAAATCAGCCCTCGTATAAATTTATAAGGAGTTGAGAATATGTCATACGGTTATGGTGGAGGATTTGCTCTGATCGTTGTGTTGTTTATTTTGTTAATTATTATTGGAGCTTCATACGGCGGGTATGGTGGATACGGCTATTAATTCTTAATTTTACAAGAGACGTTCAACGTCTCTTGTATACAAATGTTTAACCCCGACGTGAATGTACACATGAAATTTTTACGATAAAAAGGAGAGGATTACAATTCCTAGGCCTAATAATAGAAGAAGAGGTATATCACCACAATTTTGTATTTTCCCTGGATATAACTGGTGCGGTCCGGGATGTAGTGGACCAGGCACTCCCGTTAATGCTGTCGACGCAGCTTGTAAAGCACATGATGAATGTTATCGGAAATACGGAAACTATTGTGCTTGCGATCAAGCATTCATCAAGCAACTCTTATCACTTCAAAATCCCTACACAGAAGAAGGCCGCCACGCTAGAATGATGCTACAATACATGAGAATACAGCGTTTTTTTACATGTTCTTTTTAATTTGTAAGTAATTTTTCTATTCTTGGACTACCTGATTTTCCAGATGTAGAGTAAGTCTTTTGTGGTGAGTTGATACCAGATGGCCTTTTGCAAAGTGATTGATAGGCCCATCAGCTTCTTTACTAATCATCTTACCTCATAATATTGAACATTTAAGGGATTTATTTCAAAAAAGCGACTTTAATCAAATTGGGAGGGGCTATTGCGGGTACCACTCGTGACACTTTAAGCGGAAATAATTCTAGATAATCATTCCTAGTATTCAAGTGACAGATGTCAGTGCAGAATATACTCAACCCTTCTCCATTTCATACGTTTTGTGTAAAATGACAGTATAGGCTCAGTCGTCTAGGGAATTTCCATTCATTCTTCATGCCACCCCCCCACGAACCAAAAGGCCACTGAAAAAGTCCGAGGAGGCTCAGCGCCCACCCCATGGAAAGCGAGCCGTTTCCCGCAGCCCCTACATTCACACAAACATCTCGAGTTCACACAATCTCTGATTTTGTATGCAATTTGGTCTCTTCATTCGTATGTTATTTCATGTTTTGTACTCGAAAACTGAACCCGTTAGATTTTGGGATAGTGTTTTTCAAAAGTTTATTATTAATAGAAAAGGACTTTTTCAGTGGCCTCCGAACCAGGCACCGTTTCACCAACCCAATAAGCTTCAAATTATGTCTGATTAAACTATCATGAGCTGTTACTAAAAAACAGCTAACCAAATCAACAGGTTAACTGCTTTTTTAATCAAAGGGACTTAGATCAACGAACATCAAGTTGGTAGATTTTATTTAAACAAACACTAATGGTAGGCATATTCATCCACATTCTACAAGAATTCCACATACTGTAAAGAAGGAGGTGATGATAATATGAAACAAGAACGCCATTCTTCTTTTGACTCCTTTATGTGGGGAGGACAACATCCATCAAACGATTCCCCCAAAGAAACTGAACAAAATAAAGGACCTGAAACAGAAAATAATGCTGACTGGATTTCACTTGCAAAGGAATGTCAAAAAACATGGAAGGCAGTTTCTCCCTTAGTCCAGCCGCTCGTTAATAAATTCAAGAAATAAACAGAAACTGGTATTGTGGTAAATAGAATCAGGTAAAATTTCCTTAGATCAAGGCTGTGTAATGTTGTTGTTCATTGATGAGAGGCTGAGAGGCGACGTTTAACCAAAATTGAAGCAGTTATCTGTAATAAATATTGGGGATAAAATCATAGTCCCGTCGTTAGAAACAGAGCTCATGCCATTGAGTCGCTTTGCTGCACTGTCGGGTCTCGACGCATAGTTTTTCGCAAAAATCTCATCGTCCTCTCCCCTCTTACCACATTGAGATGAACGAAACCGCCACGAATGGAAAAATTGATTGTGGCAAAAAAATGCTATTCAAACTTTGCCAGCGCTATCACGCTGAACCATTGATAAAAATGGCTATGTTAAGCCTTACTGTTGATCCTTCTGCCCCACCTATATCACCACTGATTATTCATGAGATATCGACGACTCTAACAATTCCACCAAACGAATGCACTCCACACCAGCCAGACAATAGATTTCTTTGATAGATGGTATACGTCCCCATAAAAGCAGGAATCTTATTAACGAAAAAAACCCCACGAAACGTCGCTCAACAACGTTCCATGGGATATGTCCTTTTAATGATGCTTTTTATGACCTTGTCCTTTACCTTTTTCGTGCCCTTTTCCTTTGCCTTTATCATGGCCTTTCGCTTTACCATTACTTCCTTTTCCTTTATCTTCATCACTATCAAAATTCGTATTTATTTGGGCCACTATTGGATCATGATCACTAGCACGCCCCGTTGCCTCAGAAAAGTCTGCATTAATATGAATGGAATCGATTTGCGTGCTCTCTTCTAAATAATTACTTACTAAAATATGATCTAGCGTTTGAGAGTTCCCTTGATAGATATAAGAGTAGCGTTCTTCTTCTGGTAGGTTTTCAGTTAAATTAGCGAGTTCCTCCCCTTTTAAAGTTTGAAGCGGGTTGGAGAATTCAAAATCATTCAAATCACCCATTACTACAACGTTAGCCTCTTCTACCGCTGATTCCGCTTTTTGAACGAAGTTATTTAGAACTGTCGCTTGCTGAATCCGTTGTTCCTCACTACCTAGTTCTGCAGGATGACTAGCTCCAAATAGCGCATCATCTCCACCTTTAGAATTAAAGTGGTTATTTATTAAAATAAATGTTTCTCCATTAAATTCGAATTCGGCCGCGAGTGATTTTCTTGAATCATCGAAAGCTGAATTTGCAGGATCAATGCGAGCTGGGTTATGTGATAGTCCAGCTTCGCTTACTTCGACAGCTGTCGTTGCATCACCTTTTGGCTTGTCAAGTAAAGTTACACGCTCTGGGTTGTAAATGTAACCCACTCGTATGTTCCCGCCTGGCTGACCTCCATCAACATTATTTTCAGGTGCAATATCTGTATATTTGTAAGTTGGGCCTCCTGCTGCTTTGATTGATTCTATCACAGCTTCGTAGCTTTCATCCGCTTCCACTGTTCCGTCATCAGTCGAACCATTATTATCTTGAACTTCAACTAATCCTACAATATCAGGAGCATTCATGTTGGTAGCAATTTGTTCACCAATCCGTTCAGCCTTGTCTGTATCTGTTTCCGCTGAAAAATTTTCCATATTGTATGTTCCAACTGATAACTCATCCTCGGTCCCACTAAGTTCAGTTACTTGTGATTCTGTACCTCCATCGACCAGCTCAGGAAAATCTCCTGTCGGGCGAATCTTGAAATTACTAAAGTCGTAACTAACAACACCTGTAGCTGTGCCATCCAACTGATCACCTGTTACGGCGTCCAGACTCATACCGTCCACATCAAACATGATGCGCTCTGGGTTGTAATCGTCTGGGGATACCCTCAGTCCACCAGCTTGTGTTTTTCGTTGGTCTTCACTTGTTTCGGTATAAACTGAAAGCTCATCATAGTTGATTGGACCAGAAACCGTAGCATCTTCTACAGCAATCAACATCCCTTCCAAGCTTTCATAAAAGTCTAAGCCATCCTCTTGAGCGTCAAACGACTCCATCCCATCATTTTCAATGACTTCAGTCGGTTGTTCCCGGTCTTCCCCGATAATAACGGGAGCAGGAATTTCATGATCAGAAGATTGTACGTTTACATTTAACGCACTAATCTGTGTTGTTAGAAGATCATCAGCATCTGAATACCCGTCTTCTCTATATTCAGTTACTTCTCCATTAACCTCTACCGCATCACCTTCTTGAACCTCACTAGGTCGGTTATAAACATAAATCCCTTCAGACGTTGCTACCTCATCATCAGGATTGGTTGACTGCATATAAAAACCATTGGATCCATCAACCTTCGTAACAACTCCACTCACGTCTTCAACAACTTCTCCTTCATATGGAGAGGTATGAGCTGCACCTTGAATGTCGTGAATCTCCACTTCATCAATTGGAGTTAATAACTCATATTCATATGTTGCTACAGGACTGACGTCACCATTAGCACGAACAGCTACAGCTTGGAGCGAAGTATCTTCTTGAATTGTGATAGGTCCATCATACTGTTGGCTTTGTGCATCTGGTTCTGAGCCATCTGTCGTATAATGAATGGCCGCTCCATCTTCAGCCGTATTCAAAGTAACTTCTCCACCTTCAACGATCGATCCGGATTGAGGATTAGCTGTTACCGCAAAGATAACTTCAGCAATATCCTGTTCATTGCGGGGGACAAGCTTATATTCTTCAAAGCTATAGTTTACTACTCCTGAAATCCGCTCATAAATTTTCCCAACTTCTAATAAGTCTTCATTCTCAGGAGTGATGGTGAACGTACCATTGCTATCTTCAACTGCAAAATCCCCATAGCTATTTTTTGAAAGAACTTTAACATTTTCTACTTTAACAAATTCACCTTCGATCGCCTCTCCCTGATCAGCGGTAAACTCGTCAGCTGTTACTAATTCCGAATTCGGAACCCCTGCTCCTTCTTCGGTAATCTCGATATTGGCGGACGATGATAGGATTTGTTGCATCCCGTGATAGTCAGAGAACTCACCCGTCGCTGTGATCTGATCACCAACGCTTGCTTGCTTCCCTGGCACACGTACGATAATTCCTGCAGAGTCATCTTGAATGTAATAATTCGTTTGACCACCCGTATCGATAGAAGCTGTTACTGTCCCTTCTACTTTTACTGTTGAGCCTGCTTCCTCTCCTCTTGCCTCTTCAATCGTCTGAAGATCAACTGGCTCTGTTTCCGGCATATCATAGGTACCTAGATAGTCAAAGGTGTTCGATGCATAACTATCCCATTCATTACTAACAGAAAAATCATCTTCAGGATTCGCATCACCCGAAATTACGTCTCCTTGGCGTACGAGAGTTACATTACTTCCAAAATCCTCTTCACTTCCAACTTGTCCAATGGAGTCAATGATTTCTCCATTTTTCTTTAAGACTAGTGGGTCATTTCCATTAAAATTAATCGCTGAATTATTGGTTGTATCAACAACAGCTAATAATTCCTGATCAGCTTGACTATTTGCCGCTACAAATACGTCACCACTTGCAAGTGTTCCTTCCATTTCAAAAGATCCTGTGGCTTCAATAGCACCATTTGAATACAATTCCACTTCATATTCCGACAAATCAACATCAGAATCTGTACCATTGTAAATCTCGACTGCTTTGTTGTTACTACTTCCCTCTATGTATTCAGAGAAAAATAATTCGCCAACTTCACCTTCCGTTTCTGCTTGTGCTGTAGGAATAGTACTTAAAAAAGGACTTAATGCCAATACAGCAATCATACTTGTAATTAATGATTTCTTTTTGTACATCCAACTCCTCCTTCTCATTTTTCCATAATTAACCTCTGCCCAAGTATAAATAGAAATTCCGTCAATAACTATCAAAAAATTCAAAATAGTCGAGAATGAATCATATTATGCATAAATAACTTTAGTGAAATAAGGATATAAGCCTATACAACAAGAACATCCGTTTGCTTTATGAAGTTTATCAATTGAATTCTTGTGTTAAAACGAGTGGCTTATATCATAGTTAAAATTCAGGTTTTACGAAGGTATTCTGGATATTTTGTTAAAATTAATGGATAACTTTACTAAACTACCAGAACAGGATTGTTGAAGACTCGACTCCGATATGATTGTGTGGAGAAAGGGGCGGTGGGGAAGGAGTCGCTTTCCGTGGGCGTGCGCTGAGCCTCCTCAGGCTGGCGCCTTGCGGGGTCTCATCTAACCCGCGTATCCCACAGGAGTCTTCCCCTTCCCCACCGCCCCTTGCCGTATGTTGCTATCGAAATCGTGCTGTTCTACCGTCCCTTCCCTGTTAAAGTATGAGATATCTGTTATAACGCCAATTGAAGCCCGATACAGACCACGGAATATTGCCATCACGGGTGTGATATCCTGTTTATATAAGTTACCTATTAAGGGACCTTGAAAAAAATCTCTCCGGCAATAATTTCAAGCCATAAACGGAGGCTTACCTGGTGATGTATGCCTACCATCACCACCTCTCCTTGTGAAGACCGTTTCTGAATTTATAGTACAGATCAATAGTACAGGATCTATTAATAGCAGAAGTGGATCATTTCAATGGCAATATTCACCCAGCATCCCCCATTCTCCGGTAAGAAGCAACGGAACCGCCCATTCTTTTATTGAATAATCCGAGGCTTTATGCGATATGCAATAAAGCAACTTCCAGCACAATTCTCATCACTCATAAGGAGTGCTTTTTCACTTGAATCACCACATCTGATGCTTCCGTTCTCCTCACGAAAGCAAGAAGGTCCGGGAAATTGCGAGACTCCTGTGGGATGAACATGATCGGTGAGATCCCGCAAGGCGTAGCCTGAGGAAGCTCACCTCATGCCCACGGAAAGCGAGTGATTTCCCGGACCTTCTAACGCCATCCTTGGTAACGGAAATTACCGGAATGTCTCGAAATTGAGTCTTCCACATAAGGCCAGGATTGTTGAAGACTCGATTCCGAGATACTAGTGTGGGGATAGAAGCGGTGGAGAAGGAGTCGCTATCCCTATGTATCTATCGAAATCGCGCTGTTCTACCGTCCCTATTAAATTTAGCTCGAGGAGGCTTGCCGTCTTCCCCGCGGAAAGCGAGTGGTTTCCCATCCCCCATTCTCCGATGAAAAGCAACGGAACCGCCGCACAAGCTTGGAATCGAATCTTTAATATACAGTGATATCTATATACCACGAGAGCTCGACCTTTACTCATCTTTTTAAAAATATTTGTTATGTTCTAAGTCTTGAAATGTTCATCCATGCAATAACAAACAGCATTCAAACAGAATAATAGCTTTCAACTGCCCATGCTATTAAAATAAGAGTACAATAATTCATGAGGTGATAAAGTGAGAATAGAAGTATGGTCCGATTTCGTATGTCCATTTTGTTATATAGGAAAGCGTCGATTAGAACAATCATTAGAGCAACTATCGGCCGAACAACCGATAGATATAGTTTATAAAAGCTTTGAATTAGACCCACAAGCTATCAAAAATACGGGTCAAACCATTCACGAAAAACTTGCTGCGAAATATGGAAAGAGCTTGGATGAAGCTAAAGAAATGACTGCAAATATGACTCAGCAAGCGGAGGAAGTTGGACTTGATTTTCAATTCGATCAAATGATTTCTACGAATACATTTGACGCCCATCGCCTAGCTAAATTCGCTGAAACTAAAGGGTTCGGAAAAGAAGTAGCCGAGCGTTTCTTCCATGCTGTTTTTACAGAGGCTAAAGATGTAGGTGATCATACAACACTAGTAGAGTTAGCAAGTGAGATTGGTTTAGATAAAGAAGAAATTCGTAAAGTACTTGCGAGCGAGGAATATTCAAAGGAAGTTCGCACCGAGGAAGCAGAAGCTCAAGAGATTGGTGTGCAGGGCGTTCCATTCTTTGTCGTTAATCGCAAATATGCCATTTCCGGGGCTCAACCGACAGAAGTTTTTGTGCAAAGTTTACAAAAGGTTTTGGATGAGGAAAAATCTACTCCAGCTTTTGAATCGTTGTCTCCTGAAGATAACGGAGCTTCTTGTACAGATGATAACTGTGACGTGCCTGAGAAATAATCTTAGACAAGGTAAAGCTGTCTCACAAAATGAGACAGCTTTTTTTTCATCTCAAACTTGCCCGACTCCTTCTATGCTCTTTGCGTGCTGGAGCCGTCTCAAATAATCTTTGTTCCTCTTCAGTTTCAGGCAAAATCCCTGGAACAACTTTCGGCTTACCATTCTCATCCACAGCTACCATCGTTAAAAAGGATTCTGTCGTCATTACTTTTTTTGCTTGCAACATATCGTCAGCAAATACTTTCACATAGACTTCCATTGAACTTCGACCAGTGGCAGTGACGTTTGCCTCTAACTGCAAGGCATCTCCTACCTTGGCAGAAGCTAAAAAATCAACTGAATCAATAGAAGCTGTCACAACAACGCTATTACTGTGTTTCATAGCGCATAATGCTGCAATTTCATCAATATAAGCTAACACTTTCCCACCAAATATTGTATCTAAATGATTGGTGTCTGGGGGTAATACTAGACGCGTCTGTACCATTTTTGAATGACTTACGGGCAGGATTTGATCCATCATCATTTCTCCTTTTTCATAAAAAATACACCTTCTGGAGGTGCGTATTATGCATGAGATTCGAAAAATAGATCCTTCTGCTAGCCATAGCGATTTCTCATCATGTAACACACTCCTATCTCCCGTAGGATGATCATGTTCTTCCTTATGGCAGGTCTCCTGGCTTGGAGTCAACGACTTCTTTTTCCTTCCCGCTTTTTGATAAAGCAGTGGTTAATTAAAAGATGTCTACTCCTTACAGTGGCGGGACCGCGTGGATTTACACCAACTTCCCTTTTCAGCTTCTTTATATTGAAGCAACCATAAAGCTCATTTAGTTTGGAGGGATGTTTCCCTTCTACTTAATATCTATTAATCTGGTGTGGATGTCAATCTTTGACGTTCTCTTTCTAGGGGGAATCGTTCTTCATCACAATATCGCTTTACAAAAGTTTTAAATCATAGATAATGATAGTATCTATATTGATTATTTTTTTTATTAAGAAAGTTGCTCATCTCATTCCGTTAAAGCTCCCGATTGTGGAAGAACGATTCCCTTACTTTAATTTAGTTTAAAAAACACTCGTTTTCTGTTGGCATATACGAAAACTCCTAGGTTGTTTATCTCATAGGATCCAACCACGAAAAAGCGAGCCGTTTCCCCCTCGCCCCCATTCCTCTGGCTTTTATAACTCTTTATTACTCAACTCGGGCAACTATCTACCATAACATTGAACACACTCAATTTATAAAGGAGATTGTTATGACAAATCGTAACGGATCATTGCCTGTCACTTATCCTTTTCAAGCCGATAAATATAGAAAAAATTCAACTTCTGGCACCCCAGGTCAATGGTATAAAGGAACAGTTCCACCATATGTAGCCCCTTCTAAACGACCGATCGTGTTTATCCATGGAATAAATAGTTCCTCCCACACATGGTGGAATGGAAATGACATGTATGAAATAGCCTATTTTAATGGATTTAAAACAGCATTTATTGATTTGCACTCAACTCTCGATATGTGGGATAACGGCAGACTCCTAGCTAGTAAACTAGAGGAAATCTATCAACATTTTAATGAAAAGTTAATTGTAGTCGCCCATAGTAAGGGTGGAATTGATACTCAATCTGCTATGATTCACTATGAGGCAATTCCTTACGTTGCAAAAGTCATAAACCTCTCTGTTCCCCATCAAGGTTCAGAATTGGCAGATTTAGCTTTCAGTACTTGGGCTGGGTGGCTTGCTGACATCATTGGTAATAAAAATGAAGCAATAAAATCCCTTCAAACAGGTTATATGGATTATTTTCGCAGTAAGACAGATAGCTGTTCGATGGTCGATCATATTCCATTTTATACGTTAAGTGGGACCGGCTGGGGCTCCTTTGGCTCTTCCCTTTACTGGGGTGGCCTCTATTTAAGCAGCTATGGTGAAAATGACGGAGCTATCACAGTTGAAAGATCCCGATTGCCCTACACTACAGAGTTACGTGTTAGTGATTGGAATCATTCAGAAATTATTAAAGGTCATTCTACGTTCCACTTGTTCGCTGATCACCTATACGAATCTAGTACTTTTAAAAGTGACAGCCATAATAATAGATCCTTGGAAAAACAAAAACCCTCAGCACATGCCTATTTTCACGGAGGAAGTTACCGAGGTGAAACTACTGAAACCTTTTTTGTAGAAAATGACGTGAACACTATTACGGTAAATTGGATGAGTGAACACGAAAAGCCGAACATATCTCTCATTAGCCCAGGTGGATCCGTGAACAAATCCTTTATTCCAATTGCAGACTCTGAGACTATCTTTAAAGGAACGTATCACCATATGCTAACCATTCATAATCCTACTGAAGGCGTTTGGAAAATTAAAGCACTGTCTAATCAGGAGCATTATTTACTGGGCGTCCATTTTGATAGTGCTATAAATAGGTACATTAACTTAGAAGTACGTGATCCTTTACAAGTTGGGATTGCTTCTTTTAATACGCTCGATAACAAGAAAATGATGAGTACCATTTATTTGGAATATTACAAGGCTGATATGAGAGATTCTCGAAAATTAGAATGGCAGGCTCTTAGTAGCAATTCTTTTCGAAAAATCCCCAACTTAGGGGAGGGCATCTATAACATTACGATGGATCTAAAAGGAAAAACTCCTCAAGATAAGGACTTTAATCGATCTATTGTTGCTTCCTTTTATTTAGATAGTAATGGTGAGATTGTTAAATAGCTGTTTTGCGACTACTTCTTTATAATTTTACTTTCAAAGGCTTTTAACTCTTCCCCTTGGTAACTCTTTAATTCATCACTGTGATTCATGACAAATTCATACGTTTCATCATCGATTTCTCGTTGGTACACTTCTACTTGATCAGGTGACTGCACATATTGGATGTTATTCGATTCTACTATAGACTTGGCCATGATCTCGAGAGGCTCTTTATTTAAGCCACCTCCAATATAGAACACGGTCCCTTTACCAAAATAATTCCTAGTTACTGCTGCATACTGATCATAAAACTGATCTGAATATTGATATAGTACTTCTGCTTCTTCAGCAATGAGTAAGTCTCTCCAGACGGAAATTTCTGCTGATACATTAGCAAACTCGCCGTTTCCTTTCAATTTATGCTCTTTGGTAAGAGACTCTATTTCGTCGACGCGTGCACCGATCATTGAACGAACTGGACCGGGGAGAATTTCACCTAATCGCACATTATTATCTGAGTCCTTCACACCTGCACGGAAAGAAAAAATAACTGTCCCCATTGTGCGCAAAATTCTCTAACTTTTCCGCCAAAATATCATCCATTAATTGCAACAGGAACAAGAACTACTTTATATGCGGACAAATCACGATCAGTCGGAACAACGTCAATACGAGAGTTTAACTTATAAAAAGGTTCGTATAATCTCAACAACTCTTTACTAAAATTAAAAGCTTTACTCTGGACCTGTGCACGCCATGACCATATGTTTTCGTAATCATACAGCAGCTATATCTGATTCAATCGGTTCTTTTAAGAGCCGCTCATACTTACTAATCTCAGTAAATAAAGATGGTTTGAACACATCAAATAGCAAGAGCACATAAATTTATGTACTCTTGCTAAAATGAGTGTGATTTACTTTACCAGAGATCTTATATAGGTAGAGGATCACTTATACTTTGTTTTTGTTCATTTTTAATACAAGCTTGAGCAGCTGCAAGTCGTGCAAGCGGGACGCGGTAGGGGGAACAGCTTACATAATCCAGCCCTACATCATGACAGAATTGGATTGAATCTTTATCTCCTCCATGCTCTCCGCAAATGCCTGTTTTCAAATCTTTCTTTGTTTCTCTCCCGAGTTTCACACCAGTTTCTACAAGTTTCCCTACACCCTCTTGGTCAAGAGAAGCAAATGGATTTTCTGGTAGAACTTTGTTTTCGATATAGTTTTGAAGGAATTTTCCCTCTGCATCATCACGACTATATCCGAAAGTGGTTTGAGTTAAATCATTAGTTCCAAAGGAGAAAAAGTCTGCCTCCTGAGCAATTTGATCAGCTGTTATCGCTGCTCGTGGAACTTCAATCATCGTACCAATAAGGTAATTGTATTCTTGTCCGGTTTCTTCCTTCACTTGTACCCCAGCATTGATAACCAATTGACGCATTTCCTTTAACTCATTGACATGGCCAACTAAAGGAATCATAATTTCTGGTTTTACGTTTATGCCTTTTTCCGTTACTTTTGTAATTGCATAAAAGATGGCTTTCGCCTGCATGACATAAATTTCAGGATAAATCATTCCCAATCGGCAGCCACGATGCCCAAGCATAGGGTTAGATTCATCTAATTGGCGGACTTTTCTTAAAAGTTGCTCCTTATCCTTTAATGTCTGAGAATTTGGATCTGTCATCTGAAGCTTTGTCACTTCAACGAGCAGTTCTTCCTTATCCGGCAAAAACTCGTGAAGTGGGGGGTCTAATAAGCGAATCGTTACAGGATTTCCCTGCATCGCTTCAAAGATTCCTTCAAAATCCTCTTGTTGCATAGGTAATAGTTTAGTCAGAGCCTCTTCTCGCTCCTCATATGTTTCAGCAAGTATCATTTCCTGAACAATGGGGATTCGATGGGCATCCATAAACATATGTTCTGTACGACATAACCCGATGCCACCCGCTCCAAACTCAAGTGATTTTTTGGCATCCTCTGGGTTGTCCGCATTGGCTCTTACACCAAGCTTTCTCTGTTCATCTGCCCATGTAAGCAACAATTGAAACTCATTCGAAAGCTTGGGCTCGATCATCGGAGTCTCACCTAACATGATTTCACCCGTTGAACCATCAATCGTAATAATGTCCCCTTGGTATACGATCGTATCCCCTACTTTGAACTGCTTTAATTTTAAATCAATAGTCAGTGATTCACAGCCACATATACAAGCTTTTCCCATTCCTCTTGCAACTACAGCTGCATGACTAGTCATTCCCCCACGGCTAGTGACCGTTGCTTGTGCAGCAACGATTCCATGAATATCATCAGGGGTTGTTTCTGGACGAACAAGAATAACCTTTTTCCCATCTTTCGCTAATCTTTCTGCTTCATCTGCATCAAATATAACTTGTCCTGTAGCTGCTCCAGGAGAGGCAGGTAGACCTTTAGTTAACCTTTTCCGTTCATAGGAATCATCAATTCGATGATGAAGAAGCTGGTTAAGCTGATCGGGCTCTACACGTAGTATCGCTTCTTTCTTATTAATAATTTTTTCTTCTGCTAATTCAACGGCTATTCTAATGGCTGCTTGAGCTGTTCGTTTCCCGGTCCGGGTTTGCAGAATAAATAATTCCCCGCGCTCTACCGTAAACTCAATGTCCTGCATGTCCTGATAATGTTTTTCAAGAAGGAGACAAGTCTCTACAAACTGCTGATAGACATCTGGCATTTCGTCTTGGAGGGTTGCGATGGGTTGAGGGGTACGAGTCCCTGCCACAACGTCCTCCCCTTGAGCATTGATCAAATATTCACCATAAAGTTTAGCTTCCCCTGTGGATGGATTCCGTGTAAAGGCTACACCCGTACCAGAATCATTACTCATATTGCCAAAGACCATGCTTTGAATGTTCACGGCTGTTCCAAGATGACCCGGAATTTTATGAAGACGTCGGTATACCTTAGCCCGTTGGTTATTCCAAGAATCAAAAACAGCACGGATGGAAAGGAATAATTGCTCTTTTGGGTTCTCAGGAAAATTCATTTTAGCATGCTTCTTCACTATCCCTTTGTATCCTTGAATGACTTCTTGCCAATCTTCTGCAGACATTTCAGGATCGGAAGCATATCCTTTTTCTTCTCTGATTTCTTCTAAAAATTGCTCAAAATAAAAATCATCCACATGTAGGACCACATTACTGAACATTTGAATAAATCTACGGTACGAGTCATAGGCAAAACGCGGGTTGTTTGTCAGCATTGCCATCCCTTCTACCGTCTCCTTATTCATTCCAAGATTTAAAACAGTATCCATCATTCCTGGCATCGAATGAACAGCACCGGAACGAACGGAAACAAGCAGTGGGTTTGATGGATTTCCAAGTTGTTTTCCTGTTTTTTCTTCAAGTGTTTGAAGAGCTTCTAACACCTCGTATTCAACTTCTTTCGAAATAGATTCCCCTGCATTATAATATGAATTACAAGCCTCTGTTGAAATAGTAAAACCATAAGGAACGGGCAAACCAATGCGGGTCATTTCTGCAAGGTTCGCACCCTTTCCACCTAGAAGTTCCTTTTTTGCGTTTTTTCCC
Source organism: Halobacillus seohaensis (assembly GCF_042663045.1). NCBI lineage: Bacteria > Bacillati > Bacillota > Bacilli > Caryophanales > Bacillaceae > Halobacillus > Halobacillus seohaensis. Next base: position 24,365 of record NZ_JBHSZV010000022.1, on the reverse strand, counting down.
TGATCAAACCTATAGACAAATTGATTACTCATAATTGAACTCCTCTCTTTTTCAACATTGCTAATATTAAATCGGCTGTCTCTTCTACTGCTTTATTTGAAACATTAATGACCGGACAGCCTATTCGTTTCATGATTTTTTCCGAATAATCTAATTCTTCAAGAATGCGATTAAAGTTTGCATAATTCGCTTCGGTTAGTAAACCTAAACTTTTCAACCGTTCCTTACGAATGTCATTCAATTTATTTGGCGTAATCATTAAACCAACACATTTATTTCTTGGAATATCAAAAAGTTCATCAGGAGGAGGAACTTCTGGTACCAAAGGTATATTGGCTACCTTAAACTTTTGATGGGCTAAATACATTGAAAGCGGTGTCTTTGATGTTCTAGAAACCCCTATTAATACAATATCGGCATGTTGAATCCCTCGCATATCCTGTCCATCATCATATTTCACGGCGAACTCAATAGCTTCAACTCTTCGAAAATAGTTATCATCCATTCTTCTCATTAACCCTGGTTGATGCTTGGGGTCTTTATTAAATTTTTGAGTGAAGGCTTCCATCAGTGGATTCATTAAATCGACGGCAATAATTCCTTCTTCTCGTGCCTTCTGATCCAGATATTGCTTTAAGGATGGAATGACGATCGTATAGGCAATGATGGAATGACTATACTTTGCGATATTAATGATATTTTTAATATCCTGAATATCTTCAACATAGGAAATATGCTGGATTTCAACATTTCCCCCATTAAATTGACTGGTCACTGCTTTTACCATTAACTCAGCTGTTTCACCCACCGAGTCAGAAACTACATAGACAATTTCCTTATTAGTCACATCCGAGCTCCTATTCTTTTGGCTTCGTGTACGTTTGAAATCGTTTAGCAAGTCTTCATTTAATCATCGTTGGTCTTCATCATCCATACTCCCCTTTACTTGAAACAAACAGGGAATCTATGTAAAAACGAGCGAGCTAGTAGCTCAACTTTTTTCATCCCCTCCTCAAAATGTGTTTATCTAATAGATTATGTCATACTAAAACACAAAAATTATTAAATGTGTTATACAATTTATTTGAATAGTATAATATCATCAATAATGATTACATACAATCCTTTTTGTTAGGTTTTTTTAAATATTTCAGAAAATTGCATCCCCCCATCAAATTTGAATTAAAAAGCCTTGGGATAGTTTTTTTATTTATGGTGATGTCCAAAATCACCGCCATCCTTTTGGTTGTTAACAAATAAGAAAAATCTCAGTTCTGTGAACTGAGATTTTTCTTATTATCATAAAGTCGGATGAACATGGTTTAAAGTGGACACAGCGAAGCGTTGAGGCTCACCGTATACCCACGGAAAGCGAGACTTTTCCTCCGCCCTATTCCTTTGTCTTTACCACCGGAACCATTTCAACAATACTGTTCCTTTAGTTAAGTCATAAATCCTATCATACCGCCAAAAAAAGACCATCTAATTAACATACAAATTGATGGCCACTTTACATTACGTTTTTTGTTTGTGATAGGAAACGAACGGAACCTGTTACCCTCATAAGAGGCTCTTTGCATCTTTTATTTAAGTCAAATACTCCTTACTTCGGATTCGAACTTTTATTCTTGAATTCCAACTCAATTTGACCTTGATTCAATTTCAAATAAGCGTCAAAAGGTTTATTAGATTTTCCTTTCATCGCTTTGATCAGGCCTGTTTTTTTCCCTTGGGCTAGTTTCTTTATATTAGTTGGACTGATCTTCTTTTTAAGAAACGTTTTAGGCAAGGTTTGTTTGCATCCTTCTTTGTATCGATTACAGCCATAAAATTTTCCCTTGTCGATCAAAGAGCCCTTGTTACAAGAGGGACAAGAAGCAACATGTTCTTCCTTCTGAGTCTGCTCAATTGATGAAGTGAAATCATGATTTGTCATTTCTTTTGGAGCTTTTTCTATTAAATGAAGCACAAATTTTTCAATATTATCTAAGAAGCCTTGTTGTTGTGCACTGCCCTTTCCAATCTTTTCGAGGAATTGTTCCCATTTAGCAGTCATTTCCGGACTTGATAATAATGTTTTAGCTACTACCTGACAGATCATTTCCCCTTTAGACGTTACATTGACTTGATTCTTTCTCACGTCGATGTACTTTTGATATTTCAGGGTGTCGATAATGTTAGCTCGCGTCGCTTCCGTACCAATTCCTTCAGTTTCTTTTAATGTGGCTTGCGCTTCTTCATCATCTAATGCTTTTCCTGCGGTTTTCATCATGGTAATCAGCTGACCTTCTGTATAAGGTTTGGGAGGTTTCGTCTCCCCTTCTTTTAGATTAATGTGAGCTCTACCCTTTTCTCCTTCTTGAATCAAAGGAAGCTTTGGCATTTCTTCTTGGGAATCTTTTTTCTCTTTCTGAAAGAGACGTCTCCACCCTTTTTCAATTTCTACTTTTCCCGTGGCTTTAAAAATTACACCGTTAATATCAACCTCTACCTTTGTTTCTTCGTAGTGGTAATCATCATGAAACATAGCTAACGTGGTGAATAGGATTTCAAAGTACATCCGTCTTTCTCTCCCCGTTAAACTTTGAAGTTCCTGAACGGTTGGGATTTTTTTCGTCGGAATGATCGCATAATGCTCTTGGACTTTTGAACGATCCACATATTTTTTCCGAGGTTTCGTATAGGTAGGGTCAAACGATACATGGGCTAGCTTTTGGTAGTCTTGTAAGTGCTTCGTGAGATAAGAAAACTCATTTTCCGTGATATGTTGCGTGTCTGTTCTTGGGTAAGATAGAATTTTCTTTTCATAGAGGGATTGCATGGTTTTCAGCACATCACTTGGACTATCTCCCCATGTCCTATTGGCTTTGGTTTGCAACGAGGAAAGGCTATGTAACTTGGGAGAACCCGTTTTCTTTTTCTTCTTGTCTACTTTTTTAATAGCAGCTTCATTTTCTTCTTTTATATCATGTTGGATCATTAATGCTTGCCCATCCTCTTTTTTCGAGAATCGCTGCTCATACTTTGCCTGAAATACCCCTTCCTTAACTTCTACATCAGCAAATAATTCAAAAAATGGAGTAGGTTGAAATTGTTCAATCTCTTGTTTCCGCTGATAAATCATGTAGAGGGTGGGCGTTTGAACTCGGCCAATACTAAAGGAATCCCGTATCCCTTGTTTCTGGAGCAAGAGGCTGTAGAGGCGAGATCCGTTCATGCCTACAAGCCAATCGCCTATCTGTCGGGTTTGCGCTTCTTTATATAGCGATAGATACTCGTTTCCTTCTTTTAAATGGCGAAACCCTTCTTGAATCGCTCCCACTTCTAAGGAGTTGATCCATAGCCTTTTGGTCGGCTTTTGACTTTGCCCTGCCAATTGAATAATGCTACGAGCGATGTTTTCTCCTTCTCGATCCGGGTCGGTCGCCACAATAATTTCACTAGCTTGTTTGAGGAGGTTTTGAACAATAGTGAATTGTTTCTTTTTATCTTTTGGAACTTCAAAATGATACTCTTTCGGTAGAATAGGGAGAGTTTCAAGGCTCCATTTTTTCCACTCTTCTTTATAATGTCTGGGCTCCACTAACTGCGTTAAATGACCAAATCCATAGGTGATGAAAGCTTTCGAGAAGAAACGATCATCTTGCACTTCAATATAGCCATCTTTGTTTTTCGTATGTTTAAAGGCCGCGGCATAAGCTTTAGCCTGGCTTGGTTTTTCTGCTAAAATCACGGTTGTCATCTTGGTACCTCCTATTTTTTATCGGGATCCACTTTTCACCAGCATGATTATGGTATCTAAATGATTAAGGGAAACTTAAAATTTTATCGACGAATCCACTTCGTAACCCCTTTCACCATTAAATACACTACACAAAAAGCTAGAAAACCAAGTACACTGTATGCAGCATCAGCAAATTCCATATTTCCTGCTCCCGTAATTCTCTGTTGAATCTCTACTGCAAAAACAAACACAAGCACCATCGCAAACGTAAATAAAAATGAAATAGAAGTAATGCTCCATTTCGCCAACATATGAAATATTATATCGATGAATATTAGTCCAATAATCCCCAAAATTCCAATCACCCAAAAGTGAAGTTGTTTATCTGTAAAATTCAACCCTAGCCCCCGTGATATTCCCCATATTAATTCATGAAAAAAGTTAACAACGTCAGCTAATAGCAGAATTACTTCTCCCATTATAAAACACCCTGCTTTCTATTAAACTAGTTCATATTTTACCATACGGGTTGAGCAACTAGTTTACCGTTACTAATTTACAGAAAATTCTTTTACAATTTACACCAGTCACAGTATAATAGATTAAGTAATTGATATTTAATTTTATAGAGGTGGATATGATGAGACGTAAGAATAGGCGAAAAACTAAAGGTAAAAGGAAGCGAGGATTAAAAATCTTTCTTCTCATTTTTGGACTCTTACTCTTGGGTATCGGCACCTATGCTGGCTATATATTTATGGATGTGAGGAGTACGGTCAATAATGAGCTTCACGAAGATATAGAATCTATTGACACTACCGTTACAAAAAAGAAAATGGATAATAAGGACCCTCTTAATATTTTATTACTTGGGGTGGATGAACGCGAGAATGATCAAGGACGTTCCGATACTATGATTGTAATGACACTTGATGCCAATAATGAAAAAATGCAAATGGTCAGTATCCCTAGAGATACAGAGGCTAAAATCATTGGTGATGGCCGGGTTACTAGAATCAATCACTCGTATGCTTATGGTGGAAGTAATATGGCGGTTGACACCGTCGAGAATTTCTTAAATATTGAGATTGATTATTTTACTAGGGTGAATATGGAAGGTTTATCCCAACTTGTTGATTCTGTTAATGGAATTACCGTAAATAACAGTCTTGCTTTTCATTATGATGGCTATCAATTTCCAGAAGGACAAGTTAAACTGACCGGACAGGAAGCCCTTGCGTTTGTTCGTATGAGAAAAGCAGATCCTCAAGGGGACCTAGGACGTAATGAAAGACAGAGAGAAGTCATTCAAGGGGTGATGGATAAAGGGGCCAGCTTGAATATGGTAAACCAGGTTGGAGAGGTTATGGATGTATTAGGCGATAACGTAAGCACTAATATGGAATTCAGTGACATGAGACGATTGGCTGCTAATTACAGTGGAGCTCGTAAAGAGGCAACTACCTACCAAATGTCTGGTAGCAGCAAGACAAGTTCTGGGATGTACTTAATTGAAATGTCGAACAGCGAGATCGAAAAGACACATAACATGATCGTTAATTTTGGTTCGTAGTAAAAGCCCTTCCTCATGATAAGTAGTTTTGTTTCGGTGTAGTAAACACAATATATCATGGTATAAATTCGGATTTATTTCAACGGACTTTCCTTAATTTAAAATGCCTGTATGTTTTTGTGCCTGTCTAATCCTATTTCGAACGTTTTGCTTTCTTAGCAGATGAAGTGTTCTTTTATTTAACAACAACATATAAAAAACAAAACGCTTGGATATTTTAATATCCAAGCGTTTTTCTTTATATTTTCTTCTTCAAGTAATTTACTTGAAGACTCAGCTTCGAGAGATGTTGTTTCCGTTATGGTTGAAAGCGTTTGGAGGTCCGGGAAATCACTCGCTTTCCATGGGCATGTGGCGAGCTTCCTCGGGCTATCGCCCTGCGGGATCTCACCGATCATGTTCATCCCAGCTCTTACGCCTTTTAAAGACGAAGGCTAAATCTAGTTCATCAATCCTATCGGGCGTTATCCAGCTCCAGCGCCTAGCGGCTAGTGAGACTTCCCTCGCTTCTGTACGATAAGTCAACATCGAATCACGATGTTCTTCGTGTTTCCTTTATCTCCGACAGCTCAGTCCAGTCCATACGCCGCTGACCAAGGCGCCTCCGCTTTTAAAAGTGGAGTCTCGCGATTTCCCGGACCTCCTTGCCATTGTGAGGCAGACGGAAACCTCAGTAACTGGTTCTTCAAATTGTAGGCTATTCATAGATGGGAGTTTGCAACTGCACACTTGTTCCATATGGTGAAGCGAACACAGAAGACGACTCATGGCAATAGGGCCGTTCATTAAAAGCAAAGGATGGGTGGCTAGGAAACGGGGAGCTTCCCAAGCCACCCGCTTCGATGTGTTAGAAACGAATCCCTTTCCCAGAAGGACTATCTTCCACTATCCGTGTTCTATGGCAATGAACCTCTCTATATCAAGGATTTAATAGGACCGCCCGCTATCAAGATTTGCATGCAAACTTAGGAATGGCTGCCTTTTCTTGAAGGGGTATCGAGACACTTATATGGTAAAGGGCGGAGGGAAACGGCGAGACTCCTATGGGATGTGCGGGACAGCTGAGACCCCACAGGACGAAGTCCGAGGAGGCTCAGCGCCCGCCCCATGGAAAGCGAGCCGTTTCCCGCAGCCCCTACATTCACACAAACATCTCGAATTCAAGTCTTCAACAATATTGTCGTTTCAATATTCCTTTTGGTTTACCAAAATCAACATTACAAATTGCACCATAATTAGTATAGTATTTAGCACGTTGACTATAGCTATTGTCACTATGTTATTTGTGGTGTGATTTTGTATGCTAATTTATATGTTAAATACCGATATTCCTTGTTATATCATGTTTTGTACTCGAAAACTGAACCCGTTAATATTACTCCAAGCGTTTTGTTTTTATTTATAATCGTTTAGATAAAGGGTATACACCTATACTTTGAATAACGATAGATAAAATCACTACAGCGAACGATATCGAAAGAATTTGGCTTGCTTGTCCACCTGATTCTGCATGCAAGTTAAGTAAAAGAACAACGCTCATTGTTCCTTTAATTCCTGCCCAAGTAATAATTCCTGCTTTCTTAGCACTCATTTTCCCACGAAATTCAGAGGAAAGCTGCATAGTTCCTCCAACCGCAATAAATCGGACAACTAACGAAGCCACAAAGATCAAAAGGGCAAATGACCAATTGTTGATCGTTAAATGCTTAGTTGCTTCTATTCCAATCACTAAAAACACCAAGGATAAAATCGTTGGTTCAACGACATCCCAAAATCCCGATAGTGATTCATGATAATGATCTGCTTTGTTCGTGTGATCAAATTCCCAAGCAAGCATAATTCCCGAAGCTACTGTAGCAAGAATTCCAGACACACCTACATGTTCTGCTAAATGAAAAGATCCATATGCCAATATAATACTTAACATTACTTGATATTCACGGTGATGGGTAATGTGAACCGCTTTGCTGACACCCCAACCAAAAAGTATGCCGATAACGACCCCACCGAGAGAAACAAACACGAATTCACCAATGAATGGAAAGAACTTAAAATGCTCTTCATTTAGAAGCATCGTTGATAACATAGTAAACCAAACAATACTTGTACCGTCGTTGATCATCGACTCTCCTTCGACAATATCCGCAACTTCGTGATCAGAAGAAGATTTTTTTAAAATAGAAACAACAGAAATAGGATCGGTCGGAGTTAAAATTGCCGCTATAACGAGAGCCCCCACAAAAGAAATAGAAAGTAGCGTTCCTCCTACGATATAAATAAAGAGGCCTAACAAAAGAGCTGTTAATATTAAACCAATCGTGCTTAAAAATCCTATAATTTTTGCATGATTCCTTAACGATTTAGGAGAAAATTGATAGGCTGATATAAATAATAAAGCGGGTAAAAAGTAATCATAGATTAATTCTTCTGTAATTGATACGGAGTCGAAAAAAGGAAGATAGGAAAAACCTATTCCGATCAATAGTAATACAACAGGTACAGGAATGTTTTCTTGCTTTTTATCCAATGTGAATACGGTGTATCCTATGATTAGGAGTACGATTGCTTGTATGGCTGACATCTTTCACACCTCCATCTAGCTAATTGACGCTATGATTATAAATACCACAATGAAGGAGGAATCACTCATGAATCTAAAACATTTGGCTGAGCACCTTCAACAGTTATTCTCCGTAGCTGTTCTGATTACAAATCAGGAAGACAAAGATAGCGAAATTCCCTTCCGTCCGACATCGCAAGAATAACAGTAAAATAAAGCCTCAGATTGAATGGCGGTTCCGTTGCTTTTCATCAGAGAATGGGGGATGGGAAACCACTCGCTTTCCGCGGGGAAGACGGCAAGCCTCCTCGAGCTAAAAAGCTCTGCGGGGTCTTGCCAGTCTATCCTTTCCCGCAGGAGTCTCATGGTTTCCCATCCCCCATGACTATGAAGAGTGGAGCGGAACCCTTTTTATGGAGGGGGGCTGTGTGAATAATGCCATTGAAATGATCCACTTCTACCATTAATAGATCCTGTGTAATATAAATTCAAACGGTCTTCACAAGGAGATGTGGTGATGGTAAGCATACACACCAGGCTCCTACACTTCATATAATCACGCTATCACACCCGATTTTTTACAACCTTATCTAACGGCCAATTGTGTGGTACCAGGTACCACACAAGCAGGACGGCACACATTGCTGTTACCGAGTATTTATGACTGTTATTTCGAATCACATCTACTTTCGTCCCATAATCAGCGCCGCTTGCTTTAAAATATCATTCTCCATCGTTAATCTTTGATTTACTTGGCGAAGTTTAATTAATTCCTCTTGCTCTGGAGTTCTATTGTCTTTCTCTTCAAAAGACCCAGTTGACTGATGTTGTCGCACCCATTTATCAAAGGCAGATGGCGTCAGCTCGTATTCTTTGATAATCTCAACTCTTGGTTTACCTGAAGCATGCAACTGAACAATTTGTTCTTTAAATTCTTTTGAAAATATTCTTCTTTCTCTTTTGCCCATAATTGATTCTCCTCCAGCGTTTATTGAATCAAGTTTATATGACCTTATCGATTATGTCCGTCTAAGTATAACCTATCCAGGTGAAGCTTTAACCTATAGCATAGGTAAGACCCATTCTCCTATGCCAGGGGTTCGTTCATTTCCATGTCGAAAGGGTGGCTTTGTAACGACGAAACTCCCGCGGGAGAAGGAGCTAGGCGAGATCCCGCAAGGCGAAGCCTGAGGAAGCTCGCCCATTCCCCCGCAGGAAAGCGAGTTGTTTCAAAGCCACCCTATCCCTTTGTGTGGTACCAGATACCACACAATTCTAAAGGTGCTTTACAATTCCTTTCTATAAGAATAGAATCCTATTATAGTTGGCTTAGTAAAGGAGAATACACGTATGTTTGGTTCTTATCCTATTTATAAAAAACACTTCGTCGATCATTTAACACCTTTTCAAATCATTGTATTGTTTTACTTGTCAGCAGTAGCCGCATCAGTGATACTGATTAGTCTCCCCTTCCTCCATCAAGAAGGAGTGCATTTAAGCTTCATTGATAGCCTGTTTACAGCCGTCAGTGCAGTAAGCGTCACAGGTTTAACCGTTGTCTCAACAGCAGATACTTTTAATACAACCGGCTATTTTGTACTTATGTTTATTCTTCAGTTTGGTGGCATCGGAGTCATGTCGCTAGGAACGTTCATTTGGCTTGTTCTAGGAAAAAAAATCGGTTTAAGAAGACGTGAATTAATTAAAACAGACCAAAACAGATCGACTTTTTCTGGATTAGTTACGATCGTTCGGCAAATCTTAATCATCATTTTAATTATCGAACTTATTGGAGCTCTTATTCTTGGTACGTATTTCATACAATACTTCCCAACGATAGGTGAAGCTTTTGTTCAAGGACTTTTCGCTTCTGTTAGTGCTACTACTAATGCGGGTTTCGATATCACAGGTAATTCACTTGAGATGTTTTCAAATGATTATTTTGTTCAATTTATTAATATTCTACTTTTAACACTGGGAGCTATTGGTTTTCCCGTACTGATAGAAATTAAAGATTACATCACTCATCGTCATGAGGACTTTTATTCTTTCTCATTATTTACGAAGTTAACCTCTGTGACATTTGGTGCTTTAGTTGTGGTTGGCGCAATTCTTATTTACTTGTTTGACCGTACGCATTTTTTTGCGGGTAAAGCATGGCATGAATCTCTATTTTTTAGTTTATTTCAGTCTGTGACGACGAGGAATGGCGGGCTTGCTACAATGGATATAAGTGAATTTACTTCTCCTACATTATTAGTTATTTGTGTGCTTATGTTTATCGGTGCTTCACCTAGTAGTGTGGGTGGGGGAATTCGAACAACAACATTTGCGATAAGTCTTCTAAGTGTATTTGCTTATGCACGAGGAAAAAGCCATGTACGAATTTTCAGAAGAGAAATCGCTCAAGAAGATATTTTCCGATCTTTTATAGTTATCAATACAGCCATTGTTATTGTTGGTTTTGGAGTTATTTTACTCAGTGTTTTTGAACCTCAGTTTAAACTGATTGAGATTATATTTGAAGCCTCTTCTGCTTTTGGAACAACGGGTCTCTCCACAGGGATCACTCCAGATCTTCACTCGACAGGGAAAGCTATTATTATCACGCTTATGTTTATCGGAAGAATTGGGATCTTTGCCTTCTTATTTATTTTAAGAGGGAAAGGGGTAACAGAGAATTATCGTTATCCTACAGAACCGATGATTATTGGATAATAAATTCACCCCCACCTTATTATTAAATGAAAGATGGGGGTGAATTTTTTTCTATTTAAATAAATGGATTCCACAAGCATTTAAAACTCTCCTTGGGACAAAAAAGCGAGCGGTTTTTAAGGGATCAACAATCTGACTCACTTGCACTTCTCCTGCTGCACTCATTAACATTGTAAATTCAGCTAGCGATAAATCCGTTTGAGGCATTAATATATCGATCATATGCTCAACAGAAAAATCCGCTGCTTCATCAAGGGTTTCCTTGGAAACTAATGAAGCGATCCCCTCATCATTCTCCAAAAAAGGATACTGAATTTTTTGTCCTTTAATTATGTCAAAGGATACAGTTACTTCAGCCGGAATTTCGATCCCAGTAACACCAACCTCACCATCTCCCATGGCAGCATGCAAATCTCCTAATGCAAAAAGTCCCCCCTCGTGAAAAACTGGGAAATATAAGGAGGCACCAGTAGTTACTAACTTTGTATCCATATTTCCTCCATGAGCACCGGGTGTACCGCATGAAACGGCCCCTTTCTCAGGTGCTACTCCTATTACACCAATCATCGGATGAACAGGGAGAGAGACTTGATCGTTAAATACAGCTTGATTATCTTTAATTTCCACCATCTTCACTTGAAACTCATTAATACGATGACCCATCACACCAAGGTTTGGACCTGTTGCCATCACACCAAGGTCACCTAATTCAATATGTTCAATGTTTACTTTTAAAATATCTCCAGGTTGTGCATTTTCAATATAAATTGGACCCGTTGCAGGATTAATCCGCTCCCAGTCCACACGATTAAAAGGAGTGTCTTCAGACTTAATTTGATCATTGAAACAGTCCGATGTTTCAATCTTAATTGATTCTCCTGTTGATACTCTCAATGAAGGCTTATGTTCTTGGCTCATTGCATAGACAAATGTATCCCTTGAAATGGTTTGTGTCATATAATCTCTCTCCTTTTATTTATACTTTAACAGAATATTATAAATTGTAATAAAAAAAGCGTTAGCGACCATTTATAAGTTCGCTAACGCTTAGTGATTGCCTAATACATTCATTTCCTTATTTAGTTGATTTAATAGTTCATCCAATTCTCTAGAAACTTCCAATACACGAAAATCAGAAGGGTTCTTTGTATAATAATTGTACATTTTAAATCTCACTTGTTCGATTTTATCTTCGAGTATTTGAATTTTATTCACACATAGACCTCCTAAAGATAGGGCTCATCAGAAAAACATTCTAACTCCTATTATTATGAGTAAAATGGAGAGTAGCTGAATAAGAAGTTTCCCCGAAACTCTATTTGAAGCATATACACCAATTTGCGCTCCTAAGAATGCCCCCGCGCCTCCTATTAAAGCAGTAGACCACACAATATGGTCATAGTAAAGATGAATTCCCACTCCGACTGCAGAATACAAACTTAACGAAAAGATCGATGTTGCCGTAGCTTTATGTGGTGACATTTTAAATAGATAAATCAATACAGGTACGATTAACCACCCACCGCCTATACCAAAAAAAGTAGACACGACTCCCATGACAATTCCAAATCCAATCATCGGAAACATGGGGATAGAGGTTTTTCCTTCTTCACCATCTAACGAGTCACTTGTTTTCACAGGAGCTTTTTTAATAAACAAAAAAAGACCTAAACCTATGAGTACTATAGCAAAAATGCCATGAAAATAATTCACTGGTATGATTGTTGCTAACCAAACACCTATTACAGAACCCGGAATGGCCCCTAGTGAAAGCCAAATTCCTATATTGTATTCAATTCTATGTTGCCTAACATAGCCATATAAACCAGATACAGAATTTATTAATACGACAAGTAACCCTGTACCTGCAGCCATTGCCGGTGACATTTGAAACAAGAGCAACAAGGCGGGAACGAAAATAAATCCCCCTCCTGCTCCTACCATTATTCCATATGCTCCAGAAAATAACCCTATGAAGAACAATAGCAAGACGTCCATAGTAATCCCAACTTTCAAATCTGCCAACTCACAGAAAAAAATTCCACTCTTTAGTATCCCCTGAATTTTCATGTATAACAAGTCATAAAAAATAATCATGCCGTTATTGATAGTAAATTCGTATGTTTTAACTTATAAAAAAGTGGATAAATATGATTATAGTTAGGAGGTATTGTTTATGGGACTTATTTTATATTTAATTGTTGGTGGTTTAATAGGTTGGCTTGCCGGTGGCATCATTGGTCGAGATATGCCTTTAGGGATCATCGGTAACATAATCGCTGGGATTGTTGGTGCCTGGATTGGCGGCGAATTATTTGGTAGTTTCGGACCTAGTCTGGCTGGGATCGCTATTATCCCTGCTCTGATTGGGGCGATCATCTTCATTTTTATAATCAGTTTAATTTCCCGCGGTTCAAAGAAATAATGAAAGTCCCCAGACTATCGATAGTCTGGGGCCAATTTATACTGACTCACGTTCAGACCCTACGTTATTTAAAATGATAGCTAGAATAATGAGCATTACTCCACTCCATTGCAAGATTGTAATGGATTCTGCCAAAATTAAGTTTGCTGAGATCAGAGCGACAGGCAATTCGATAGAACTGAGAACGTTAGCTAAACCATCGGATAAATGCGGCGAACCAAATGAAAAAAACAACGGAGGTAAAACCGCCCCAAACAAAGCTACTCCTCCCCCAACTAACCAGAGATTACCATCATTGACTGGCAATGTGGGGATATCCTTCATAAATATAATCAGCACTAAAATAAGTGAAGCTGTAACCATTAATGAACTGCGAATCCACGAAGTTACCTCGACAGCTACTTGACCACTAAAGAAAATGAACCCCGCATATGTAAAAGCTGATAACATCCCATAGATTAGTCCTATCAAGGGAAGCTCAAGTTGGCCTTCACTTAAAATATTAGATGCTAAGAAAACCCCGGCAAGCGTAATTACCATTGACATAAGGGTACGTATACTAGGTGTTCTTCTATTAAATGTCCATTCAAAAAAGATCCCCATCCAAACAAACTGAAACAATAGTATAATTGCTAGAGATGCCGTCAAATACTGAATAGCCCCATAATAAAAAATACCAGTTAATCCAACAAACGTACCTGTAATCATAATGGTAGCTATTGACTTTTTTCTCAGGTTGGAAGCTTTAGCTTTCACGATAAATGTTAATAACCACAGCACAATGAAAGCTACACTCATTTGCGTAATGTTTATTTCTCCTAAGGAATAGCCTTGTCTAAATCCTAATTTTACAAATATAGGGGTGAAGCCAAAACTAGCCGCTCCAATTAGCACAAACAATATTGCTCTTTTTTGACTCATAGACAATCACCATACTTCCTCAATTAAACTCTTCAGCCGAACATAGCTTAACATATTTCACATAAAAATATAGCGTCAGTGTCGATACCTAAATAAAAGCCAGCACCGCGTTTGATAACGATGCTGGCTTTTTTCCATTATTATAATTAACTCAAGCGGTCCTCATTATTAAAGAAAAAGTTCTTTAATTCTTTTTGTCTTTTGGACATACTACTTGTACCCACTTCATATTTCTCTGCAACTTCTTTAAGAGAAACAGGGTGTACCCCATCAAAATAAGAAGATTTCTTATACACATACTCTAAGGCTGCTGCAAATACAGCAGGTTTGCGAATGATCGGAGATTCTTGTTCACAATACATGTTCCACATTTGTCTAAGCCTGTGATATCGTACTGTTTCAAGGACATGAGCATCTGTTTTTGCCTCTAAAATATTGATCACCTTATTTTCAGGTGCTGCCGCTTCGTACTCCTCTTCCTTGATTCCATAAATCCATAAGGGAAGATGGTTAAGAAACGTAGCATGAAAATAATCACTCAATAAATCATACTGTGATTGATTACTAAATTCATTATCTAGTTTTTTTCGATGTTTAGCATATGCTTCTGACTCAACAGGCACAGCCATGGGAACAAATTTGTAATAGGCTCCCCAATTTAACAAGATTCCTGTAAGATAATGAGCCACTTTAAAGTCTTCGTTCTCTAAAGGAATCCGTTCACGATCCACTTTAAACGTTCCACCAAAGAGTAAATCTTCAACCTGAATAAATCGTTGCTCATTCTGTTCAATCATTTTATATATACTAGCCTTAGCAAAATTCCAGCTTTTTAACGTCTTAAGGGTTGAAGAACTTAGAATAGTAGATTCTTCTTCATCAATGAATTGCTGATAGATCGTAGCGTCATCCTCTTGTATTTCAAAAATTCCTTTATACAGGAGACGTATGAATTCTTCTACCTCTTCTTCTTCAGAAGTTGGCTTCGTATGAGGAAAAAGATCAGGATAGTGATCATACATAAAATCTTGAAATTGTAAAAAGTATCGATCAACTTCCTTTTCTACCCTTTTCACTGGGAATTCGAGTACATTCGATTGACCGTGGCATTTTTTATATTTTTTGCCACTACCACAAGGACAAAGGTCATTCCTTCCCACTTTAGCCATAAAAATCCTCCTCTCAAAGATGGTCTTATAGTTTAGTATAAACGATTTTAAGGAAATGAGAAAAAACACTGTTTGTTTAGGAGAATCCAATATGAAAAGCACTAAAAAACAAAAAAGTCAGTTCATTTTTGAAAAGACAAAGAAAAAAGCACAAAGCCTTATTAATAATCCTGATAAAACAATGGAAATGATCCAACGTGCAAAAGAGAAATCACAGGATAATAAAAGTCTGCTGGAAGAAGTGTGGCATGAGCTTCAACTCATGTTTGATTTAGTTCGTGATTGGATGCGTGGAAACTATCGTAACACTCCCACTCGATCGATTATCGCCATTATCGGCGGAATTCTATATTTATTAGTACCTTTAGATGCTATTCCTGATTTTATTCCCGTTGCAGGTTTACTAGATGACGTCTATATCCTGCATTTAGTTATTAAGCAGGTCCAATCAGACTTAAACGAATACAAGGTGTGGATTGGTGAAGAACGATAAGTGAGAGGAAGAAAAAATAGATATGTAAATTGGGCTAACGGGCCGCATTGTTGAAGACTTGATTCCGAGATTGTGTGGCTGTTCCGTCATTGGTATGAGGAGAAGGTGGTCGGGGAAATAACTCGCTTTCCGTGGGAGTACGGTGAGCCTCCTTGGACTTCGTCCTACGGGGTCTCACCATGTCCTCTAATCCCACAGGAGGCTCGTCATTTCCCCGACCACCTTGCCATGAAGAAGAGGTACGGAACATCAACTAATCTTAGAAGTCGGCACGTAGACGAGACCCCATAGCCGTCAACTTAAGCAAACCTATAAATCATGACAAAGCCTCCTTTATTTTGGAGGAATAAAGGAGGCTTTGTCATGGACTTCAAAAATGATATCCAACCTTTAATTCAAACATTGGAAGAAGTGTTTTCAAAACCCTATATGAATGACCTTTCCATAGAGAAATGCTTCATTCAGCGAGTCAAAAAGTGTGGACCCATATATTTTTTGCTTCTGTGAACCCTATTTGACTCCACCGTGGGAGGAAGTTCACTTCGATCACATTGCGATAATCTTTCTAAACATTCCGAAAAAATATATATAAACAAGCCATCCATAATAAATTTAATGAAAATGCCGTATTTTTTCTGAAGGAATGCTTTCATAAGTTAACTACACACAACAAGGGTGGTTGGCCTGTCCCTTAGATTTAAATGCAATCTTTTCACACATTTTAATTATGGATTCAACATCGTTCACCTTGAAAGGAGAATATCCTTCTCACCCTGAAAAAAGTGGTTCCGGTGTTCAATATCAATTAGGTACGATTATCTTAACGGGGAAATGACGCGTGCAACTGTGCATGACGAGAACTTTGGGGATCCAATCTTTTCATCCAAGATGGGGGAGCTTTGTGCGGATTTTGTAATCTAGAGGAGAAAGCGCTTTATGATTTGTAATGGTAGTTTCTTCCTCCAATCATGTTAATGGGGTCTTGGAAATGGTGAGACTCCTGCGGGAAGGGATAGACTGGCGAGACCCCGCAGAGCTTTAGCTCGAGGAGGCTTGCCGTCTTCCCCGCGGAAAGCGAGCCATTTCCAAGACCCCATTTCTTCAATCAAAAGCAACGAAACCGATCTTACAAATAACGGAGCGATTATTCAATTAAGAGATTGTCGCTTTTTTCTTACTTTAGATGAAGGCAGTTATATGGAATACCGATGCTTGAACCCGTTTCTCTGTTTCTATCGAAGAGACCCATTAGTTTTGTAATCCGTAATATTTATATAAGGCTTGAGTACCACTATTCTCTTCGCCACTTTCTGCAATTTGTTCATACATTTGTCTAGCAAGTCTTAGCCCTGGAAGTTCAAGTTCCATTTTTTCTGCCGAATCAAGAGCAATTTTCATATCCTTAATGAAATGTTTCACAAAGAACCCTGGCGAAAAGTCTCTCTTAATAACACGAGGCGTAAGGTTACTTAAAGACCAACTGCCTGCTGCCCCACCACTAATACTTTCTAAAACTGTATCTGGGTCCAGGCCTGATTTTTCTGCATAAACCAATGCCTCTGTTACACCAATCATAGTTGATGCGATGGCAATTTGATTGCACATCTTTGTGAATTGACCGGCACCTGCAAGTCCCTGCCAGACATACTGGCTCCCCAACTCTTCAAAAATAGGTGCAACTTTTTCAAATATCTTTTGTTCCCCACCGACCATAATCGATAGCTTGCCATTTCTCGCTCCTATGTCCCCACCAGAAACTGGTGCATCTAAAACACTGACTTCTTTTTTGGCCGCTTCCTCTGCAATCTTACTCGCAAGTTCAGGTGATGAAGTCGTCATATCGATCACTACCGACTGAGGTCTTGCATTTTCTATGATTCCTCTTTGACCAAAGTAAATCTCCTCAACATCACTAGGATAGCCAACCATGGTAATAACCACATCAGAATGGTTAGCTACATCTGCTACACTTGCCTGCCAATTGGCTCCACTAGTCATAAGTTCTTCTGCTTTTTCCTTTGTTCGTGTGTAAATATGTAAAGGATAACCTGCATGTAATAATCGATGAGCCATACTTTTCCCCATAACACCAGTTCCCACAAATCCTATTGTTGGTTTCTCATTTATGCCCATAAATTATCCTGCTCCTCTCAATATATCTTTCCCATAATATAACATAGAATCACCTAAGATAAATATTACAAATACTCTAACTTTTCTACCCAAAATCTTATTTTTCACTAAGAATGATTATCAGAAAACAAGGGAATATTAACCCCGTTCACTACTTAAACCGTTTTTCAACAATATGATACACGAAAATACATTTGTCACTACCTGAACAATGCTCTATAATTTATTATATATTTTTGAATATTTTAATATGATTTGAGGTGAGAGGTTGGATTACACACTATCCCCCTTGGGAGATCAAGCCATTGTGATTACGATAAGCGATACAATTAATGAAGAAGCCCAAACCAAAGTTCGTTTGCTGTCTTCTTTGTTAGATCAACAAAAGCCAGAGTGGATGGTTGAGTACATCCCTGCCTTTACAACAGTCACTGTATTCTACCTTCCTACTAAATTAGCCGACTGTGACCTGTTACCTTATGAGGCTGTAAAAGAGAAAGTGAATCAGTTACTATCCAATGTTACAACAGGGAAAGTAGAAAAACCGAGGACGATAGAAATTCCAGTCTGTTATGGAGGAGAGTTTGGGCCAGACCTTCATTTCGTTGCTGAACATAATAACTTGAGCCCAGAAGAAGTAATCGACATTCACCGATCAGGAGAATATTCCGTCTATATGATTGGTTTCGCTCCCGGTTTTCCATTTATAGGAGGAATGTCAGAGAAAATTGCTGCACCTCGGAGAGACTCTCCTCGTTTAGCAATACCTGAACGAACGGTTGGAATTGCCGGGATGCAGACGGGCGTTTATCCAATAGAAACTCCAGGAGGCTGGCAGTTAATTGGTCGAACACCTAAGAAGTTGTTTACGCCTGAAGAAGATATTCCTAGTCTTCTACGTGCAGGAGACAAGATTACGTTTAAGCAAATCAGCGAAGAAGAGTATAACAACTGGGGAGGTCCTCACAATGATGAAAATCGTTAAAGATGGACTTTTAACTACGATTCAAGATTTAGGTAGAACAGGCTATCAAAAATATGGTGTAATTGCTAGTGGAAGCATGGATACTTATGCCCATCGTATAGCTAATTTGCTCGTAGGAAATGATGAACATGAAGCCACAATTGAGACTACTTTACTTGGTCCTGTTATTAAATTCCAGAAAAATACGTTGATTTCTATATGTGGTGGCGATCTATCTCCTACAATTGATGGTCAGCAGGTGGGCATGTGGAAATCCATTTTTGTTAAATCGGGGGCTTTGTTAAAGTTCGGCCGACCTCAAAGCGGTTGTCGGTCTTACATTGCTATTGCCGGAGGAATGGACATTGCTAAAGTTATGGAAAGCCATTCGACTTACATACGCGCAAAAATCGGGGGATATGAAGGTAGGGCTTTACAAACAGATGATGAAATTTCTCTCCGTTCTTCGCCTGACTATCAATTTGAAACAGGTAGTAGTAACTTTGTTGAAACTGACTGGGCGATAGCAGCTCACATGATTCCTAACTATTCTTCCCGACCGGTTATTTCACTAATCAACGGGCCACAATACGAATGGTTTGATGAGAAGAGCAAACATTCCCTCTATTCAGAGGCATTTAAAGTTTCTTCTCAATCAGATCGAATGGGGTACCGCATGAACGGGCCTACCCTTTCCTTACAAAATTCTAAAGAGCTTATTTCTGAAGCTGTTGCGTTCGGATCGATTCAAGTCCCGCCTGATGGCAATCCAATTATTTTATTAGCCGATCGACAAACCACCGGTGGGTACCCTAAAATTGGACAAGTAGCCAGCATAGACTTACCTATTCTTTGTCAGATGAAACCGGGAGAGCAGTTGACATTCAAAGAGATTACTTTAGCACAAGCACAGAAAGCGTATATTCAACAAGAGCATGCTATCCAACAGTTAAAACGATCAATTTCATTAAAAAATGGCTAAGTTAAAGAGTTGTTGTCCCCTGACTAGGGATGGTGTTGTTGACTGGATGGGAATCTTAGCTCGCTTTTTGCGGACAAACCTGCGAGTCTCCTCGTTCGTCCCTCACTGCGGGGTTCCGTGGATAACAAATACAACGATTAGAAAAAACTCTTCTTCATTATAAGGTTTCTTCATCATACTAAGATTTCGGTAGCCTATTGATTCAACGATTTTACCGTGTGATCGATAGTTTTAACGTGACTAGAGTCGCATAAATGATAAACGCTAGAAGTTGTAACGATTCCGTTCATTTCAATATGGTAGAGGGGGGAAGTGGAACGGTGAGACTCCTGCGGAAAAACGCACGTGTCGAGTCCCCGCATCGTAACGAGGAGGCTTGACCGTTCTCGTCCGCGGAAAGCGAATCGTTCCTCTAAACCCCTTTCTCTGTGTATAAAAACGGAACCATGATGCGAATGTTTTATGGTCAGACACTAGCTCGGTATTATAATTTAAAACACAACCTGAACATAAGGAGGTATTTTTATGAGTTACTCTGTAGATATTAATTGTGACATGGGAGAAAGTTTTGGTGCCTACGTTATAGGACGAGATGAGGAAATCTTAGACTATGTAACATCCGCTAACATCGCCTGTGGATTTCACGCAGGCGATCCTGCAACAATGAGAACCACTGTAAAGTTAGCGATAGAAAAAGGAGTCGGGATCGGGGTTCACCCAGGTTTACAAGATTTGGTTGGCTTCGGCCGTAGAAATATGAATATCTCTCCAAAAGAAGCTTATGAATTGGTGGTCTATCAAATCGGGTCTTTAAGCGCATTTGTAAAGGCAGAAGGCGGTCAACTTCAACACGTTAAGCCCCATGGCGCCCTTTTTAATATGGCCGCTAAAGATGCCGCTTTATCTGAAGCCATCGCAGAAGCAGTGTATAACGTTGACCCCGAACTCATATTATTTGGGCTATCAGGCAGCGAACTAGTTAAAGCTGGTGAAAAAATCGGATTGAAAACTGCAAATGAAGTTTTTTCCGATCGAACGTATCAAAATGACGGGTCCCTTACTTCCCGTTTAGAATCTAATGCACTTATTACAGACTCAAACGAAGCCATTCAACAAGTTGTGAGAATGGTTAAAGAAAACCAAGTAAATACTGTACAAGGTCAAGATATATCTATCCAGGCAAATACTATATGCATTCACGGGGATGGAATCCATGCTTTAGACTTTGCTAAGAACATTTCATCCACATTAGCTGAATCTGGTATACAAGTTAAAAAAATTAAAGATATTCTATAAGAGGATGTTCAAAAAGTCACCAAATGATAAGCGGCGCATCTATTCGTTGACTCTTTCTTCCGGTCCTCATGTAGGAAAGACCTACACCCTGGTCCTCAGAAACTTCGCCGCCTCGACCTGCTTGCTTCTAATTTGGCGTCTTTTTTGAACACGCACTATAACAACAAAGATTGGAGATTCCAATGAAAAATACTAATCGCAGCATATTACTTGGCGCGGCTTTTTTAATGGCAACTTCAGCCATTGGTCCAGGATTTTTAACACAAACAACCGTTTTCACTGAAACATTATTAGCAAGTTTCGGATTTGTTATTCTTATCTCCATCATCATTGATATTGGGGCGCAAATGAACATTTGGCGAATTATTGCAGTCAGCGAAAAACGAGCTCAAGACATTGCCAACGATGTTTTCCCCGGTTTAGGTTACTTTTTAGCAGCACTAGTTGTAGCTGGTGGACTTGCTTTTAATATAGGAAACATTGCCGGCGCTGGCCTTGGTACTAACGTATTATTTGGAATTTCCGCTGAACTAGGTGCTATTCTTAGTGGGATTTTAGCTATTGGAATATTTATGGTCAAAGAGGCGGGACGTGTGATGGATCGTTTCACACAAATGCTTGGTTTTGTCATGATCACCTTAACGATCTATGTGATGTTTACAGCTCAACCACCCATTGGCGAAGCTGTTACCAAAACATTCGTACCTGATACAATTGATTTTCTAGCTATTGTAACTCTTGTAGGAGGTACTGTCGGTGGATATATTACCTTTGCTGGTGGACACCGACTAATTGATGCAGGATTAAAGGGGAAGGCAGCACTCCCAGAAGTAACTAAAAGCTCAGTATATGCCATTGGGGTTGCTTCAATCATGAGGATTTTCCTATTCCTAGCTGTACTAGGAGTTGTTTCACAAGGCTTGCCATTAGATGAAGGCAACCCACCTGCTTCTGTTTTCCAACATGCAGCCGGAAATATTGGATATAAGATCTTCGGTATTGTTATGTGGGCAGCCGCAGTAACGTCCGTCGTCGGAGCAGCTTATACATCTGTATCTTTTATTCGTTCATTTAGTCCTATATTAGAAAAGTACCACAGATACTTAACCATTAGCTTTATTACTATATCTACTATTGTATTTGTTTTTGTAGGACGTCCTGTAAGTATCCTAGTACTCGTAGGTTCAGTTAATGGATTGATCCTTCCTATTGCTCTAGGTGTTATGCTTCTTGCCGCTCATAAGACCAAAATTGTTGGTGATTATAAGCACCCTCTATGGATGACAGTGTTCGGAGTCGTTATTGTCGTAGCAATGTCCTACATGGGTATCATTACACTGATTGAAGGAATACCTCAATTATTCGAATAAATTTCACAGAACCATGATGATTTTCTCATCATGGTTCTATTCATCAAATATAAACTCCATCGTTTTTATCTGAGCGACTGCTTCTTCCTTGCTAATTTCCCCATCCTCTACCTGATGGTCCAATAATTGATTTAGTTCAGACAGATACTGTTTCCTCAATTCCACATCATTTCCCAAAACTTCATACAGTTCTTCCTCATCTGCTGTATCTTTTTGTTTTCCTAAAGCTGCTGTTAACCTTTTATCTAAATCCTCACTAAATACCCACTCTCCTTCTTTAAGACGAACGGAAGTGTTTGACACCTCACTGTTATTATCTTCTATAGATTTTTCATCTACAGGTTTTTCTAAACTACACCCCATTAGAAACAAAAGTAAAAGACAGCCTAGTAGTACTTTGGTAGTCATAGGACTCTCTCCTTTTTAATTTGTTAAAATTATTAAAAATAAGTAACCCTTTTAGTTTGTCACTAGACGACACTTTCTATTTATTTCCCCGGAAATAATACAAACACTTCTAATTCATTGAGTGAATTTTCCATTATCACACTTCTCTATCATTAGGCTATACCCGAATTTACTAAGAAAAAACACAATAAACACCTAGGACTACTGTAAGGAGTCCTAGGTGTTTATATTATGAACTAAAGTCTTGAATTAATTGATTTGTTTTTTCAACTTCAGAGTCAGGAACTTGTAAGTAGTAAATGTTATCAATCCTCGTTCCATTCCCCGACATTTGGTACGTAGAAATATCTTTTCGAGCCCCTCGATAGTTTGCAGCTAAATTACGCATGTCCTCAAACTTCATATTTGTTGCAACATTACCTCCAAGAACATCCATAATATCACCGATCTTGTTGACAGCATTAATATTAGCACCTTGTTCAATAACACCTTGAATCACTTGGCGCTGACGTTTGTTACGACCAGCGTCTCCCTCAGGATCGTCATACCTCATACGTACCCAGGCAAGGGCCTCTTTGCCATTCAAGTTTATTTCTCCTTCAGGAAATGATTTTCCTTTATAATCAAAGGCAAATTCATTAGTAACTGTGATTCCACCAACAGCATCTACAAGCTGTCCTAATCCTTCCATGTTCATCCGTAGGTAATAGTCTAGTTCAATATCAAGAAAATTCTCAACTGTATCGACAGACATATCGCTACCACCGAAAGCATAAGCGTGATTAATTTTATCCTCAAAACCTTTCCCTATAATTTTCGTTCGTGTATCTCGAGGAATACTGACCATTTGCATCTGTTCATTTGCAGGATCTAAAGTCATAACAATCATCGTATCAGAACGTCCTTTATCATTTTCACGCTCATCCACACCTAATAATAAGACGTTAATCGGATCTTGAGCATCCACTTTTTCTTTCGTTGCTTCAGGGTCAATACTTGTAACTGATTCATGGATGTCGTTATCAACTGTTGATTTCACATTATGATATATGGAATACACGTAGGCAGATGCTCCCACGCCTATAAATAAGACGATCGCTAATGATATCCATAGCCATTTCTTTTTTTTCCCTTTATGTTTGTCTGATCTGCTTACCATTCATACACCCCTTCGACCTAAGTACCTCTATTATAAATTATTCTGCATCTAATTAATATATCATGAAAGGAGGATAGGTAAAGGATTTATGTTTCAAATCCTTACATTACTATTATGTATTAGGTTTTGAACAAAGTCACAAAAAAATACCACTTAAGCAAGGTTTGATAAAATATTTCGAGTTTATTCACGGAACCGTACAAGAGTGAAATATTCTATAGGAAATTTATATAGGAAAAAGGATGTTTACGTAAAATAAGCATAGAGAATGCGAAACGCACTTAAGCTAACGTTGTGTGGTACCAGGTACCACACAATTAAATATATATATATTGTGGACGATTTCAATTAAACTAACGAAACCGTATTGTTGAAGACTTGAATTCGAGATGTTTGTGTGAATGTAGGGGCTGCGGGAAACGGCTCGCTTTCCATGGGGCGGGCGCTGAGCCTCCTCGGACTTCGTCCTG